>JAHJIN010000193.1 GCA_018823415.1 Chloroflexota bacterium | reverse complement strand
GGCCATGGCGTGCTTGCAGACGACCTCGGGATTGACCGGGCTGATTGGTCCCTCCAGCAGCCGAAATGTGTTTGTGGCCTGGCAATAGGGACACACGGCCTCCTCGGTCAGATACGGGACCGTGTGCACAATTGACGCGGTTACGGTAGTTACGTCCGCCATGTGTTCTTGGCCCCCCATTCCCGCTGCATGCAGCGCCAGTACTGCCACCCGCGCCGGAACCGGGCCAGTTGTTGCTGACGCCGGCGCTGCTCCACCGCGGTGATCTGGCGTTGCAAGAACCCATCCAACCGCCGGATGGCCGACTCATGGCGACCGTGTAGCGGTAGACAGTAGCGGTTCAGCCACCAGATGGTTCCCGCCACCTGGCGGGCCGCAATCAGGGCCGGCCACAGTTGGCGAGCCCGTACCTGGTGCAGCAGTTCCCGCCAAGCCAGGTCTCGGACGCGCCACGCGGCCTCGTCCACGCGCGACCAGAACCGGGCGGTGTGGACCTGTTTCTCGACTGCGGTCCGATAAAAGACCGGGGCGTCATCGGTCCTATCGTCCTCGTTAAACTCGATTTCCGGCCCCCAGTAAAACCGACCGGGGGGGTTCAGGTAGCACAGCTTGTCCCACGGCCGCGACCCGCCCGAGGTAAACAGCGGTTGAAATCGCCCGGCGAGTTGTAGCCCGTAGGCCACGTGGAAAAGAGGGACGGGGTACTCGAACAGCGGTTGCCCGGCATACGTGATCCGGCCGGCCAGACTACCGGGTTTTTCAACCCGCAGAAACGGCAGGCACTGCCCGAACTCGATCCAGCGTTGCCATTTTGCAGCAGAAGTCAGGGTCGGCGGGTCGGCCGGAGGTGGGCCGGAGACTGGTTTGACCAGGCGGCCCACGCAGAATCGCCCCAGGTGGATGACGCCGGGGTAGTTCCAGATGGCCGCCAGGTCGGCCAGGGGTGGGAACCGGGGCGGGCGCTGTTGGGAACTCGTCCACCAGAAGAACAGCACCGTATGGATGGTGATCGCGCGGTGCGGGGGATTCACCTTGACTGATCGGCAGATTTGTCTCAGCCGGCTGGTGATTCTCGTCTGGAGCGGGATGGGCGGCGGTGAGGCAGTGTGTTCAGCGGCTATCGTGGTCATCTGCCTACCACCGGCGGCCATGCTGCCACGCGCTGTGACAATCGACACAGCAGCCGTGGCTCTCAAACGAGGCCGCGTTGGCAGCGTCGGCCTTGACCATCTGTTGGCACGCGGGGCAGTATTGCTGTGCGTCTGTCTCCGCGTCTATTTCCGTTTCCAGATCCCAGCCGTCCTCGACGAGCCGTACTACGTGCTCGTCAGCTTCCAACAGGGTCTCCAGCAGGCGCAGCAGGCCCTCGTACACGGTGGCATTGATGCCAACCAGGTGGGCGGCCAGGTCGCTGGCTAGCTGATGCTGCATGACCAGGGCCGGCCGGCCCACCTCGATGATCGGGAGTTGGCTCGGGGCTGGTTGTACTTGACTTGATGGCATGTTTTTCTCCTCTCTATGGGGTTGGCGGTTTCAAGACTCGCCGCATCATCGGTGCGGCAGAATCAGACCGCGTCCATGTTATGCTTTGCATCCGCCCAGTTGCTGGTTAACCACAGCCCAAAAGCTGGGCGACATGCGGCGGTACGGCACGGTTCATGAAACGTCCGTATCGCGCAGCACACGCACGGGTACGTTGCCGCACATTCGGACCTGCTCGTCGCCGAATAGGTCCAGCCGGGCCTGGTGCACCCGGTCGTACAACTCCTCGGCCTCGTCGGGGTCGTGCTGGTCCAGGGGCAGCGGGTCCGGCGGGGGCCATTCCCACAGCCCGGCGTAAGCCGCCAGCAGCGAGCGTAGGTTCGCGGCCATGCACTCGGTGATGGTGAACAGGCTGGCCGCGATGCCCTCCAGGGAGTGCATACGGATTTGCCCGTCCATCACCACCGCGAATCGCTCGCAGGCAGCGTCCAAGATCCACCACGACCCGTCTGTCCAGCAGCGGTCCAGCAATCCCAGCGCCCCCAGACCGTTCACGACTTTGAAATTGGCCTGACCCAGGCACCAGAACTGATGGTCGGGGTACGCCCGGCACAGTTCTGCGATGTAGTAGTGCCGAAAATCGCGGGGGATCGGGCCGCGTACCATGCCGCCCAGACCGATGAGCCGGGACTGCGCGGCGTAATATTTCATCACCGGGTCGGCCGCCGCGATGCGGGCGTTGGCCACGGCGCAGCGGGCCGCGGCGGGGATGCTGCGCCAGGGCAGCCCGGTCACCGTCGCGTCGTCCCGCCATTTGGGCCGCACGTGGTAGATCGGGAAGCAACCCCGGTCTGGTCCATAGCCCATGGCCGTCATCAGGTCAAAGTTCTTGACCGATGCGCCCTGGTTGCCGATCTCGTCGAACGCGGCAAACCCGTCGGGCTGGATCATCTCGATGGCCGCCAGATAGGTGTCGAACGACGCCCACCGGGGGGCTGTGCCGGTCCAGATGCGATAGGCGCTCGAATCCAGGAACAGCGGCAGCATTCGTTGTCCAACGCCGAATACGTCCTCTCGACCCTGCCGCCAGCGCAGGATTTCGCCCACTCCCCGGTCGTCGGTACAGACGACGTAGGTGTAATCGGCAAAGTACACGCCGTACTGGTGGGCGACTTCGGCGGCCCGGTCCCCTAACCGCTGGCGCTGGGGGCTGTGGGGCGGCCGGAGCAGATCGGGCAACTCGGCCCTGACAGTCGAGCCGAGGTTGCCGGCCACGCCGCACGCGCCGTGGGCGGCGCGCAGCGTGGTGGCATCCTTGACCCCGGCCACGCCAAACGAGGCGTGGCTGACGGCGTCCTCGCGCAGCGTCGGCCTGGTGTTCACCCCGGCGACGCCGCACAGAGCAGTGGCCTTGCTGGGGCGATCCAGCCCGGCCAGGCCATAGCGGGCTGCGGTCATGCGATTGCCCCGGCCATCGGAGACGATGCCCAGGGCCGAGTGGCATTGCCGGGCGCGGAGTTGCTCGTCCAGGCCGGCGATGCCCACCTTGCCGGCGGTCATGGGGCTTCCCACCAGGCTTCGACCCACCGAATTTCAACTGGCGGGTGGCGGTGGCCGTAGGCGCCGGACTCGTCGGTGTAGGCAAACCAACTGTCGGGCCGGATGTGGGCCGTCGAGGCCTTGGCCACGCGCACCCGGCCCCCTTCGCAGATGCAGACGTCCAGGTACACCGGCGCAAAGGGGTGCTGGCGGATCACGGCCGCGCGCAAGGCCGCCAGGTTCTTCTCAAAATCGGTATCCTGCGGGTAGAACCGCAGGCGCATCGGGTCAGGAAACATGGTTACACCTCCCTGTTTTCCAGCATGGTGATAGTGACTTGCTGCCGCGCTTTCTCCGCCTTGGCCGAGGCCAGTGCCCCGGAGACGAGTTGGGGTGGCATCAGATTCCCAGCGTCAACTGGACGGTTTGGACGCCGGCCAACCAGTCGGCCAGGTCTCCTAGCGTGTACTGAGGGCGGGGCGCCCGACCATGCTGGTCACGGTGCAGCCACCGCAGGGCCGCGATCGCATCGGCGGACCACCTAGCGCAGACCAGTAGCGCATCGTGGTCCAGTGGGCAGCACGGTCCCGGCTCGTCAACCGTCTGGGGGTCATCATAGTCCCAGTCGGGATATTCCCAGCGCTCGCCAAACAGGGCCAACTGATCCCACAGAGAATCTACCAGTTCGGCCAGGCGTTGCGGTCGGGCGCGGCCCAGGATTCGCGCTGCTTCCTGGGCCACGACGCCGTTGCGATAGACGAACCACTGCCGCTCGATCTGGGCGGCCAACTCTTGCGGGGCAATGGGCTTGCTCTTGCCCCGCCGGCGCGCGTACAGCGTATCGTAGGCGAGCCGGGCCATTTCACGGGTGAACTCGTCCATGCGGCACGTTTTCCTCCTTTCTCAGGCTGACAGGTAGGCCAGTTGCCCCAGGGCCGCGGCTTCGTCGGCCACGCGATGGGCCAGGCCATCCAGCCCGGCATCGAGGAGCAACTGCTGACCATCATCTGCTGGCGGAGGCAATGTGCTCAGCGCCCACACCCCCTGGAGCACTGACGGGGTGTAGGCGAGCGGTGGTAGGGCCAGGGGCAGGCGGGGAGATTGTGGGGCCACGATGGGGATGGCTAACCCAACCCATCTGGACTACCCTGCGCCGGGTTAGCGAACTCGGCCCCACAGACCTGGCAGGTGATGGTCGGGGCATAGCGCCCATAGGGTGAGGGGTAGGCGGTAAGTTCCTGACAGTCGGGGCAGCGCACATAGCAGATGAGGTTCCACCGGTCAGGATCACGCAAGAGGCCAGGGGACATATCAGGCCTCGGTCGCCGCCGGACAGCGGCAGAATGGTTTACAGGGGGTCTTGCCAATCATGACCGGCCACCAACCCAGGCCAGTCAGCTCGCCGCCATGCCGATAGCGCACGGTCAGCAGGCAGTAGTCGGCCCCGGTTTCCAGGCAGACCCAGTCGGCCATCGCCTCGATGGTGGCCCAGTGCTCGCGGCGCCGCCCCGTCGAGATATAGATTTCGTCCTGGTCGTGGAGTTTGACGTCAAAGCCCCCATTCTGGGCTTCGATGGCCCGGGCGGTGATGACGCACACCGGCTCGCCAGGCTGGTCAGTGTAGCGTACCCCGGCGACCAGGTGGGTCGCCGCATCGCCGGCGGCCTGACTGGGGAATGTCAGGCGCTGGAAGAGCCGGTTGGCGAAGCGGGCTTCCCCGGCTGGCACCTCGCGGCCGAGGATGCGCCGGCCAATCTCGCGGAGTTGGCCCAGGTCCACGACCTGGCCTTGCTCGACGACAATCTCGCCGCTGGCCGCGTCGATCACGTCGTGCTGGGCCACGAATGTCGTTACCGTCAATTCGACACCTCCTATCTGGGTTGTGGTAGTTCAGTCAATAGCTCGCGGAAGTTTGCCGCCAAGTTTCCGCGATTGTTCCGTAGGCCACGGGGGTTTTCGGGAAAGTTGGGGTCTGTCCCAGGTCATAGACGAACTTGACCTTTTGTCCTTCATAGTACCACGCCCCCATCACTGGCGCGCGGCGGTGGGGTCGCTTGGGGTAGGGCCAGAGCCGGCCGAGTGCGTACATTTCCTGGACCGATCTGGTCTCGCCGACCGGCTGCAACGCGGCGCTCACCAGGTGCACCCCAGTTGCCGCCAGGCGGCTCCGGTGCGGCTTCCGACGAGTTGTCGCAGCCAGATCAACAGCCGGGGTTAGCTGGCCGGCACGAACTGGTAGCGAGCCAGACGCTGTTCCAGGGCCCGCTGGCACTGACGACGCACCCAGCGGTTGGGCCCCACGGCCCAGCAGTAACGGTGTTTGGGGGCACCGCGCAGGGGCCGGATCGGATCCTGGCGACCAGCTTGCCGGGCGGCCTCGTTGATGGCCGTCAACTCGGCCACGGTGTGGGTCTTGGGACCGCAGCGCATGGAGTGGCGTCGCCCCTCGCGCAGGAATCCCTCGACCCGGCCGCTGGCGGTCAGACCCCCGTACACCGCGTTGGTGGCCCGATAGATGCCGCCATCATGCGGCAGTCCATCCGGGCCATAGGTGCTGGTACAGGTGTAGGTCGCCACGTACCAGCAGCGTTCATCTCGCCCCATTTCGCGCAGGCACCAGCTCAGGAACTGGCTGAGCAGGTTCGCGGGCGCCCGGCACGCGGCCAGGCGCTGGAGCGTGTACACGTGCCGCCAGTCGCCGCCGGCAAAGAACCGGGCGGCCTGGGGCGTGTGGAGTGGGCAAAACTTGGCGACGGCTACCAGGCGGTCCAGTAGCGGCCGGCCATCGTCGGGCCACGCCGTGGCGTAGTAGGCCACGTAGCCCCTGGTACTGCCAGCGCCACGCTGGTTGTCCACAGGACACTGCGTGTGGCGAGTCAGGAAAGCATTGATCGCGTCTTTACTGGCCGCATCGTCGGCCCGGTAGAAACGGATACCCATGGCGCGGCTTATATCTCCCACGCTGGGGCCTCTGACGGGGTCCACGGGTCGCATTCAGCCGGCGATATCGAATAGCCCTGGGCGGATAGGGCGGAGCTAGTTGCCTCCTGCAACGCCCGCCGCAACAGCGCCACCTGTTCTGCTCCTACGAGCAATAGGAGCATTTGCTCAAGGTGCCACTGCTTGGCTCCCGCTGTTCTCACCAGTGAGATAGCGGTAGTGGCCAAAGCTACGAGCTCCTGGTGCTCGTAGATCAGCCCCGTTTCGACCATCTGTTGCTGGATATTGGTCAGACAGTGGTCTTTATCGACGGTGCCACTCGCGAGCAAGCCCGCGAGCACGAGTTCAGTAAGCTCCTGCCACTGTTTGGCGTTCATCTCAAAAGAACCTTAGTTGCACCGGCAGAGCCGGAGTTGATCGGCCCGGGCTTGCCAATTCAGGCCCCATTGTTGCCAAGGCAGGGGCAGTTTGGGGCAATTCAGGCCCCGCTGCTGCCGGCTGCAGGTCGGCGGGCGCGGGGTCTGCGAAGAGTTCATTCTCGTGACTGCGAGCCCGGTGGCTCAATACGGCCCGCACTGTCAGGGCAGTGGCAGCCGTGACGAGCGCATCCGGCATGCTGGGAGTGGCTTCAGGCTCTATCGCAGGATCAGTTATCTCTGCCATAGGGGAGACGTCGGGGGTCTCCGCCGGCCAGGTCTTTTTCCTCTCGACTGTGGCTCTGTCGCTCAAGAATCCCTGGGCTTTCAGATTCCGCGCCCACTGGTTGACAAAGGCAGCCAGGTTAGCCTGGGCTTTGCGGTTGAGGCGCTCGACGCGCTGGCCGTCGTCCGACAGTTCAGCCGCGACCATGTAGCCAAAGGGCGCGGGGTGCTGGATCGCCAGTGGCACCCACTGGTCGTAGCCGATAAAGATCTCCACGTCGGGGTCGGCCGCGAGCTCGCCGCTCCATTCGTCGCACACGTAATAGTGCGACACGCTGAGTCGGGTCGGGCCGATGCGCTCGATCATCAGGGGCATGAACGACTCGCCCGGCAAGCGTAGTTTGAGATACGCATCCGGGTAGGCCAGGTCTACCCCGTGCTGCTCCAGCAACTGGGTGACCAGGCGTTGCATGACGGAGCACGTTTTCATTTGCACCTCCTGGGTGGGGAGTTCGAGAGTGGCCGGGTCGCTGTCAGCTCTCGCGGCGTCGGTGACCACGCTGGACAGCGCCGCGGTCATCAGGGCTTCCACGTGACGCAGGTCCAGATCGTCCCGGCCGGTGAGGATGCCTAACAACGACTGCAGGTCCATGCGGGCGTTGTAGAGACTGGCGGCCGGGTCCAGCGAGCCGGCGATAGCCGCCGCCTCGGCGGCCATTTCTGCGTCGGTGAGCGGCGCGACCTCGCCCGCCGGGGTAATGGCGCAGCCAAAGCCGCAGATCCAACCCACCTTCCACCAGCGCCCGGTGGCGCTGGGCGAGATGCGGACGTAGCCATAGCTCACCCCCTTGTCGCGGGGCCACTCGCGCAGCGATTGTAGATGATAGCGCACCGCCGTCGCGATGATGCGCTGGGCCTGCTCCAGGTCCGTGGGGAAGCAGGCTGGATCCAGTTCGGCCATGAAGCCAGCCGTGGGCGTCCCGGGGGGCGGCTGTACGCCAGCGAGCTGCCCCATGGGGCTGGCGGCCATAAATGCCGCCTCGCTGATGCGGGACGTGGCCAGGGGCGCGTAATCGTACCCCTTGTGTTGTTTCTCACTGCGTACGGATGTCACGTAGCGCGCCGTCTGACCAGCGGTCATGGTCCGCGTTGTCGTGTTGGCCCCTCTCTCTACTACGGCCTGGGCGGTGCTGCCGTAGATGTGCACGACCACGGCTGCCCGACCGTGGTCGGTTTGATCCGACCCGGGGCTGGTATAGACGGCGGTGTAGTAGAGCTTGCCGCCCGTGGTCGAGGGAGCTTCTAGCAGCGGTTCCTCGCGGTCGAACAGCGCCCCCGGGATGACGGCCCGGGCGGACTGGTCGGCCAGGTCGAGGAAATAGCCGTGCGCCGTGCCATAGTCCTCTGCGCGGCGCGATTGGGTGTAGGTGGTGGGCATGGCTATAGCAGCCCCAACTGCATCGGGACCGTCACCGTGGGGCGATAGTCCTGGCGCCGTTGGTCCAACAGGGCCACGAGCGCGGCCTGGCTCGGCTCATCCAGCTCCGCGATCGTGGAGGCGTGTTTGAGAATGTCGCGCTGGAGGTACCAGCCGGAGATAAAGATCGTGTGCCGGTCCCAGGTCTGGATTTCCAACTCGACGAACCGCCCGTCGCCATGCTGCCGCCCGGGTACGAACGGTCCCAGCCAGGTCAGCAGTTCGTATTCCCGGCCGGTGTTGTCGTGCCCGGTACTGTGAGCCGGATTGGTATCCAGGTTCTCAACCACGTAGGTCGTGCACCGGGGCTGCTCGTCCCCCAGGACCCCTTCGTGGTTGGTGAATCGACCGCGCCCCTGCGCGGAGAGAGTCAGTTTGAACGGGACGGTGAGGTACCGCCCCGTTTCCACCACGCGCGCCCGGCCGTCATCGTAGCGCCATATCGGCGCCTCGTAGGTGCCGGTGAGCTTGACGATCTGGCGGGGGCTCATGGGTGCACCGGGGCGCCGGCCAGTTCGGACAGCAGGGCCGCGAGCGCGGCCTCACGCTGGCGCCTGACTTTGTGGCTGGGTCCGTCCAGCGTGAACATGGGCGCTGCCATATGCAGTCGCCCAGCCGCGTCGACATGCCAGGCCCAGACCCAGACGAGGCGCCGGTCGCGCGTCTGAATCTCTAGTGTTTCGCGGCCGCCCCCGGCAGTCGAAACGGCCACCTGAAATAGCAAGTCTGCGGTCTGGCCGGACCTGACGAGGTGGCTACGCCCACTATCCGATTGCCAGCAGCACACCGGCACCGGGTAGGTGCCGGCCAGAGTGACAGCAGTGGGAACCGGGGGCATCAGGCCTCCACTATAGGATTCGAGCACTTCGATCAGTTCGTCTCCTGATCCGTCGTGCTTGTGCTCATCGTAGGCGACGTCGCCGGCTTTGCTTTGCACCGCCTGGTCCAACGTGGGTGCTTCCACCTGGTACTTGGCGACGACCAGCCATCGTTCGAGGCTGCGCACGAAAAACTGGGGCATATGGCCTCCTTTGACTGGACCTTTACAGGCTGGTTGCCTCCGGCCCCGGTCCAGCCTGGCGATAGTTTCATCTTGGCGCTGGTCGTCTCGGCCAGCGCCACGTGATTGCACCGGGGTGGGCGGCCCCGGCGCTCCAGGGGCATGAGTATCAGCCCGACCCCAAGCCGGCCCTATTTGCAGACAATCGCAATCATGCTATAATAGCTATTGCGACCGTTAGCAATAAACCGGAGGCAGCTAACGAGTTGCGAACAGACCTTTATCCAGCAGTTGCGCGCCCGGGGGTTCCGGCTGACCCCCCAGCGCGAAATGGTCCTGTCCGTGCTGCACGACGTGGCCGGCTTGGTCACGGCCGAGGAGGTGCACAGCCGGGTGCAGCACCTCAGCTCCTCGGTGGACATTTCCACCGTGTATCGCACCCTGGACCTGTGCCAGGAGTTTGACCTGGTATCCAGCGTGGACCCCGGCGACGGGCAGCGCCGCTACGAGTTACTGGGCCTCCACGGCGCCCACCTACACCTGGTCTGCCCGGCCTGCGGGCAGGTGACCGGCATCGAACTAGAAGTGGCCCAAGCCTTGGTCGAACAACTGCAAGCCGCCTGTGGGTTCCAGGCCATATTGGACCATCTGTCCATCCCCGGCCTATGCCCGGCCTGCGCCGTTGCCCAAGACGGCTGACTTGCAGTCCTTACGCGCGCCGGCCCCACGAGCGTACTGTGCTCCGCATGAGCTGCTTGTGACACCGCTTGGTACGCCAAGTCGCAACAACTACCACGTGCCCAACAGGGTTTTCCGAGGAGACCAGGCCCATGCCCAGACCATCTGACGAACTGGACCGCTACGATTTGACGTGCCAAAGACTGCGTGAGGCCTTGCTGGGCCAACTGCCCGCCTCAGTGGACCTGGCCGCCACGGTCACCGCCCATGCCTACTGGGCCTGCGTGGCCGTCAGCCGGGACGGAACCGATTGGGAGCAAGCGCTGCGCGACTATACCATCCTCGCCCAGCAGCAGGCCGTCGCTGAAAGCGAGGCCGAACGCCGCGAAATCGCGCTGCTACGGCGGGAACTGGCCCAGACGCGCGGCCCGGTGCTGGACGTGGGCGCCGGGTGGGGCCGGCTGGTGCCCCTCTACGCGGGCCTGAACCGGCCGGCGGTCTATGTCGAGCCGGCAACCCTGGGCGTGCAACTGATGCGCCGAAGCGGCTTGAACCGGGTCGTACAGAGTGGGGGGGAAACGCTGCCCTTGGCGGACAGCGCGTTTGCCGTGGCGGTCATCGGCTGGGTGCTGCACCACCACGCAGCGCCAGACGTGGACGCGCCCGCCATCCTGGCCCAGGCCGCGCGAGTGCTGGCTCCGGGCGGACAATTGCTCTCCATCGAACCGCTGGGAGAAAACTTCTGTCAGACCGAGTGGACGAGCCTATTGAGCGAAGCCGGGTTCCACATCAATCGTGTGGAGTGGTTCTTTACGAGCGAACCAGCGTCCGGCAAGACCGAGCGATACACCTTGGCCGTCGGCACGCGCGGCGTCGATTGAGGTCAAACACATGACGACGCCATGTTGGTAACGGTTGCGCCTGACCACACCCCATCGCTGGCGTGGGCTCGCTTGATCGACCACCACGGCCAGCGCTATCCGGCCTGGGAGCCGCGCGACGTGTACAAGCTGCTCTACCAGGGCCTGTGTGGGCCAGCGCACCTGATCGCGTCGCCAGCTGATTTTGCGGCGCGCTTGCGGGCCGAGTACGAGGCCGTGGCGCCCAATGCCGGCGAGCCGCTGTGGGAGGTCGTGCGGCCGGATGGCCGGCTGGGGCGGGTGCACCTGCGCCCGTTCAAGGCCCGGTTTGGCGACCTGGCGGCGCTCACCCGGGCCAGCCTGGCGACGGCCGGGCCGACCTGGGGTACGCCAGAGGACGTCCGCACGGCCTGGGCCGCGTTCGTGGCCGGGTGCCGCGCGGGGCGCTGGGCCTTTGCGCTGCCGCCGGTGTTGGACCTGACCCGCTGGCTCGAAGAACATGAATATCCGGCCGTGCATCATTCGGCATCCTATCGCGCGGCCTACCACTCTGCCTACCGGTTGGTGGGGCGGGAGTGGCATCCTTGGCTGGAGCGCGGGGGAATCACCTATGAACCGACCCTTGAAGGAGGCCTGAATAGTGATCTGTAATCGTTGTGGAGAATCCATCCCGGCTGGTGATGAGATGACATATGGTGGGCGGATTGTATGCGAGGACTGTTATATGCAACTCCTCTCGCCTGCCCGCGCCTGTGATCCGTGGGCCGTACTCAGCGCGCAGGCCTTGTCCCAGATGAATGCCGACTATGCGGATTTGAGCGAGTCTCAGGCCGCCATCCTGCGCGCGTTGCGCGAGACAGACGGGCTGGAGGCGGCGGTGGGGCACGCGGCCGCGATGTGGTCCAGAGCGATGTCTGGACCAGAACATCGCAGCAGCGTGCCCCTAATGGTAGGTTGGAGCCGCGAGCTAGTAGGGCACGCGGCTGTGGATGTGGCAAAGGGTCAGGGTTGGTGAAATGGCCCCGTCGGGGCCGGGGGAGGCGGGCCTGGATCAGAGTCAGGCCGGTGCGTGATGGCATAGGGCAAGTCTCGCTGATCGCAACCGCACCTGCGGCTGACGCTGCTATCGCGGCGGCCAAGTGCAGCCATCTGGGCCATCAGCCGACCACGTGGGGCGTGTGCCCCACGTGCTGCCGGTAGCTCTGGCGTGCGTACCGGGCAAACTCGTCTGCGGCGTACTCGTCCGGATCCACACCGCATGACTGGCAGTAGGCCCGGGCCCAGGTTTCGACCTCCTCCTGAGTAGCAAAGACCAGGAGGAAGGCATCATCCTGGGCGCAGCGGCGGGTAAAGGCCGGCGCATACGGGTCAGCCGGGTCGATGGCAGCAAAGAAGCGGCCGGCCCCGCAGCCGGTTCGCTCCCAGGTGACGGTGCCACAGAGGGGCCGGGGCGCGTTGTAGATCGGCCAGTCCGCCCCCACGGTCAAGTGGGCGGGCACCACTTCCGATCGTGGCACAAAGACCACGTACCGTTCCATCGTGAGTGGTTCAGGCGGCATCGCCATCCCGCCGCGAACCGGCCCAATGGCCGGGGATGACCTCGGTTGGGCCGATGTCAATGAGCCCGTGGCGCACTTCATAGCCCAGGGCCTCCAGATGTTGGTCGACGTCACAGGCCAGATCGTTGGCCTGTTGGCGGAGGGCTGTCCGGTCCTGGGCGCTAGGATTGGGTGCCGTCTTGGTGTCCAGACAGCAGGTCAGCACATCCCCCTTTCGATTTTGGGCGCGGACATGCACCGCGAAGCGTACGCGGTAGCCCGCGTTCGGCTCCAGGGTTTCCAGCGGCTCTACCCGGATCACCTGAGGCAGCGGCAACACCTGGAGCATGTGCTCCAGGTGTGAGAATTGGATGATCATCCCGCCTCCTTATGTGGGCCGCACGGCGATGACGGTCAGGTCCATCATCGTCCGCACGATCAGGGCTGCGTGTTCCTCGTCGGCCGCGCTGATGATCAGCGGCTCGTCGTCCGAGATCTGGACCTCGTAGCGGCGATACGAGGCGGGGATCTCCAGGAGCAGCCGCCCGATGACCTGATCCAACGCCCGTTCCCAGTGGTGGAACGGGCCGTCACCATCCTCGTCCTCGGCTTCGGGGACCAGGTAGTGGTCTTGCCCCCAGCGGTCCGCGGCCGACGCCAGTTCGTACAGCCAGTCGGCGCGCACCGGCCAGGTCGTCCGATCCTGACCGCTGACCGCGTTGTGCGCGGCAACCACGAGCGTGGCCGTGCGCTCGTCCAGGCCGGTCAGGAGCACGGTTGGGCTCTCCTCTGCGCCGGCGCAGACAGTCCAGTAGTCCTGGTCGTCGCCGTCGTCCTCATCCGCGACGTGGACCGCCGGCCACCAGGGGGTGGGGTCATGCAGCAGCGACGACCACCACGGTCCCGCGTCGCTGATGCGTATGGGGGGAGTCCATTCGACGTTCGGGGCAGGGTTGGACAGGGCGTCACGGACTGTTTGCCAGCGGTCATCCCAGACGTACTCGGTTTCTGCGGTGCCATCGCCGGCCATCGCCCACCATTCGAGCCACTTCTCACCCTGGTCCAGTTCTCGAATGATGCGCCCCTGCTCCAGGCTCAGGGCCAGGAGGGCGCGCAGTGGGTCGCTGGCTGCTACGGCAGTCGGGCCGGGCCGATCCTGTTCCAGACCAGTGCCTGGCAGCGCTGGCAGCCCGAATACCTCCCCTTCCTCCGGGTCGGCATCGGCCTGGACCACGCGCTCGCGACCGGTGTAGCCCCAGTCCAGGATGCAGCTCGCTTCGTCGTACGTGCCATTCAGGGAGAGATGGGCGCTCATCTCGTCCCGGACCATCCCATCCTCGGCATCGGCTGGGACGGCAATTGCGAGTTCGATGATCCGCACTTGTTGGTGCGGGGTAATGCGATGTACCATGTCGTTCACCTCCTATGTCAGAGTTCTCTATCAGCGCGGGCCTGACCGCCTTTGCGGCCCCACTCGCGCAGTTGGGCGCGGCGTTCTGCGGAAATAGTGGCGGTTGCCATTTACAGTCCTCGCGCCGCGCGATTCCACTGGATGGCGGCGGCGTGATACGCTACCGCCTGGCTGATAAGAGTCTCGATTTCGTTGACGTTGAGCCAGTTGTACGTCCATAGGACTGGCTCAAACATCGGGCGCACGTGCGGCAGGGCGATCACCTCCGTGGGATCCTCGTGCCCGGCGCGTGCCCCCGGCCACCACAGGGCGGGATTGGCGGCGATCGCCTGGACCCGGCCGGTAGATAGGGCGATCAGGTCTTGCCATTGGCCCGGACCTGCCGGTTGCCACACTCGATACCCGCCCGGGATCCTTTGCACGGCGATTTGGTCAATGCCTTGGCTGGCATACCAGAGCTGCGTCACGGCAAAGAGTCGCCGGGCGGTTTCCAGATGGCGCGTTGTCAGCCGGGCCATGTGGCGAGTTCCTCGCTGGGCAAGCCATCACCATATACTTGGTGTTGGGGCATGTAGACTCCTTTCTCCGCCGACGAGTCTACTACCGAAGAGGTAGACGGCTCGCCATTGGTAACACAGTTGGGAGACTTGCGTTCTGGCGCCGGTTCAGTGACCCGAGGGTCACTGAAGCACGATACCACCATCCTGGGCGATGGCGGCCCAACGGTCTCGCCCGTGAGGCCCCAGTTCGCTCACGTCGTGGACGTCCGGCGGCAAGGCTACGGGCTGCACCCGTGGCCCTAGCGCCTCACACAGCGCCGTCGTGCCCAGTTGTCCGGCTGCGTCATGGTCGAGGCACACCAACAGGCGGGCATAGCGTTGCAGCACTGCCAGGTGGTCGGGTTTGGCCTGCGTGCCCAGCAGGGCTACCAGGGCATACGCGGCCCCGTAGCCCCACTCGTGCAGCAGCCACAGGTCAAACGGTCCTTCCACGACGAGGGCCAGGCGTGCCGTGGGCTGGCCTCCGATGTAGAGGGGCTTGGGCAGCGGCAGGCCCAGGTACTTGGGCTCCTCCCCCGGCCAGTGGGGTTCGGTCAGGGGCTGGACGCGCCGGCCCATGAGGAACGCCGGGCGCCCGCTCTCGGGCACCGGGAAGGTCAACCGCCCGGCCAGGTGTTCCCCCTGACCGTTCAGGAGGCCCAGGGCACGAGCGCGGCGCAGCGAGAGCCCCCGGCGTCGCAGCGCCGGGACCAACCGCTGCCCATCGGTGTATCCGATGTGGTAGGTCTGGGCGGTGGCGGCGCTCACCCCCCGCTCGGCCAGCAACCGCAGCACAGCGGGCTGGTCCAGCAGGTAATGGTGATAAGCCAGCGCAGCCACATCCAGGATACGGACCGCGCCCTGGTCCAGCACGGTCGAGCGAGCCGCCCGTGGCGGGGCGGGAGTGATGGGGGCCGGGGATAGCTCAGTCGTACCCAGTAGCCAAGCCACAGCGGTGCGAAAGTCACACTGCTGGGCCCGGCGCACAAAGTCGATCACGTCGCCGCCCGCGCCGCACCCGAAGCACTTGAAGCGCTTGGTGTCAGTCCAGATCACCAGGCTGGGGGTGTGGTCGTCGTGAAAGGGGCAGCACCCTATCAGGGTCCGCCCGCGCTGCCGCAGCGCCACTCCCTGCCGCTCCGCCACTGCGGCCAGGGGGTATTCTTTGGCCTGGGCGATGGCGGTGGGGTCGATTTTCACGGGTCTACCAGCGGGATTCGGGCGCACTCGGCCAGATCGGGGTCGCCCGGGTAGAAAAACTGCAGGTCGACGACCCGGCCGTGCCAGAGTATCGCCGGGCGGCCCACGGTACTGTGAAAACGCTCGCTGAGTTGCAGGGCGCTTTGCCCACGCACCGGGGAGACCACCACCGCGATGTCCAGGTCGCTGGTGGGGGTAGCTGTGCCCCGGGCCTCGCTACCGACCACATAGGCCGCCAGTACGCGCCGGCGCACCCGGGGCCGGGTCCAGCGCAGTTGGGATCGCAGCCAGGCCACGGTCGGGTATGGCAGGGCTGGCATCACGAACCTGCCAGCGGGATGGCGGGCGGGATCCCTACTTCTGGACGGCCCACCAGGTATGCGGCCAGTTCAGGGGCGTCCGGGTAGTAGAACACCAACTCGACTGGCCGGATGTGCCAGATGATAGGCGGGCGGTCTGCGCTGCTGTGAGACCGCTCGTTGAGTTGCAGCGCATTTTTCCCGCGTACCGGGGCGACTACCACGGCCACCTCGAGCCTGGTGGTGGGGCCCATGTGTGTCTCGTGTCCCGAGACCACGTAGGCGGCCTGTATGGACCAGCGCACCGGGGGCCGGCTGCGGCGCAGTCGGGAACGCAACCAGGCCACGGTGGGGTAGCCGAAGCGGGGGATCCACACGGGACACGTTCTGCCACGCACCTCTTTTTTGTGGATCAGGGGTATCCTTTCTTCCAGGTACGCCGGGAGGGGCGCGTAGCACCACCCGTATGTGTCCTGGTACGTTTCGTGGCGGGGCGCCGGCTGCAGATAGCCACAGGTCCGGCAGTTCTTTTTCATGGCTCTCCTTTCTCTGACCCTCGGCGGGTCGGTGGGCATTAGCTACCCCCCGACCCGCTGGACAGTCAGTAGTTCGCGGGGGATGTGGCTCAGGAACCGCGAGGGGCGATGGGTGGTCACCTGGCCGTCGTCCTGCAGCCGCTCCTGAGCGAAGGACAGGTACAGATATTGTTGGGCGCGGGTCAAGGCCACGTAGGCCAACCG
>JAHJIN010000192.1 GCA_018823415.1 Chloroflexota bacterium | reverse complement strand
CGTAGCCCCCATGAGCGAAAAAATCGTGATGGGCAGGCTTGATCCCAGGCGTCCCAATTTCGGTTATTTAGGTGCGTTTTACGCCTCCGATCTCGACTTGACTTTTACCGCACTCTTTCTGCCGCGCAGCCTGCTTCCACTATACCAAACGATCGTAACGAAATCGTAACGAGAGGGGTCAGAAACCAGGTTTTTCGGAAAAACCTGGTTTCTCTGACCGGCAGTATACCAAATGATCGTAACGAAATCGTAACGAGAGCGTGACAAGAGGGGCAAAGTGTGCTATAATCTGACTTGCGCGGCCAAAACGGTTAACGTAGAGGCGCAGGGGCGCAGAGGAATCCATGAGCGCCTCTGCGCCTTGGCGTTAAAGCAAACTGATAGAGGGGAAGCCTAGACATGGAGAGGCTAGAGTTGCACCTGTTCGGCACGTTCCAGGCCGCCGTGGACGGCGCGCCGCTGGCCGGCCTGCGGTCCGACAAGACACGCGCCCTGCTGGCCTATCTGGTGGTGGAAAGCGGCCGGTCTCACCGCCGGGAGACGTTGCAGGCCTTGCTGTGGGGCGAGTACCCGGCCAATTCCGCCCAGGTCAGCCTGCGCATGGCGCTGCACAACCTGCGCCAGGTCCTGGTCCCCTTTTCGGCCGAGGGCGCGCCGCCCCTCCTCACTGTCACCCGCCAGAGCGTGACCTGGCACCCGGCGCACCCGGCCTGCCGGGCCGACGCGGCCGAGTTCGACGCCCTGGTGGCCGCCCACCGCGCGCACCTGCACCAGGACCTGGTCCACTGCCCCACCTGCGTGGACCGGCTGGTCCGCCTGGTGGAGCTGTACCGGGGGGATTTCCTGACCGGCTTGAAACTGCCGGACAGCCCAGACTTTGACGACTGGCGGCTGCTCCAGCAAGAGGCCCGCCATCGGCAGGTGATGGACGCCCTGGACGCGCTCATCGCCCACCACAGCGCCCTGGGCCATTATGATCAGGTGGCGCGCTATGCTCGCCGGCAGATCGAGCTGACCCCCTGGCAGGAAACCGCCCATCGCCAGTTGATGTGGGCGCTGGCCTTGAGCGGGCAGCAAAGCGCGGCCCTGGCCCAGTACGAAACTTGCCGCCGCGCCCTGCGCCAGGAACTGGACGTGGCGCCAACCGCCGAGACCACGGCGCTGTACCGGCAGATCCAGGCCGGGAAACTGGGGTGGGACGCCGAGGCCGGCGGCGAGCCGGCGAACCCCTACAAGGGCCTGTCGCCATTTCTAGAGACCGATGCGCCGGACTTTTTCGGGCGCGAGGCCCTGCTGGCGCGCTTGCTGGAACGCCTGGGCGGAGAGCCAGAGCCGGGGACCGAGGCGTGGACGGCGCACTTTTTGACCGTGGTGGGTCCCAGCGGGAGCGGCAAGTCCAGCGTGGTGCGGGCCGGGCTGGTGCCGGCCCTGCGCCGGGCGGCGCAGTGGAGCGCCGAGCGCTGGCACATCGCTACCATGTTCCCCGGCGCAGACCCCCAGGCCGCCCTGGACGCGGCGCTGGACGAAGCGTTGCCTTCACTCCCCCACCCCTCCCCCGCAAGCGAGGGAGGGGCGAGGGCCAGGGTGTGGGGAGGGGACCTCGCCGACCGCCTGCCCGAGCATGACCGCCTGCTCCTGGTCATCGACCAGGCCGAAGAGTTGTTCACCCTCACCCAGGATGCCGACGTGCGGGCGCGTTTCGTCGCCAACCTGCTGGCTGCCGCCCAGGCTCCCCATAGTCCCCTGTACGTGGTGGTCACGCTGCGCGCCGACTATTTCGCCCAGCCCCTGCAATCGCCCGACTGGGGCCGGCTGTTCACCCGGCGCGTCGAGTTCACCCTGCCGCTTTCGCCGGAGGAACTGCACCGGGCCATCGTGGAGCCAGCCCGGCGGGCGGGGGTAAACGTCGAGCCGGGGCTGGTGGACGACCTGGTGGCCGACGCCAGCGGCGCGTCAGGCGCGCTGCCCCTGCTGCAATACGCCCTCACCGAGCTATTCGAGCGGCGTGAGGGGAACACCATGACCCTGGCGGCGTACCGGGACATCGGCGGCCTCACCGGCGCGCTGGTGGGCCGGGTAGACGCCCTCTACGCCGGGCTGACGCCCCTGGAGCAGGCCGCGGCCCGCCACCTGTTCCTGCGCCTGGTGGTGCTGGATGAAGAGGGCGGCGTCGCCCGGCGCCGCGTGCCCCGCGCCGAGATCCTCTCCCTGGCCGGGCAACCGTGGCGTGGGGAAATTTCCTCCGCCGACGCCCAGCGCCAGGCCCTGGAGACCGTGCTGGACCTGTTTGGCCGCCACCGGCTGCTCACCTTTGACCAGGACCCAGCCATCGGCGCGCCCACCGTCGAGATCGCCCACGAGGCGCTCATCGCCGCCTGGGACTGCCTGGGCGACTGGATTCGCGCCAGCCGTGAGGACCTGCGCCTGCGCCGCCGCTTGCGGGCCTTGACCCAGGAGTGGGAGCAGTCGGGCCGGGACCCCAGTTTCCTGGCCCGGGGCCGGCAACTGGACCAGTTTGCCGACTGG
>JAHJIN010000191.1 GCA_018823415.1 Chloroflexota bacterium | reverse complement strand
GACTGACAGGACCCGGGTTTCCACGCGTCGGGTACTCTGCCACCACGTGGTGTAGGCCTCCAGTTGCAGCACGTCCGGGCGCACCGTGGCGTAAGCCTGGGCCAGCTCGCGGATGGCTCCGGGTTCCCAGCACCACCCTTCGTGGTCGTCGTCCAGATAAACGCCCTGCCAGCGGCCGTCGGGCAGATCCAGAAAGGGATTGCCGGTGTCTTTGACCACGCACTGGTACAGGACGGCCAGGCCATCCAGCGGCGGGTCCAGGTCTTCCAGCAAGGCCACGGCGACCTCGGGATGGCGCGGCCAGGTGAGGGCCGGGATGTCGTCATACCCGCGCTGTTGCCACCAGTCCAGAATGGACTCATGGCAGCGGCCAAGGTAGCCCAACGCGGTGGATACGACGGCCACCATGACCTGCTCGGACGGATCCAGGTTGTCGATGCCGACGGATTCCCACGGCACCCCCAGCCCGGCGATGCAGAGCGGGGTCCATTCGAGGAGGTCTTCTTCGTCGGCGGCGCTCAGGTACTCGTGCGAGGCCCAGAGGTCCACCGGGAAAAGGCGTTGGTCTACCTCGTCCATAAAGTCGGTCAGCGCTTCCTGGGCGGTCGAGTTGGCCGGGGGCACGCCGGCCAGAAACGTCGACCAGAGGTCCCACAGGTACCAGAAATCCGCCAGGCGGTATCCGCCGAGCAGGCTCTGGTCCAGCCCACTGTACGTGGGCAGCCTCCGGCACTCCAAAAGGGGCAGGAGGCTGCTCACGTAGGGTAAAAACGGGGGGCCGGCTAGAACCCCGGACATGGGGTGCGGGTCGGGGTCGGGGGCAGTTGCCGGCAGCGGGCGACGATTTTCTGGACACTTTTGACATGGGTCTCCAGCTCCGTCGCTACCTGCTGCAGTTCGGCCTCATGCGCCACCAGTTCGGCCGCGGTGAGGTCGGGCCGGCTGAGCTCCTGCAGGAGGACCACACTGCGCAGGTACAGCGGCTGTATCGTCAGCCGGGCGACGATGGCCGCCGGGGTGATGCTACCCTTTGGTTCCGGCTCGTTTGCGCAGATGGTAGTGGACGATGCCATCGGCGGCTGTCTCCTGCCGGATCTCGGGACTCCCGGCCAGTTCGGCGAACAACTCTTGCATGTGCGCGATCACTGCATCATGCGTGAACGCCGGGTCGGTGATGGGCCACTCGCGCCCATCGTAGTGATAGACGCGGGTGGCGGGCGCAGCGGGCGCCGGCGCGGGGTCAGTGGGGGCCGTGGGGCTGGCCGGGGCCGGGGGGTCGGTCGCGGGAACGGTCATGGGGTACCTCCTGTGTTTTGACTCACTATTTTGACCTCTACCACGCTGTGGTTGTCGCCAACCTCGTGATAGTCCGATTCGTAACAGCCCTCACCATATTCGGCGAGGGCGGCTGCCTCATCTTCGGCCTCGATGGCCGTGTACCACCGGATGGTGGTCAGGGTCGTCTCGCAGACGAGGAACTGGGGCATTATTCTTCCTCGTCGTCGAATGAGGTCGCCGGGTCGGCGTCGTCATCGCCGGCGTCCGCCGGGTCAGCGTCGTCATCGCCGGCGTCTGCTGAGTCGGGGTCATCCTCGTCTGCGTCCGCCGGGTCAGCGTCGTCATCGCCGGCGTCTGCTGAGTCGGGGGCATCCTCGTCTGCGTCCGCTGGGTCGGTGTCGTCGGCTGCGGCGTCCGCGCTGGTCGGGGCGCTGATCAAAGCCAGGTATTCTTGCCCTTCGGGATGGTCGACCAGGTTCGGGTGCAGCGTGCCATCGGCCTGGAACGCGCCGGGCAGGCCCTGTTCCTGGGCCAAGGCTGCCAGTTCGTCGGTCAGGCGCTCCAGTTCCAGGGCCGTCTGGTAGTGCTGTTCTACCACGGCGCGCACCAGGTCGGGCAGGTCGGCCAGGCGGCCGCTGCGCGCGGCGCTGGGCATCTGGCCGGTCTGGTGAGTGGTGACGATGACCGGCTGGGTGCCAACGCGGCCGGGACCGGGGTGGATACGGGCGATGACCAGGACTGCCGGCGCTGTGCTGGCCGGCTTCTCGTAGGGCGCCCAGCCATCGGCCGGGGGCGCCGCGCGGTGCCGGATCTTGGTATTGACTTTGGCCCGGGCCGGCTTGGGCTCCGGTTTGGGCGGCGGGGGCGGGGGCGCGTACTTTTTGACCAGATCGGGGTCGGCGTCAATCTGGTCGCAGGCCGATGTCTTGACCTGCACCTGCCGGCCAAAGATGAGCCGGCACACGCCGCTGGTAGCGTCGGCGTTGGCCTTGACCATCTGGCGGCACATCCCGCAGGTGTGCTTGATGGCTGGCTTATCCCCGGGTTCCGCGCCCGGGGCTACGGCTGTGGCAGCGATCGGGGCCGGCGGCGTGGGGCTGGCCGGCGGCGGGGGAGATGGTGAGGTGGGTGGGTCGCCCCAGCCCAGCCCTAACTGCCCGGTCGGTTTAGACATGGGACACCCCGGCGGGCAGGGGGTCGGGGCGGCGCCACAGTCCGGCCTCGACCTCGGTCGCCAGTTGGGCATGACCGCTGGCGCGCAGAGCCTGGACCAGGAGCACGTCGACCAGCTCATCGGGGCGGCCGAGATGCGGCGGCAGCAACTTTTTTGCCGCAATCTCGGCGAACTGGCGGAAATAGGCCAGCAGGTCCGCCACCGCCGTGGTGCAGCCGGCGGCTGCGGACCAGTCCAGGACCGCGCCAAGCTCGTCGCCCGGCAGGCCAAAGATGGCACCTTGCTCCGGCTTGGCGGGAGCTGTGACGTAGCGCTGATGCCCGGTGTAGCGCCAGTCCAGCAGCCAGCCGTCGAAACTTTCGACGGCCCGGGCCAGCAAGTCGGCCACGTTATCAGACACCTGGCCGATCGACATACTGGCCGGCACGGCGATCTCGATCTGGATCACCCGTACCGGCTCGTTAGGCTGTATGTTGTGCATGAATTCCTCCTCTTTTTCTCATACTTGGTCGCCGCTGGCGTGCCCCTGTGGCTGGTGGCCACGGCGGTCTTTGCGGTCGAGCTGGTCGCGCACCTTTTCGCGCGCCTCGTCCGCTGTATCAGCACCCACGGTCACGATGCGATACCCGTGGGCGTCGACGGCTGGCCCGGCTTTCACAGGCCGGCGGTGTCCATGCGCGCCGCGAGTTCGCGGGACCAGCCCGCGAACTCGTCCAGCATGCTGCGGATCAAGGTCCAGGCTTCGGGATCGCATTCGCGATCTGGATCGTAATCGCACTCGTCGAGGTCCAGGGCGCCGGTCAAGACCGTGTCCAGGATCGCCCGGTACTCGCTCTGGCCGACCTGGTCGGGATCGGCAAAGACCGCGCCCAACGGCCCGGGCTGAGCGGCTGCGGGACGAAGTTCGGCGGGCCAGAGGCCGGGCAGTAAGGCGATGTCGCCCAGGTCGATGAGCCCGGGCTGCACGTTGAATCCCTGCCGGCGCAGATAGCCCCGGACGAGGTCAGTCTGCTGCTGGGCCTCGTGCCAGGCCGCCTCGACCGGACCCGGGTCATCGACCAAGGTCGCGATGGGCCGGTACCAGGCCAGGACGTTGCCGGCCGGATCGATGGCGCGCACGCGGACGCTAATGGTCACCCGATGGCTGGTCGGGGGCGCGCCTAACCATTCGGAGACTTCGAGCGTCTCGACGCGGACCAGGTAGCGTGGGGGCAGGGCGTCACAGAGGTGGCCCAGCTCGGTGAACTGGATTACGGGCATCCGGTTGCACCTGCCTGGTCCGCTGCCTGCTCGAACAGTTCGGCCAGGGAGTCGGCCAGAGCCGTTTCGACCTGGGCCAGGTCCTCGCCGATGGCAACGGCCCGGTTGACGTCCAGGCCGCACTGGTCCAGGCGGGCGGTCAGGCCCGACCGCTCGGCCAAGAGCGAGCGGATGTGGCGGACCTGGTCGGGCGTGAGGGTGATGATCATG
>JAHJIN010000190.1 GCA_018823415.1 Chloroflexota bacterium | reverse complement strand
GCACCGATGACTTTATTCGCCTGGCCGAGATGTACGTCGAGACCATCCACATCGCCTGGTGCGCCATCCCCATCTTTTGGTTCAATCGCCTGGATGGGCGCGGCCCCTGGGACCTGGAGAGTTCCATCCGCGAACATCAGCGAGTGCTGGCCTGGCATGGGGAGCGCGACATCCCGGTGGAGCTGAACGAGCCGCATCACTGGGGGCTGCGCGACGCGCCGGACGTGATCTTTGTCGTCGCGGCCTACCTGTCGGCCTATAACGCCCACGTCTGGGGTGTACGCGACTATATCGCCCAGATGATGTTCAACAGCCCGCCGGGCCTCTCAGACGCGATGGACCTGGCCAAGATGCTGGCCGGTCTGGAGCTGATCGCGCCGCTGGCTGGGCCGGACTTTTCCATCTGGCGGCAGACGCGCACGGGATTGTTAAGCTACCCGCTGGACCCGGTCGCGGCTCGCGCCCACCTGGCCGCCAGTGTCTACCTGCAGATGGCTCTGCACCCCCACATCATCCACGTGGTGGGCCACACCGAGGCGCATCACGCCGCCACCGCCGTTGACGTCATCGAGGCGTGCCAGCTGGCCCGGCGGGCCATCGAGAACGCCCTACGCGGTCAGCCGGACATGACGGCGGATCCGGCCATTCAGCAGCGCCAGGAGGAGTTGGTGCGAGAGGCGCAGGTCACCCTGGCCGCCATCCGGGGGCTGGCTGGTCCGGGCGTAGCCGACCCCTTGACCGACCCGGCCACGCTGGCGCGGGCAGTCACGAGCGGCGTGCTGGACGCGCCACACCTGCGCAACAACCCCAGCGCCCGCGGGCAGATCGTCACGCGCATTGACTCGCGGGGGGCCAGCGTGGCCGTGGACCCGGCCACGGGGCGGGCGCTTACGGAGGCGGAACGGATCGCCGGTTTGAACGAGCAATAGGACCCGCTAGCACCACGTTGTGGTCGTCACGCTCGAGTTACCGCCGAGTTCGAGAAAGGGAGAAAAGCATGAACCAGAAACCACGTTATGCCGTGGTCGGCGCCGGCCACGGCGGCAAGGCCATGGCCGCTGACCTGGCGGTGCGGGGATTTCGCGTCCATCTGTACAACAGGACCTTTGCGCGCGTGGAGACGATCCAGATCCGCGGGGGCATCGATCTGGAGACCGAAGATAGCACCCACCGCTTTGGCCCCATCGAGGTGGTTGCCGCCGACATGGGCGAGGTACTGGACGGCGTGGACGTGGTCATGGTGGTTGTGCCTGCCACGGCGCACCGGGACATCGCCACCTCCTGCGCCCCGCACCTGCGCGACGGGCAAATCGTGGTATTGCACCCCGGCCGCACCTGCGGGGCCATGGAGTTCCGCCACGTGCTCCGGGAGCAAGGCTGCCGGGCTCAGGTCATGGTGGCCGAGGCCCAGACCCTCCTCTTTGCCAGCCGGAGCATGGGGCCGGCCGAGGCCAAGATCTTTCGGACCAAGAACACCGTGCCCGTGGCCGCGCTCCCCGCCACGGACACATCCCCAGTTCTCGCCGCCTTGCGACCAGCCTATCCCCAGTTCATCCCGGCCCGCAACGTCCTGCACACCAGTCTGGACAACATGGGTGCCGTCTTTCACCCGGCGTTAACCATCCTCAACTCGGCCCGCATCGAGAGCACCCATGGCAACTTTGAGTTCTACATCGAGGGGGTAACCCCCACGGTGGCTCGTATCCTGGAGGTGGTGGATCGCGAGCGGGTGACTGTGGCGGCAGCGTTGGGCATCCGGGCCCAAACAGCCCAAGAATGGCTGGAGACAGCATATGCTGCCGTGGGGGTGGACCTCTACGAGGCGATCCAGGCCAACCCCGGCTACAAGGGTATCAAGGGACCGCGGGTCCTGGCGCACCGCTATCTCTTTGAGGACGTGCCCATGAGCCTGGTGCCGATCGCTGCGCTGGGGACTCGCTTCGGGGTCTCCACTCAGGCCATCGACTCCGTTATCCGCATGGCGTCCATCCTGCACCGCACCGACTACTTCCTCCGTGGTCGCACGCTGGAGAAGTTGGGACTGGAGCAGTTGAGCGTACACGAGATCACCCGGTACGTGGAAGAAGGCACGTGGAAACCGAATTCGTGAATAGCCAGTCCCGTTTCGCGGTCCGGGAGGCCCGGGGCGAGGCCCAGCCGTCGTGGCTGCCCGGGGAATGCGCGGCTGCCCGGTGCGCCTCTTCAACCGTACTCCCCAGCGGCTGGAGCCCATCTGGCCAGCAAGGTGACGCAGTACCGCCCCCCGGCGCGGCCATCCCTGACCCAGCTGCGGGCGGACCAGAGTCAGTGCGCCACCGGACGGCGCGGCCTGGAGGTAACTCGTTGCCCCCGGGTCGCGGCCAGGTAGGGATTGGTGAAAGGTTAACATATCTTTGGCATACAGAATTTGGGTTCTAGCATAGTTTAGTGACATCATTATGGTTGACCGCATTCACGTATTGCCTTCGGATGGCGGATGTGCTATAATATCCTCAGACCAAGTAAAAGGCCACCAGGAGGTTGCGGCTCCCAATGGCCTCGATACGCTTCCTGATGCAGAGGAAGCGGCTGCTGATAGTATACCATAGGAGCCGCCGGTGGCGCAAGTCCGTGTTCCTCTGTTCTCTGGAGGGGCCCGGGCCAGCCAGAGGCGGTTTTTCGTTGCCCACATAGGCATGTTCAGGTCCAATAGGGCGAGCTCGACGGGTGGCGGTAGGTTAAAGGCCTTGGGGCACGTGGAGCCGCGACCGTGCCGTATGGCCAAGTGGTGCGGTTGGGACTAGCAGACCGCATGGCGGCAAGTGGGCAACCGGTGCGACCAGAAACATGAACCGGTCGGCGTTGGCATGTAGGATGTAGATATAGATGTCCAGTTCAAGGGCATCTGGGGATATACACGTTCCGTTTATTGGGGTGCGGGCTGTCCATTGAGCAGTGGCGGCGGCTCGTCGCGGCGCGCCGCAGCCGGGGGATTCCGCTCATCTCGCGCCCCATTGGGCGCACGGGTAGATTATTTTTGCTACACAAAGAGGAGGTAGCCCATGAAGACGCACTTCAAGCTCATAGTGGTTCTCGCAGCCGGGTTGATGCTCGTCACCCTGCTGCACCGGGCCTGGACGTTGACCAGCACGGCGGCCCCCGTGGCAGCGCCGGCCCGGCCGGCTGGCAACTATGGCGGGAACTTGCGGTTGGCCCTCAACGAGCCCAGCACCCTTGACCCGGCTGACTATGACTGGTATGGGGATATGACTCACGGGCCGATCATGGGGCAGGTCTTTGAGGGGCTGACCAAGTGGGACGATGACCACACCCCACTGCCAGCCATCGCCCAATCGTGGGCGAGTACGGACGCCCAGCACTGGACCTTCCACATCCGCCCGGGTGCCCGCTTCCACAATGGTCGCCAAATCACGGCCCAGGACGTGGTCTACTCGTGGAACCGGGTCGCCGCCGCTGGCAACCAGTGGTATGACGACCTGGTAGCGCCCTGGATCAACACCACCACGGCCGTGAGCACGGATACCCTGCAGGTCACCCTCACCCAGCCCTTTGCGCCCTTCCCCTCGCTGCTGGCCGTACCCTTTATGTCCGTCGTGCCTTCGGAG
>JAHJIN010000021.1 GCA_018823415.1 Chloroflexota bacterium | reverse complement strand
GTCGCGGTTCTTCAAGTGGGCCGTGGCCCAGGGCCATGTGACCCAGGACCCCACGGTGCTGGTCAAGGCGGTGCGCCTGACCCGGCGCCAGCCCCAGTCGTTGAGCGCCGCCGAGCTGCGCCGGCTGCTGCGCGCCGTCCACCAGGCCGGCGACCTGCGCGACATTGCCATCCTGGAGCTGCTGGCCGGGACCGGGCTGCGGGTGAGCGAGACGGTGCAGCTCCGCTATGGTGACCTCGAGCTGAACACCCGGTCTGGGATGGTGACGGTGCGCCGGGGCAAGGGCGGCGTGCATCGCCAGGTACCGCTGACGGCCGAGGTGCGCCGGGCGCTGGCCGCGTACCTGGAGCAGCACCCCGGGCAGCCCGAGGCCCCGCTCTGGGTGGGCCAGCGGGGGCCGCTGCAAGACCGGGGGGCGCTGTTCCGCATCGTGAACAAGTACGCGCTGGCGGCGGGCCTGGATGCCCTGGGGCCGCACACGCTGCGCCACACCTTTGCCACCCGCTACCTGCAGGCGCACCCCGGCGACCTGCGCAACCTGGCGGCCATCCTGGGGCACAGCAGCCTGGATACGGTGATGATCTACACCGAGCCGACCACTGACGAGCTGGCCCAGCGCATGGAAGAAGCGGAGCTAGGTGCCCCCAACGGCAACCTCTAAAAAACGTGGCCCCCAGGCCCAAGATCGCGGTTTCAACCATTCTGGGGGCTTCTCACAGCGCCACGAAATGTGCAACAGATAACAGGTGGAGACAATATCAATGCCAAACCCCACCTGTCTACAGACCAGGAACGCCAGCCGCTGGATACGCCAAACTGCGATTTAGCGTATGTAGCCAAGTAGGTTGGAGGAACTTGTGACCGAGGAGGCATTCTGGTCCTGGCTCCAGCAACAGGCCCAGGACCGTGGACTGACCCTGTGTGCACTGGCCAAGGCCGCCGGATTGGGTGTTTGCACCCTGACCGCCGGGCGGCGGCGGCAAGTAGTGCCGCAACGCAGCACATGCTATCGGCTGGCCGAGGTGCTGGCGGTGGACTTTGAGCACGTGCTGGAACTGGCCGGCCACACCGACGAACACCCCTTCTGGGCCTGGCTGCATCGGCAAACAGCCGAGCAGGGCCTGACGATGGCCCACCTGTCGCAAGCAGTAGGAATGTACCACCATACCTTGACCCAGATCCACCATCGGCGGGTAGTGCCGCGCCGCGCCACCTGCATCCGGCTGGCTGAGGTATTGGGGGCGGATCCCGGGCACGTGCTGGAACTGGCCGGATATGTCGAAGAAAAACATCCCTTCTGGGCCTGGCTGCACCAGCAGGCCGCAGAACAGGGACTGACCATATACTCCCTGGCCACGGCCGCCGGGCTGGACCGCAAGACCTTGCTGCGGACCCAGCAAAATGGACAGGTGCCTACACAACGCATCTGCTACCGCCTGGCCCGGATCCTCGACGCCGACCCTGCACGGGTGCTGGAGCTGGCCGGGTATGCCGCTGATTCGCCGTTCTGGGCCTGGCTGCATCAGCAAGCCTGGGACCGGGCTCTGACCCTGAGCGGCCTAGCACGGGCCGCTGGGCTGGGCGTCTCCACGCTCACTCAGACTTACCGAACTCAGGGCATCCCGCAGCGCAGCACGTGCTACCGGCTGGCCCAGTTTCTCGGCGTTGACCTGGAATATGTGCTGGAACTGGCCGGGTATAAGGAAGAACACCATTTCTGGACCTGGCTGCACCGCGAAGCGCTGCAGCGCGACACGAGTCTCTATCAGATTGCAGCAGCGGTCGATGTGGTTCCCTCTGCGCTCGCTAGCTGCTACCAGCGTGGCCGAGTACCCGACCGGACTACCTGTCAGCGCGTGGCTCAATTCCTTCAGGTAGACGTGGCCCAGGTTCTGGCACTGGCTGGCCGGGAGCAAAGCGGCCCTGACCAGTTCTGGGCCTGGCTGGACCAGCAGCTTCAGAGTGGTAGTATGACCCTGCAAGGACTCGCGGCGGCGGCCGGGCTTAACCAG
>JAHJIN010000189.1 GCA_018823415.1 Chloroflexota bacterium | reverse complement strand
TAGTTCTTGTCTGGAAACCCAGTCAAGCCACAGATGCCGCCGGTCGCCGTTTGCGCCGCCGCGGCTGGAGACTGGCCTGAGCGATAGCGATGAGATTATTGACAATACAGCCCCAGCCGACCCATTTTTCAAAGCCGGCTGTGCCCTTGTCCAAGCAGCGATCTAGCTGGCGGGCTCGTTTGATGACGCTGATCCGACCTTCAATACCCGCTTGAAAACGGCGGGCCAGCCGGAACCATTGTTGTTGCTCATGGGCGACGCGTTCGGGCGTGCGCCGCCCGGGTTGGGGCATACAGACATGTTTGACTCCAGCGTCGCGCGCGGCCTGTTCATTGTCTGGCGAATAGACGCCCCGATCAGCAGAGACCGTATCCGGTGGATGGGAGAAAAGTTGCGCGTGATTACGCAAGCTAGCGGCGAACTGTCGCTCATCGGGCGGATTGCCTACCAAAATGCGGTAATCGGTAATGATCCCGCCCTCCACTTCATCCAGCCACACTTTGCGGCCGAATTCGGTCTCGCGTGGGGCGGGCTTGCCCCGCCGAATGATGGCGGTATGTGGCTCAAACAAACTGACCACTTTTTTCGCCGCTGGTACTTGCTTACCCAGCACGACGCGCTGATAGGCTTGGTCAATCACCCGCTCCACCAAAGGGATGTAATGGGTCAAACTGGCCGCCAGGGCTTGGCCGGCCTGGGCGCCGTGTTGCCGCAGTACGGGAATTGCTTGACGCGCGTGATCCAGGCTCTGCTGGGTAGTTTTGAGCAGTTTTTTGTACAGTTTGCGCTGGCGGGGCTGGGTTGGCGCTCCCTTTTTGGCCTGGCGCGCGCAGTTCGCAATCTCCCGCGCCAGTCGCTTGCTACTGCGGCTGCGGTTGACGAACCGGCTTTTGTCAACCCCCGGCACCGCACCGACCAACTCCCGCCCGGCACTCAACATGCGGCCCAGCACCCGCACACTATCGGCCAACAAGCTGCTGTCCGTCGGATAATGAATGTGGGTCTCCACAACCGTGCCATCCGTGCGTAGCTTTTGGCCGGTGGTCGCCTGGTGGGCCACGGCCAATTCAACCACACGGCGGTGAATCAAGCGCGTCGTCGCCGGCTGGAGCGCCCGCGCCCAGTCATTCATCGTCGCATGGTTGGGGACCTTGTGCCCATACACGCGGGTGAATTGGCGCAGGGCCAGACTCCCGCGCACCTGAGTATGCACAGTACGATACGCCCAGCCATACAAGCGGCGTACGGCTTGCAAGCGGAGCAAGACTTCTACCGGCGTCGAAGGACGACCGGTGTGCAGGCAATGCGGCCGGCGGGTGACGTAATCGTTCCACGCCAACAGCACCAACTGCTCGTCGTCCATAATTTTGTCCAGTGCGGCCAAAATCGGATCCATTGCCAAATCAGCAATGTCAACGTAAATGTCAGGAAACGCCTGCAATGGCTCGAACAGGTCCACTGGCGAATAACGCAATCTCAGCATTTCGACCTCCAGGTGTATGATTTGCGGTGTCGCAATCATACACTTCTGGAGATGCGAGATCAAACCCGAATAGGGGTTTCCAGACAAGAACTAGCTATTCACCGCGAGATTGGCGACCGATACTCTGAGGGAATCTGGCTCTACCATATAGGTAATCTGTACAGAGACCTATCGAATATCTTTCTTTCCCGCCAATATCTGGAGCAGGCACTGATCATCTGTGAAGAGATCAAATCACCATATGCTGAACAAGTCCAGCGTCTGTTGGCTGAACTTGACGATAACACCTCTCGATCAGGGCACACTGCTTAATATTGACGGTATCGCTCGCTGCCTAGTACTACAACGAGACTTCGATCTGGTGTATCATATGCTCTCCAAGAACGATCTTGAGAGGAGAGAATATGATCTACCAAGAGCAAACGCCCCCGCAGTTAACATTGACCGTGCCCGAGATTGAAGGATTGCTTGAACAGGTACAGCAATATCACGAGATTTATAGCCCGCTGTTTCAACGGCGGGAGCAACGTGAAAGGAGCGCCACCTATCTGTATGGGCTGCTGTCCCCAGAGGTGACGGACAAAGCGATTGAGCCCATGATGTTGAAGCTGTGCGGCGACGATCCGAACTCGATTCGGGCCATGCAGCATTTTATCAGTGCAGGCGCGTGGGAGGATGACCCACTCTTGACGCACCACTGGCGCGAAGTGAATCAGGATCTCGGTGACGAGGCTGGGATATATCTGTTCGACGGGAGCGATTTTGCCAAGCAGGGCCCCAAGTCGGCGGGCGTGAAACGGCAGCACTGCGGCGAATTGGGCAAGATTGCCAACTGTCAGGCGGGGGTGTTTATGGGCTATGTCAGTCCCAAAGGATATGCGTTGTTGGATCGGCGGCTGTACCTGCCGGAAGAGTGGGTGCAGGACGACGCCTTTGCCGCATTGCGCTGCGCCTGCGCTGTGCCCGACACGGTGGTCTTTCAGACCAAGCCGGCGTTGGCCCTGGAAATGTTGCGGGCGGTGCGTTAGGCCGCCGTGCTGCCAGGTCGCTGGGTGGCTTGCGATGAAGCTTTTGGCCGCTCGACTGATTTTCTGGACCAAGTGGCCCAGATGCAATTGTGGTACTATGCCGAGGTCCCGCTGGATACCCAGGTGTGGCTGCTGGACCCACCCGCGACGTATGTGTCCACGTGGTCGGGCCAGGGGCGAAAACCCACCAAAGAACGGTTGCCGGCCGACGCGCCCGGCGCGCAAACGGTAGCGGCGGTCGCCGCCACTCTGCCCGCCAGCGCGTGGCGGCTGGAAACGATCAAAGAAGGCAGCCACGGTCCGCTGCAGGCCGACATGGCGCTCTTGCGGGTGGTGGCGGTACGCGAGGGCCTGCCGGGACCAGAGGTCTGGCTGGTCTTGCGCCGCAACCGTACAACGGGGGAACTGAAAGCCTATCTGAGCAATGCCCCAGCCGAGACGCCGCGGGCGGTGCTGGTGCAGATGAGCGGCCTGCGGTGGCCGATTGAAACCATCTTTGAAGAAGGTAAACAACTGGTGGGTCTGGGCAACTACCAGGTGCGCAGTTGGACCGGTTGGCATCATCATATGACGATGTGCATCTTGGCTCATTTCTTCCTCGTGCGACTGGCCCACCGACTGAAAAAACAGGCCCCAGCCCTGACCCTGCCCCAAGCTAAATTGTTGCTGACGGGGCTCTTGCCGATGCGCCAATTCGATGCCCAGTGGGTGCTGGAGGTCTTGGGATATCAGCAACGACGCAACTATGCTGCTTATCTCTCACACCGCAAGCGTCGGCTGGGCCAGTTCAGTCTATCGGTAGCGTGAAGTCTCGTTGTAGTACTAGAATGATCCGCTAATAGATTCGATCACACTGGGGGAATAACTAGATGACCAACAACACACGATTTGACAGCATCGTGACCATCCGCAAGCTACTCACCGACACCTTTGATGATCCAGGGCTCGATGCTTTCTGCATGGATCATTTCCCTGTGGTGTACGACAGATTCAGTCGCGGTATGCGTAAGGACGAAAAGGTCACCTTGTTATTGGATCACTGTCGTCGCAAGGGAGGCCTCGATACTTTGCGACGCATCATTGAGGCGCGCCGGGCGGATCTGGTCGAGAGTAGCAGGCCCGTCTCACCGATATCCCCCCCCCTGGGCACGACCTATGTCACTCACATCCAGCACGCCGAAGGCATCGCCATCGGTGACGGAGCCCGCGTGGAGAGAGTGGCCCCAGCGGCTACAACCGCCCTACCAGCCCCGCCGGGCGTTTCGGTGTCCTTGCTCACCCGCGTGGTCCCCACGGCCTACTGCCACCACCTGGACGCAGAGGCCTTTCCCCTGGTCCAGGTGGCCCTGGACAACACCGGCCAGGGTGGCGCCAACGCTGCCCTGCGCGTCGGCACCACTATCACGGGCTACAGCGACGTTTCCGTGGTCAGCCCACGCGTGCCCCGGGGCGAGCTGGTCCGCGTGGCCCTGTTACCCCTGCTCCAGCCGGCTGCTGTGGTCACCCTCAACGAGATCCGGCCGGCCACGCTACGCGTCACCGTGGAGCAGACTGATCCCCCCCCACGCACCCTCTACGACCAGACGAAGCGCATCCAGCTCCATGCCCACGACACGGCGCTGCTAGCAGTGAAGGCCCCAGATGGCTCCATTGTGGACCTGACCCGCTACCTGGCCGCCTGGGTCACGCCGCGCCGGCCGGAAGTAGAGAAGCTGCTGCGCCGGGCTGCTGAGCACCACCCAGACCGGCAGTTCGTGGGCTACAAGGGAGTGTCCAACCTGGCAGAGGCCGCAGACATGGTGCGTGCGCAGTCCCAGGCCATCTTCACCGCGCTCAAGCAGGACGCCGACCTGGTCTACGTCGATTCCTCGCTGAGCCTCGGTGCGCAGGAAGGGCAGATCACTCAGCGCGTGCGACTGCCCACCGAGAGCTTGGCCGGCGGCGGTTTGGCCAACTGTATCGACGGTACAGTGCTCTTTGCCAGCCTGTTAGAGTTGGCCTCAATTGACCCACTCATCGTCATCGTGCCGGGTCACGCGTTTGTGGGCTGGCACATTTGGCCTCAAGTGGATCGCTACGAGTTCCTGGAGACCACCATAATCGGCAGCAACGATTTCGACACAGCCCAGCAGACTGCTCAGGCGCAATACGACGAGGTGTTGATGAAGGGCTACTTCAGCCAGGGGTTGTTTGACCCCGGTGGCTTTGCCCGGTTGATCGATGTAGCCGAGTGTCGGGAGAGAAAAATCTATCCATTGGAGTGAGTCATGATCTTGCCTACGATGACCGTGAGCCCAAGGAGAAACAATGTCGGAGCCACAGCCTGAATCTAGCAAGTACACTACCCATTTCCATGACAAAGCTGGGGCTGTCGCAATCGGCGATGGTGCCAAGGTCATCGTTGTACAATCCTCCCTTGGTGAGGAGCAAGCGATTCTAGTCCCTACTAAGCTGGAGCAATCTCCTTCCTTCTCTAGCCGCTTCTGGTGTTGGCTGGCCGCGTATACGCCGCTAGGGCGGCGCTATTTCCAGGCTTATCGCAAAAACCTGACCTCCGACTTCAGTACCTTGGACTCCTGGGGTCGGCCGATAAAGTTGTCCCTGGAGCAAATCTACATCGCCCTGTGCGTAAGCAAGCATGTTTCTCCGGGTTGGCAGCCTGCTCCTGGACCGGAGGACAGGGGCGAACAGGGGGAGGATCTGCGCCGCACCCGACGGCGTGAGCAGGCTATGGAGGTCGAGGAGGCGCTGGCTCGCTCTTCCCGAATCGTTATTCTAGGTGATCCCGGCACAGGCAAGACGACGTTGCTCAAATACCTGGCCCTGCGCGTGGCCCAGGGGGATCCGCAGTTAGCCCGGGTTGTGGTGCGGTCCAAGCGGCGAGGACGCGCAGCCCCACTTCCGATTCCCATCTTTCTCACCCTGAACAACCTGGCCCGCGATGGGCACAGCCTTAAGGAAGGGATGCTGGATGAGCTGGTCCGGCGAGGTTTCTCCCATGCCCGTCTTTTTCTGGAGCGAGTTCTGCCCCAAGGGCGCTGTCTGTGTCTACTGGATGGCCTGGATGAGGTCACCGATGATGCGGCCCACAGTCGCCTGATCAAGGAAATCAACGATCTAGCCACGGCGTATCCGGGGAACCATCTCTTGGTGACTTCGCGCGTCGCCGGGTACCGCTATCACCTCAGGGAAAGCTTTGCTCTACTCGAGGTAGTCGAGTTCGACCGGGAGCAGATTCGCCGCTTTCTGGAGAACTGGTTTCAAGATCAGCCGGGGCGAGCAGAGGACTTGCTGGCAGCGCTGGCCGCCAGCCCGCGCATGCGGCTGCTGGTGGCCAACCCACTGCTGCTCTCGATCATTGCCCTGATCTATGAGCAGGATCTCCGGCTACCGGAGCGACGGGTAGAACTGTATGACCGCTGCGTATGGATGCTGGTGGAGGAGTGGGACCGGGTCAGGGACGTGCGGGGGGATCGCCGGTTTGCCCCTGATACTACCCACCAGTGGCTAGCAGCGTTGGCCCTGTGCTTCCAGCAGAGCAACCGTATTGCCATGGACCAGAACCGGCTGCTGGGTTACCTGGAAGAGATTCTGCCGCAGGCGGACCAAGCCCGATCCTTCTTGGACGAGGTGGTGGCTCGCACCGGACTGCTGCACCAACTGTCGCGGACATCTTACGGCTTTGCTCATCTGACCATCCAAGAGTACCTGGCCGCTCGAGCCATCCGGCAAAGCATTCGGGTGGTGGATGGCGCCGTCGCGTTTGGGGACGCCTATTCTCTCTACGAGGATGGGATCGTGCATCTGCTGGAGCAGCTGGGGCAGGAGCATCCCAGATACGCAGATGCCCTTATTTTCGAACAACGGCTCCGCGAGAATATTGTTCAGGCCCGGAGGCACGGCGATACCACTGACCGCCAAGCGGCGCGTTCCGAGGTCGTCGAGCAGCTGAATAGATTAGCTCTGGCAGCTGTGAGTATGCCGTTCAATCAACTGTGCCGCTTGGCCGCACCTGCTGGAGAGAGGCCGGCCGAGACCTACCCCCTGGTGCTGGCTCATCTGGAGGATCCCTGGTGGCGGGAGACGATCATCCTGCTGGCCGGCCTGGAGCGGAATGCTGCCGCGTTGATTCAAGACATCCTTGACGCTCGCCCGGATTCTATGGAAGCGTTGCTCTTGGCTGTGTGCTGCCTGGTCGATGCCGACGAGACGGATCCCTCATTGCGAACGAAACTGGTGGGACGGATGGTGGCCTATCTCAAGACGACCGCCGACCACCGTCTGGTGCGCGGCGTGGAAGACCTGGCCGACGCCCTAGGCGAGGCAGGCTGGACCGAGCTGACGGGGATGCTCAAGGACTCGAACCCGGTCGTTCGTATCCGCATTGCCGATCTGTTGGGGGTGATCGGGGCCGAGCGGGGGGTACTACCACTACTGGAGGCGGCGCTGGGCGACGAGGATTCCTCGGTACGGACAGTGGCAGGTAATGCTCTGCAAGAAATCGGTGGGGATATTGTAATCAGTTCCTTACTGGAGGTGCTGCGCGGCCCGGAGAGCGAGGTTCGCGTGCAGGCATCTGAGATATTGGGGCGGGTAGATAGGTCCGTACTGTTCACTCTATTACGAGATAGCAATGAGCCCGACACCGTTCGGGGTCTGGCGGCTGACGCGCTGGGCCGAGATAGTGATGCCTGCAAACTACTCCCACCGCTGTTTGACGACCCGGAAGTAGATGCTATCACATGTCGGCTGGCCTCCGAGGCGCTACGTTTCGCCTTCATCTTTGTTCCAGCCGGGGAGTTCCTCATGGGAGATGACCAGGAGTACGATGACGAGAGACCTCAGCACATCGTTCACCTAGAGGCATATTATATCGCCCGCTACTTGGTGACCGAGGCCCAGTACCACCGCTTTGTAGCGACCACCGGGCACAAGGCTCCCGAGCATTGGCAAAGTGGGCATCCTCCCAAAGGAAGGGCAAAACACCCAGTGGTCAACGTTACCTGGGAAGATGCCGTGGCTTATTGTGCGTGGCTTACGGAAGATATGGGACTGCCTATTCGTCTCCCCACCGAGGCAGAGTGGGAAAAAGCGGCCCGAGGGACCGCTGGGCACACTTACCCCTGGGGAGACAAGTTCGACAAGACCAAGTGCAACACCGATGCCTCGCGCCTCAAGGGCACGACACCAGTGGGCCGATACTCGCCTGCAGGGGACAGTCCTTACGGAGCCTGTGATATGGCCGGGAATGTGCGGGAGTGGACCAGTAGCTTGTATGAGGACTACCCCTACCAGGCTGACGATGGGCGCGAAAACCCCATTGCTTCAGGGGATCGGGTTTTGCGTGGTGGTTCCTTCTACGACCGTCCAGACATGGCACGTTGTGCATACCGCAACCTCGCCCATATAGGCATGATGATCCTCTACCGCGGATTTCGATGTGTGTTTTCGCCCGATCATTCCTTACAATGATTAAGTCCTGGCTGCCGATAATGCCAATAGTAAGGTGGGGCCTTTTTGCTTGAGATTAGACAGATGAGCTGATTGCGGCGCAACCCGCCTTTTCTGTGCAAACTCGAGGTGAGGATGGCTTTCCCTGATCCGTGCAACGACTTATCCTCTGCCCCGTTATGCGGCCACATCGGACAGAACAATCACTCACTCGTGTGTGCGGCCAAATTATAAGACGAAGGAGTCCTCTATGCCAGTAGTTGTAGGCATCTTATCCATTGTGTCCGAAGCTGGAGCGTGTTTATGTCTAGGCATGGTTTTCGGGTTTGCTTCAGCGGCCATATATCAGAATACATGGCTTGTCTTGCAAGGCTCGCAGCTATCGAAGTATCTGGCTTTTGGCAGAGTTGCCATAGGGCTTAGCGGGTCATTTGGCGGTTGTTTGGGTGCATGGATCTTTATGCAAGGTCCCACTCTCATTTTCCTTCCTGCTGCTTTGCTAGGATGGTCTGCAGGAGCTCTAGCTGGGTTTAAGAACGCTGAATGGTATACTTTTCCACGTCGCTCAATTAAGGTGGGGCTATGTCTCTGTACTTTCGACTATTTAATCCTAGCTATAGGGAACCAGCTAGAGATGCCCTTTCTCGTCCCACTTCTTACAGGATTACTCTTCACATTGTTATCTTTTGTCGCGTTCCTTATTCTTGTGGGAATCACGAAACTGCTTCGCCCTGTCTTGAACAAGTATGATCTCATTAACTGGTGTAAAAAGGTATTTGATCAAATGGTCATTGCATTCTTCCGTACGAGCTCTACAAAACCAACCATAAAAAGGGAGCCCACTATGACCAGGGGCAATGCACCATTGTTGGACTATCGGTGGCCGTTTCACATTGCGGTGATATCAAGCCTGGGGTTGACCGCCGCTGGCGGGCTTTTCCTTATGATAGTATTGCCTTTTTCTGTTGTCTTTGGATACTCATGCAGTGCCAGATATCTGGGTGATCCAGGCACGTACTCTGCCAAGAAGACACTCTGGAGCGGGTTCTTAGCTTTGGCTTTTGCACATACACTCTTTTCTGCTTCTTTCTACGGGATAGCCTCTTACAATATAGGTCTGTCATCTGGCATACTCAGCATTGCCGCCGCGCCATACGCACTGGGAGGAATATTGCTGGGCATCTCGATGCATCGTGTTCATGCATTTAAAGCAACAGACACACAACCATCTACACGATCCCCGAAAAAAATCGCAACGATGAGGAAGAAGTTAAAGAAAGCAGCGGCTTACGTATTCGTATTTGTACTGACCCCCGTCTTTTACTGTAGTGTTGCGGCGTTTATCCTATCGCCAATGACAGGAAAGCCTGCTCCAGTAATACAGCCCCTCATTGATTGGTGCTATGGCGATCCGACTCGTTTGCTCATCAGCGTTGTCGTGCTAATCTGTGTCGCTATGCTAGGTGGGTTAGCATTTAAAGAAGCCTTGGTAAATCTTTTCCTGTGAGCGCAGCGAAGGTGTCAGTAGCGATATAATCCTCTACCAGAAACACCTAACAGTGCGTAATTGATGTTTGCGGTTGTGAGCCAATTGCCGCACGAGTCTGATAGGTATTTTGCTAGCTTGCCCAGCGCCGATTTGAAACATGAATCACCGCTGATATGACCCCCAAAAACTGGACCACATGCTAAGGTAGAGTACTTGGTGTATAATTCTAGCATGTAGGAGGATCCAGACAATGACTCAGCAGCGACGCCGCCACAGCGCGACTTTCAAGTTCCAGGTGGCGCTGGTCGCGGCTAAAGAAACGCGTACGCTCAACGAAGTCGCCAGCGAATTCAATGTGCACCCGAACCTGGTGCGCGACTGGAAGCAAGCCTTGCTGGAGGAGGGGCCGCAGGTGTTTACCAACAGCACCGCCCGCCAGCAACGGGAACAGGAAGCCCGGCAAGCCCAGCTCTACGAACAGATTGGCCGTCTCCAGATGGAACTGGAGTGGCTGAAAAAAAACAGTCGGGGTAATATTCCTCTACAGGTTTCCTGACTTGAGGCCGGCCTTCACCATTTATAGCGGTGTGCCGTCGTTTGACTACCGTATGTAGGAGTGGTCCTTAGCTCTGCCCCTGGTTTGTAGAGGGATATTACCCCGACTGAAAAAAAAGTTGCCGTCTGATGTCGCGGCCAAGCGTCAGTTGGTTGAGTGGGACCAGGGGGAGCTCAGCATGCGGCGCCAATGCGAACTCCTGGGGCTCAACCGGTCGTCGCTGTACTATGAACCAGCGCAGGAATCCGAGTACAACATGGAGTTGATGCAGTTGATTGAC
>JAHJIN010000188.1 GCA_018823415.1 Chloroflexota bacterium | reverse complement strand
GGCTTCCAGACCGTGAAAAAGATGTCCGGCGCGCCATCGTTGTCAATGTCGGTCAGGGCAAAGTGGGTGACAGTCCAGGCCGGGTCACTCTGCCAGGCTACCTGGCCGCTGTCTGTTAGACGCAACATGCCGTCGCGCAGTTCCACGGTCTCGGCCACGCCATCGCCGTCCAGGTCTGCTCGCTGCACGTCCTGTGACGTCGGGACCGTCACGCCTGGTGTTTCTCGCCTGCGAAACGTCTCACCGTCCCAGACAAAAGCGGTGGTGCGCGCCGGCGGGGGACAGGCCGTCGTGACCAGGCTGGCCAGGATGATGAGCAGCACCCACGCTGCGCGTGTACGATACATGATACAACTCGAAAAGGCCACAGACGTGGGGGCGCGATTCAATCGCACGGTGATCCTCCTGTGGAGTGTTGCTGGGTATTCTACCGCTGAGAACGCAGAGGTCGCAGAGTTTTTCCTCCATTTCTCAGCGGTCTCGGCGTGCTCTGCGGTGAAAAAGGGGAGCTACCCCTTCAGCAACACTCAGGAGGAGACCACCAATCGCGCCCCTACCGGAAAAACGCCCGGCGCAGCGGGTCGGTTTCCTCCGGCGTGGCGTGACGGCCCAACATGGCGAAAAAGTCGTCTGTCGTGGCAAGCCGGCCCCGGTACGTGGCGGCATAGTCTTGCAGGAAGGCAAAGAACCGCTCGTCGCCCAGGGCCTCGCGGAGCCGGCCGATGAACAGCGCCCCGGTCAAATAGACGGCGTCCTTGTAGGCGCGTTCCTTGCTGTAATCATAGATGGTCCCGTCGATGGGACCGGGCCGGCGCACGGTGTTGCCCATCCACTCCCAGCGAAACGCGGCGTCATCCGGGTAGAATCGCTCATAGAAAAACAGCTCGCTATATTGGGCCAGGGCCTCGTCCAACCACGGCTCGCGGCACTGGTCGTTGCCCACCAGCCCAAACCACCACTGGTGCGACAGTTCGTGGGGGATGAGAGTATACAGGATGGTGCGTGGGCCGGGGGTCTGCTTGAGGTAATCGGCATAGACGCCGGACCCCAGAAAGGTGATGCCGCTGAATTCCTGACCGCCATTGAAATCGGTCTCGGCGATGCGCAACACATCATAGGGATAGGGACCAAAGAGGTCGGTGTCAAGCAGCAGACAGCGAGCCGTTTCGGTGAGGACCAGGCGGCCCAGGGGTTCATGCTCGGGGAACCAGTAGGATTCGATGGTGACAGCGCCGGCCGGGGCCGCCTCCGACTGGTAGCGGTGGCTGGCGGCAAAAGCCAGGGACCGGCCCCGGATGCGATAGGTCCAGGCGTTGCCCTGGCGCGTCAGGTCGCCATTCGCCACCACCGTGACACCCTCGGGCGCGGTGATGGTGGCCTCGTAATCGGCCCAATCCGTCACATAGGGGTCGCCCACCGAATGCCAGTCAAAGGCATACCAGCCTTCGCCGGCGCGATAGGGGCGCAGGACCGGGTACCAGTTGCCGGCATTCATGGCGTTCTCGGACCAGCCCAGCCCCCCGCCGCCAAAGATGGATGTCGTACGCATGCGCGGCGGCTCCACGGTAAAGGCCATCTCGACCGTGGCCGTCTGGCCGGGCTGGAGTGGCGACTGGAACGGCACGTGCAGGTCATCGGCCTGCAAGTCATAGACCCGCGTCGTCTGGCTGCCCACGGTGACGGTGAGGGCCTCCAGGAACAGGGTGCCCGGCTCGTGGTTGGGCGGCACGTAAAAGCCCAGATCGGCCAGCGGCACGCCCAGGGTATTGGTGAAAATCACCGTCTCCCGAGCCTCCAGCGTGTGATTCTCGTAATCCACGTCGATGTGGAACACATAGCGGGCGGCGGTGGGGACAAAGGCGCCGGGCGGGTAAGGCGTGGGGGTGGGTGGGACCGGGGTGGGCGTGGGCACCGGCGTAGGCGATGGTGTGGGCGTGACGATGACGGCCGTCTGGGTGGGCGGGATGGCGGATGGGACCGGCGTCGGGCCGGGAGTATTGCAGGCGGAGAGGAGCATCGTGAGCGCCAGGAGCACGACACGGACCTTTGGCACGGATTGCACGGAAGGGCATGGATTGCTCGTGTTCGCCATTTTATTGCTCATTCTGGTCGCCACAGGTAGGCCCAGCCGGCCCAGTTGCCGGCCACGATGTCATCTTGACCATTACCATCGAAATCGGCGACGGCGAGGGCCGGGACGCCGCTGGCGTCCGGGAGCCGGGCCAGGAGCGCGCCATCAGCCCCCAGCACGACCACGCCGCCGGGGGTGAACCAATCGCCGTGGGCCACCACCACCTCGGGTGAACTGTCGCCCAGCACGTTGGCGACGACCACGCGGTTGGCAGACCCGGCCACGTGGTAAGTCCAGCGCACCGTGCCATCGGCGTTGAGGCAGTGGACGCCGCCGCCCACGGTGACGGCCACTATCTCCGGAGCCTTGTCCCCGTTCAGATCCGCCATGGCCACGCGGTTCACGCTGCTGTCCAGGGGGGTCTGCCAGACCGGCGCGCCGTCGGCCCCGCGCCGGACCTGCACGCCGCCGGCCGGGTAGCGCAGCCCACCAACGATTTCAAGTTGGCCGTCATTGTCCAGATCGGCAGCGGCCACGTCGTTCACGTAGGGGCCTTTTTCTTTCCAGATCAGGTCGCCGGACGCGCCGGCCAGCACATAGAATCCATCGGCGGCCAGGATCACTTCCACCTTATCGTCGCCGTTCACGTCGGCCACGCCAAAGGCATTGGTGGTGCCGGTGGGAATGTAGGGCCAGAGCAGGTGGCCGGTGCGCCCGTCCACGACGTAAATCGTCACGTTGAACGAGCCCCATTCGGCGCCCAGGGCCGCGGGCCGGCCGCTTCCCGTGAGGTCGGCGGCATACACGGCCTCGAGTTCCGCCTCGGAGGCATGTCGCCACAGTTGCGAACCGTCGCCATCCAGGGCATAGATCCACGCGGCGCGATCCAGCAGCCCGGTGCCCACCACTGCCTCGTCCTGCCCGTCGCCGTCGAGGTCCGCCGGATACAGGTCGCGGACGCGGGTGTCCAGCTCGGTCGTCCACAACGACTCGCCATCGCCGCCAAATGCCTGGACGTAGCCTGGCACCTCGATGCCGGCGGTGCCCAGCAGCACCTCGGGCCGGCTATCGCCGTCCAAGTCAGTGGCGGCGGCGACGCTGGCCGGTCCGTTGAGTCGCTGCGCCCAGAGAACGCCGGCCGGGGCCTCGACGGTGGCGGTCAAGCCGGCCAGCCCGGTGGCCTCGGGTTGTCCAAAAGCGGGATAGAGCACCACGCGGCTTTCGGC
>JAHJIN010000187.1 GCA_018823415.1 Chloroflexota bacterium | reverse complement strand
TTCCATCCGGGAGCAGCAGGCCCAGATCACGGTCCAGGAACCGCTGCCCCTGGTGCTGGGCCACCACACCACCCTTACCCAGGTGGTGGCCAACCTGCTGGCCAACGCCATCAAGTTTGTGGCGCCCGGCGTGCAACCCCAAGTGCGGGTGTGGGCCGAGGCCGTAGAACGGGTCGTGGAACGGGCCGTAGAACGGGTCTCGGGTGAGGCCGACGAGTGGGTGCGTCTGTGGGTAGAAGACAATGGCATCGGCATCGCCCCAGAGTACCACGAGCACATCTTTGGCCTCATGAAGCGCCTGCACGGCGCCGAGACCTATCCGGGCACCGGCGTCGGGCTGGCCATCGTCCGCAAGGGCGTGGCGCACATGGGGGGCCGGGTGGGCGTGGAATCAGAGCCGGGGCAGGGCAGCCGGTTCTGGATCGAGCTGCGCAAGGCATAGGAGTGAGCAAGAATTTCACCGCAGGGCACGCCGAGGGCGCAGAGGTTAGGCTTTTCCAGTTTTTAAATGATCCCAAAACTTGCTGGCGAGTTAACCAGCTCTGTCAGAAAACACTTGCCAGTTGGGAGGAAAAGCTTAAGCAATTCCCATGAAATGCATCAACTACGCCCAACCGCATTTTGTCTGAGGTTCAACTGGGATCATTATTTTCTTGGAATTGCCTTATTCATAATCTGCTCAGTGTTCTCAGCGATCTCGGCGGTTAGATTCCTGGTTTGGTTCTGGCTTGGTAGCGAAGCGGCCTTGTCCAGGTTAGGTGATTTGCGGAGGAATAGAGACCATGAATGAACCCTATCATTTCCTGCTGGTGGATGACAACCCCGACGACCGCGAGTTGGCCATCCGCGCGCTGCGCCGCGAGTTCCCGAACCTCCGGGCCACTGAGGTCATTGACCAGGCCGGCCTGGACCGGGCGCTGGCGGCCGGCGGGCTGGACCTGGTGATCACCGACTATCGCCTGCACTGGACCAACGGCCTGATCGTCCTGCGCGCGGTCAAGGCCCACTGGCCACGCTGCCCGGTGGTCATGTTCACCGCCACGGGCAACGAAGAGATTGCCGTGGCGGCGATGAAAGAAGATCTGGCGGACTATGTGCTCAAGTCGCCGCAGCACTATGCCCGGCTGGCGGTGGCGGTGCGGGGGGCGCTGGAGCGAGTGCAGGAGCGGAAGGCACGGCAGGAAGCCGAGGCGCGCTACCAGACCCTGGCCGAAATCTCTCCGGTGGGCATCTTTCGCACCGATGCGGAGGGCGTCACCACCTACGTCAACCCGCGCTGGTGCGAGATAGCGGGGCTGCCGGCGAGCGAGGCGCTGGGCGATGGGTGGCTGTGCGCCGTCCACCCCGACGACCGCGAGCGTATTGCCGGCGGCTGGGACGGTGCGGTCCACGAGCAACACCTTTCCACGGCCGGCTATCGTTTTCTGCGCCCCGACGGCACGATCGCCTGGGTCATGGGCCAGGCCGTGCCCGAAACCAACGAGGCCGGCCGGATCGTCGGTTACGTGGGCACCATCACCGACATTACCGAACGCCAGCGGATGGAGGCGGCGCTCCAGGAGCTCAACACCACCCTGGAGGTGCGGGTCCAGCAGCGCACGTTCGATCTGCAAATACTGTACGAACTCTCCCAGCAGCTTGGTTATGTCCTGAACTATGGCGAGTTGCTCCGGCTGATGCTGGAGCACCTTCACCGCGCCGTGCCCTATGACGTCGCGGCCGGGCTCCTGATGACCGGCGAGCGTGGCGAACTGCTCATCCAGCCGACCCGGCTCTTGGCCCCGGCCGTCCAGCGCGTGCTGGAAGAGCGCCTGGTCAGCACGTTCAACCGCATGAGCGGCCAATCCGTGAGCCTGGAGCAGCTCAACCCGCGCTTTATGGCGGCGACCGCGTTCGACGAGGAGGCCCCACCCGTGGGCCATCTGGGGTCAGATTTTCAAGTGGCGCTGTTGGCCGGCGAGGACCGGGCCACGGTGGGGTTGGTCTATGTGGGCGCCGAGCCCGAGCAGGCGTTCACCGAAGACCACGTACGCTTGCTTTACACCGTGGCCAACCAGGCGGCGGCGTCCATCGAGCGACTGCGGGCGCTGCTGGCCGCCGAGCAACAGCGGCTGGCGAGCCTGGTGGAGAACCTGCCCGAAGGCGTCATGCACCTGAACGACCAGCACCGCATCCTGCTGGTCAACCCGGCTGCCCGGGACTACCTGACCGTGCTCGCCCCGGCTTATCCAGCGCCCCCGCTCCGCGACCTGGGCGGCTGGCCCATTGCCACCCTGTTGGCGCCCCCGCCCCCCGGCATGCTGCACCACGAGATTGCCGTGGGCAGCCCCCGGCAGCGGGTCTTTGAGGTGGCGGCACGCCGGATGATCGCGGAAACAGAAGCCCGGGGCTGGGTGGTGGTGATCCGGGAGGTCACGGCCGAGCGAGAGATGCAGCAGCAGGTTCAGCAGCAGGACCGGCTGGCCGCCGTGGGGCAGTTGGCGGCCGGCATCGCCCATGACTTTAACAACATCCTCACGGGCATGATCGGCTTGGCCCAGTTATGGCAGATGGACCCGCAGATACCAGCGCGGGCCAAAGAGGATCTGGGTCTCATCGCGCAGGAGGGGCTGCGGGCCGCGCACCTGATCCGGCAGATGCTGGATTTCAGCCGCCGGTCTGCGCCGGCGACCACGCCCCTGGACCTGGCCTCGCTGGTCAACGAAATGGTCGAGTTCCTGGAACGGGTAATTCCGGAGCACGTGCGCGTGGACCTGGAGATCCAGCCCGGCGACTATATGGTCAACGCGGACCCCGGCGGCATCCAGCAGGCGGTGACCAACCTGGCAGTGAATGCCCGCGACGCCATGCCGGCCGGCGGCGAGTTGCGCCTGCACCTGTCCGAGCTCACGCTGTCACTGGCGACCCGGCCGCCGGTCCCCGAGATGTCGCCGGGACAGTGGGTCGTGCTGGCCGTGGCGGACACCGGGACCGGGGTCCCGCCAGAGGTATTGCCCCATCTCTTTGAGCCTTTTTTCACCACTAAAGCGCCGGGCGCGGGGACGGGGCTGGGGCTGGCGCAGGTGTTCGGCATCGTCAAGCAGCATGGCGGGCACATTGCCGTGGAGACCGAGGTAGGGCGCGGGACCACTTTTCGCATCTATCTGCCGCACCATGCGGGCCAGGAGCCGCGCGCGCCCAAGATGGACGCGATCCTGCTGCCCCAGGGACAGGGTGAAACCATCCTGCTGGCAGAGGATCAGGAGACGGTGCGCCAGATGGGGCAGCGGCTCCTGGAAGCGCTGGGTTACCGGGTGCTGGTCGCCACCAACGGGCGAGAAGCCCTGGACCTCTACCGGTCGGCGGAACGCGTGGACCTGGTGCTCACGGACTTGGTGATGCCCGAGATGGGCGGGCTGGAGCTGATCCGCCAACTGCGCGAGATAGCCCCGGACCTGAGAATCCTGGTCACCACGGGCTATGAGGTGGCAGAAGACCTGGCCGAGTTGAGCAGTGCGGGGGTCCATAGCGTTGTCCCCAAGCCATTTGCGATAGACTCGCTGGCCCGGGCCGTGCGCCGGGCCCTAGACGCGGATTGAGTGCCCAGATTCAGGCGGAACAACCATGAACAAGACCCAGGAGACACTATTGCCCCTGAGCCGGGCCGCCCAGGCCGTGCAGCGCGCCCGCACGCCGGCAGAGGTCTACCGCACCGTGGGGGACGAGATGGCCGGGCTGGGCGTGGCGTACACCTACTGGCTGGAGGTGGTGGACGCCGGCGGCGGGACCACGCGCTATGGGCCGGTCGCGGCGACCATGGCGCCGCGCACGCCGCATCCCATCTACCTGCCGTTGGTGGCCAAGTCATAACCGCAGGGGCGACCGCCTCGCGCGTCGCCCCGCTCCCCTTCCCTTCCGGGCGCCGGGATGCTATAATAACCTCGCCAGTTGAAAACGGAATCCCAATGCTCTGCTCGTTTGCACAGAGAGAACGGGCATGGCACAGGCGCGGACCCGGGGACCCACATCTTGCCCCCCGTCGCAACCCGCCATCAAGCCGGGCAGTGTCATGCTGTGCCCGGCTGTTGTGCTTAACGGTCGTTCACACCCCACTCACTCACACCACAAGGAGGGTCAGATGAAAACCAACCACGTACGGATCAGTCTCGCGGTACTCGTGACGGTGGCTGTGCTGCTGGGTGCAGCCGACCTACAGGCTACGGCCGGCCCGGCGGGGCTGGCGAAACCGGCCGACCGTGGCAGTGCCGCGCCACCCATCGTCGGCGCCGGGGCCACCGAGGACTGGTGGGCGGCGGCGCAGGCTCATATCGAAAAGGACCTAAACCTCAGCAAAGCCATGGGAATCAGCACGACCCCCGATTGGTCCGTCATCGGTCAGACCAACAACGACAAGTTTGGTTACTCTGTGGCCAGCGCGGGCGACGTCAACGGCGATGGCTACGCCGATGTCATCGTGGGAGCCTATGGCTATCAGGGAGGGGCAGATGCAGGCAAGTCCTATGCCTTCTACGGGTCAGCGTCTGGCCTTTCTACCACATCCAATTGGTCCTCCTCTGGCGAGCACGGTGGCGGCTTTGGCTATGCAGTGGCCGGGGCCGGGGACGTAAACGGCGACGGCTACAG
>JAHJIN010000020.1 GCA_018823415.1 Chloroflexota bacterium | reverse complement strand
GCGCCATCGGTTCTACGTCCAACTGGTCTGCGAGGGCCACCCGTATCAGAAACCCCAGAACCAGATCGGCACGGGCACGGTAGGCCTGGATATCGGCCCTTCGACTATCGCCGTGGTGAGCGAGACCGAGGCCCTGCTGCTGCGGTTCTGCGACGAACTGCAAAACAGACAGAAGGAAATTCGGCGGTTGCAACGCCAGATAGACCGCCAGCGCCAGGCCAACAACCCCGCGAACTAGCACCCCGATGGCACGGTCAAGAAAGGGGCCAAGACCTGGCGCAAGTCCAACCGTCAGCGCCGGACCGAGACTCAGTTGGCCGAGCTGCAACGGAAGCAAGCGGCGCATCGCAAATCTCTGCATGGTCAACTAGCCAATCATATCCTGCAATTGGGCGACGTGGTCAAGGCCGAAAAGCTGTCATACAAGGCTTTCCAGCGTCTGTTCGGCAAGTCGGTCCAGTTCCGCGCCCCAGGTACGTTCATGGCGGTGTTGCGCTGCAGGGTCAAGGGCGTGGGCCTGGAACTGGACGAGTTTCCGACCCGGACGACCAAGCTCAGTCAGGTGTGTCACAACGTCCGGCGGACCTTGCCGGGCAATTGCGGCCAAGTGGTTCAGAAACCCTTGTCGCAGCGGTGGCACGCCTGCGACTGTGGCGTGGTCGCCCAACGTGATCTGTATTCTGCCTTCCTCGCCACTTGCGTGGAAGAAGGAGCCGACGGAACGTCGGGGCTCAACGCGGACCGGGCGCGTGCCGCCTGGTCGAGTGCGGACTTGCTCTTGCGGGCGGCGTTGAGTCAGATAGAACAACCGGCGAGCGGAGAGCGTCTGCCCTCCAGCTTTGGCCTGTCAGGCCCGAGACAGAGCCGGTCGCCCGGTGCGCCGTGTAACGGCGGAATTGAATTGGGCCACAAGGAAAGGAGATGACAGACGGGAATGGCCCTGGAGGAAAGCGTGCAATGGAACCTCCAAACCTAACCAACTTAGCAACAAGGGAAACCGAGTTGTGAACATAGCATGTTGGTGAAGCATGGTGAGGCGAAACTGGTGTAGCCAAGATGCCGATGCAAGGGTTGACCAATAAGGTAAAAGCTATACTGCCTGAATCCTAGTGCCCAGTGGCGAAAACGACCGCTTACAGGAAAACCAGTTGAAACCTGTATCCCAGGTGTAAGAGGGGAATTGCGGGCGGCCCCTCCGAAGGCACCTACCTGGGAACACATCTTAACGAAAGATGGCAAGGACACGAACGGGATACCTAAGTTGGTCTGTGACGTTCAATCCGCACGGAACACGGGATGGCCTACGGGACGCGAGTCCTATGGTCACGGAGTTCCCATAGTAGTCAGAGGCAGGGAAAGCCTGCTACACGGCGAAGGGGAACAGGTAACCGAATCAACAGGAAGGACGAGGTATGCGAAATGCAAGCCACTCAAACCTACCTGGAGATACTCAGAGATCGAGGCGAGAGAAAGCTCCCGCTGAGACGCGTCTACCGACACCTTCAGGACCGAGAACTGTTCCTAAGAGCATATGCCAAGCTATACGCGAATGAAGGTGCTCTAACGCCAGGAGTGGACCCAAGAGACACAGCGGATGGTATGTCGCTCGAAAGGATAGATAGAATAATCGAAGCCTTGAGAGCGGGAACGTACCGCTGGCGACCCGTAAGGCGAGCTTACATCCCGAAAAAGAGCGGCAAACTCAGACCACTGGGAGTACCGAGCTGGGAAGATAAGCTGCTCCAAGAGGCAGTCAGAATAGTACTGTCCGCATACTACGAGCCGCAGTTCTCAGACGCATCACATGGGTTCAGACCAGGACGGGGCTGTCATACAGCGTTACAGAGCATACTATTCAGATGGACAGGTACGAAATGGTTCATAGAAGGTGACATCAAGGGATGTTTCGATAACATTGATCACGACAAGCTGCTAGAGATCATAGAAAGAGACATCCAAGACGGAAGGCTCATCAAGCTCCTGCGGGGAATGCTCAAAGCTGGATACATGGAAGACTGGCGATACCACCGAACCTACTCGGGGGCACCACAAGGGGGTGTGCTTAGCCCACTCTTGTTTTTGTCAATCCAAAACAGAGCCACTTGCTAATCGAAAAGAGGACCACTGGGGTCTTGGGGTGAAAAAGCCGCTGGTCGAAAACAGGACCACTTGCTAGTCGAAAACAGAGCCACTCGCACGCTAACTGGCGCAGCGCGGACCACTCGCCGTCGTCGGGCGGTGGGCAGTGTGGGTCATGATCCAAGCTCTGGGGGCGGGCGCCAGCCCGTCCCCAGAGCGGCACTGTCCACCGCCTTAGCCAGGCAACTCGGGTGGGGTCTCCCGTTGCAGCCGTTGGCGAAAGCGATACGATTCGCCGAGAAATTC
>JAHJIN010000019.1 GCA_018823415.1 Chloroflexota bacterium | reverse complement strand
CTGGTTAAGCCCGGCCGCCGCCGCGAGTCCTTGCAGGGTCATACTACCACTCTGAAGCTGCTGGTCCAGCCAGGCCCAGAACTGGTCAGGGCCGCTTTGCTCCCGGCCAGCCAGTGCCAGAACCTGGGCCACGTCTACCTGGAGGAATTGAGCCACGCGCTGACAGGTAGTCCGGTCGGGCACTTGGCCACGATGGTAACAGCTAGCGAGCGCAGAGGGAACCAGATCGACCGCTGCTGCAATCTGATAGAGATTCGTGTCGCGCTGCAGCGCTTCGCGGTGCAGCCAGGTCCAGAACGGGTGTTCTCCTTCGGTGGTATACCCGGCCAGTTCCAGCACGTGTTCCAGGTCAACGCCGAGGAACTGGGCCAGCCGGTAACACGTGCTGCGCTGGGGAGTGCCCCGGCGATGGTAGACCTGATTGAGACTGGTAGAGCCCAGCCCCGCGGCTTTCGATAGGCCGCTCAGCGTCAGGCCACGGTCTTGGGCTTGCTGCTGCAGCCAGGTCCAAAAAGGTGGATCCGCGGTATGCCCGGCCAGCTCTAGTATGTGTTCAGGTCTGACGTCGAGAGCCCCGGCCAGCCGATAACAGATACGCCGTGAGGGCGTGTTGCCCCGCTGCTGGACCCGCAGCAAGGTCTTGGGGCCCAGTCCGGCCGCTGTGGCCAGGGAATATATCGTCAAGCCGCGGTCGTGGGCCTGCTGGTGCAGCCAGGTCCAAAAAGGGTGACCCTTTTCGATTTCGATGTACCCGGCCAATTCTAGCACGTGTCCAGGGTCGGCGTCGAGCACCTCAGCCAGTCGCGAACAGGTATCACGTTGCGGCACCCCGCGACGGTAATAGATTTGGGTCAGGGTATGATGGTATAACCCTGCTGCGACCGACAATTGAGCTACCGTCTGGCCCCGGCCCCATGTTTGCTGGTGCAGCCAGGTCCAAAAAGGTGGATCCGCGGTATACCCGGCCAGTTCTAGTATGTGTTCAGGGGAGACTGCGAGGACCTGGGCCAGTCGGTAGCACGTCATCTGTCGTGGCGCCACTTGACGTCGACGACTTGGGTTCAGGGCACCTGGGCTCAATCCCACAGCGGTCGATAGGCCGCTCAGCGTCAAGCCATGTTCTTGGGCTTGCTGCTGGAGCCAAGTCCAGAATGCTTCAGCCATTATGATTCCCTATGCTATTTATGCACTTTACGTGGCGCTGTGAGAAGCCCCCAGAATGGTTGAAACCGCCATGTTGGACCTGGAGGCCACGTTTTTTAGAGGTTGCCGTTGGGGTTGCCTAGCTCCGCCTCCTCCATGCGTTGGGCCAGCTCATCGGTGGTTGGTTCGGTGTAGATCAGCACGGTATCCAGGCTGCTGTGGCCAAGAATCGCCGCCAGGTTGCGCAGGTCGCCCGGGTGCGCCTGCAGATAGCGCGTGGCAAAGGTGTGGCGCAGCGTGTGCGGCCCCAGGGCCGGCAGGCCGGCGGCGAGCGCGTACTTGTTCACGATGCGGAACAGCGCCCCTCGGTCTCGCAATGGCCCGCGCTGGCCGACCCACAGCGGGGCCTCGGCCTGGCCCGGGTGCTGCTCCAGGTACGCGGCCAGGGCCCGGCGCACCTCGGCCGTCAAGGGCACCTGGCGGTGCACCCCGCCCTTGCCCCGGCGCACCGTCACCATGCCGGACCGGGTATTCAGTTCGATGTCACCATAGCGGAGCTGCACCGTCTCGCTCACCCGCAGCCCGGTCCCGGCCAACAGCTCCATGATGGCAATGTCCCGCCCGTCGCCGGCCTGGTGGACAGCGCGCAGCAACCGGCGCAGCTCGGCGGCGCTCAACGACTGGGGCTGGCGCCGGGTCAGGCGCACCGCCTTGACCAGCACCGTGGGGTCCTGGGTCACGTGGCCCTGGGCCACGGCCCATTTGAAGAACCGCGACACCGCCGCGAGGCGGTTGTTGATCGTCGCGGGCTTGGCGCCGGCGGTCTGCTGGCTGGCCTGGTAGTCGGTCACGTCGCGCCGGATCACGGCCGTCGGCGCGCACGGTTGGCCGTAGGTGGTTTCCAGCCAGGCCGCGAAATGGCGCAGGTTGCGGCCGTAGGCGGCGATGGTGTGCGGCGACTTGGCTTCGCGCTTCAGGAAGGCGAGCCAGAGGTCAATCAAGGCCGCAAAATCATCCGGCGAGTTATTCATCGGGTTCCATTCGCCTCCGTAGGCTGCCATAGTTGCACCGGGATTGCTACAATCGGCTGGGCATTTTCGCCACCGCTGGCCCGCTGGCGTCGCCTACCAGGTCAAGGGGCACCGGGTAGGCCAGGACACACGCAGTCCACACCCACAGTGGGCTGCGCCGGACACACGCAGTGTCCTGTGGAAGGGGTCAGGCGTGTATGATGCCGTCGGGCATAGTGGCTCCGCCCAGGTTAGCCCCGCCCCGGTGGGCCTCGCTCAGGTTGGCCCCGAACAGGTTGGCCCGGCGCAGGTCGGCCTGGCTCAGGTCGGCCTTGCGCAGGTCGGCCCCGCCCAGGTGGGCCTCGCGCAGGTTGGCCCCGCCCAGGTGGGCCTCGCGCAGGTTGGCCCTCTCCAGCCAGGCCCCGCGCAGGTTGGCCCCGCTCAGGTTGGCCCCGCTCAGGTGGGCCTCGCTCAGGTTGGCCCGGCGCAGGTCGGCCCCTTCCAGGTAGGCCCCGGTCAGGTCGGCCTGGCTCAGTTTAGCCCCGCTCAGGTGGGCATTGCTCAGGTTGGCCCCGCGCAGGTGGGCCCGGCGCAAGTCGGCCCCTTCCAGGTAGGCCCCGGTCAGGTCGGCCTGGCTCAGGTCGGCCCCCTTGAAATTGCGCTCCCCGGCTTGGTAGCGCCGGATAAGTTCTGCTGCGTCCACGTCTATACCTCCATTTGTAGTAAGCCCCGGTATCACCCGGGGCCGCGTCGTGTTACATCGTTTCGCCCAGGATCTGGCGGAGGCGATGGCCCACCACGTCCCCGGCCCGCGCCGATGGGCAAGCGGTCAGGCGTGTTTGGTGCCGTCGGGCATGGTAGCCCCGTCCAGATTGGCCCCTTGCAGGTTGGCCCCTTCCAGGTAGGCCCCTTCCAGTTTGGCCAAGTAAAGGTCAGCCGCTTGCAGGATGGCCCCTTCCAGATTGACCCCGCTCAGGTTGGTCCCTTCCAGGTTGGCCCCCTG
>JAHJIN010000002.1 GCA_018823415.1 Chloroflexota bacterium | reverse complement strand
GGACATGAGACAGGGCCTCCTATGGCGTAATAGGTGCTCTGGGGTGTAGCACCCGTCACGGAGAGGCCATTATATAACCGCAGCCTGATTTTGAGAAGCCGCACTCCCCGCTCGCGGCGTTAAGTTGACGCATATGGGGGCCGGGGGTGGGGGCGAGGTAGCAACATTCACGAGAGGGCAATCATGGCAAACATGCGTCGAACAGGTATCGCGCTGTTCCTAGTGGGGGCATTGCTGCTGGCGGCCTGCGAGACAACGACCCCAACGCCGGTTGCACAAGTGCCCTCTGTGACCAATGCACCGGCCACATATACACTGAGGCCATACCCTATTGCCACACCAATAGCTTTAGCTACTTCTTGGCCCTACCCTGTGGCCACCGGGACGCCAGCGGTCCCACCGGTTCCCACTTTTACGCCAGGTCCTACCCACACGCCGCCCCCAACTCCAACGTATACGCCACACCCCACTCCCACGCCGGTGATCCTGGCAGCGCCCATAATAACCACGACCTATCTCGCACCCCTGGGTGCAGAGAAAGCGGCGTGTCCCCAATACATCGTCGGGGCCGATCCTGAGTTGTGGCAAGACTTGCTGTCCCTTAACGGACGTTCGTATCGTCGGCCGCTGGCTGACATCTCGGATGCCGAACTGGCCCACATCGGCCGGACGGTCTTTCCCAAAGGGCTGCCTTTGCACGCCAAGTTCAACGCCGAGGGACCCAGCTACATTAATGAGGAATTGGTCCCGGCCGTGGTCAATATCCTCGACGCCGCGCGCTATGACCTAGACGGCGACGGTCAGGCTGAGAACATCTATGCTCTGCACATCCCTCGGTTCGTTCCCGACCCGCAGCATACCGATTACCCGTATTTCTGGGATGGCCCCATGAGCCTGGCGATTCTGTCCGCCGACAACAGCACACTGCTCTGGCAATCATCCAAGGACCTGAACTATGTGGGCGTCTCCGGTGCAATGCTTCACCGCCCCTGCACGTTCATCGCACCGTATCAGATCGCGCCAGATATACCGGGCCTGCTGTTCTACCGTTGGGTGCAAATAGACGGCTCTGGTGGAGGCGGCGAGGATTGGGTCACGATCTACGCCTGGCAGAACGGTACAGTCAGCCAGGTCTGGGAAGATCGAGGCAGCAAGGGAAACAGCGTGGGCGGCGGCTACAACCATTACGAGACCTCTTACATCCACTTGCTAGACGCAGACGCAGATGGCATCCCAGAGGTACTCAAGACAACTACCATCCAGACATCCCAAGGCGGGGGTGTTCCAACCGTCTACGATTTCCATTTTCGCCTGCGACTGCCGGGCAGCCTGGCTTACAAATGGACCGGCCAGGGCTACACGGCCTGCACTCTGCGGCCCCACGACGACACCGCCGAGTTATGGCCCCTGCGCTGCGGCACGACGCCCTTTTACGCCTCGCTCATCTCGTCCACCATCACGCTGGATGGCGATCTGAGCGATTTTGCACAGTTACAGTATCACAACGAGAATGCATCCACGCCCTGCGTTTATCACTTCCAATGGCGCGGGACGCTGAATGCCCTGTGGGATTCGGACACGCTGTACCTGGGACTAAACGCCCGGGAAGAAGCTCATTCCCTGAAACTATGGTTCGACACGGACCTGGCCGGGGATTTCGCCAGACCCACACCCAACCAGGACGAGGTGTTCATCGACATCACGCTGCTGCCGGGCGACGATAGCGCCCCACAGGTCACGGTCATGCGCCCGGACGCCGCCGGGGAGTGGCAGCCGGACCCGGCCGCCACCGCCCGCGTGCGCGCCGTCGGCCGGCTGGAGTTAGCCATCCCGCTGGACCTGCTGGGCCTCCAAGATGCGCTGCAGGGCGTCCGGTTCGGCACGGTCGAGTACGAGACCGGCTTTTCCAGCACGATCCCGTTTGCGGTCTACCGTCCCCGCGCCATCCGGGCCATCGGATTCGCCGCCGAGCTGGATTATATTGATGGCTACACAGGTTGGGAGCAGCCAAACAAACCACTCCTGGATTTCGACCCCACCACCTGGGACAACCTCGTCTTTATGGCGGAAAATTGACGGACAGCCGGGGCGTTGCGTGTAGCGCCCCGACCTGTTATAATACCGCGCGAGTTGAACACATGACCTTTGCACGCGCGGTAGCGCGCATTTTCATCCTGGCTCGGCGCATCTGGCTCATCCCGGCTAACCTGGTCGCCCTGGGCTTGGCCATCCTGCCGCTGCTGGCCCCGGTCCTCATGCACCTGGGCCTGGTGGACGCGGCCAATACGGTCTATGGCGTCTGCGGGTTGCAATGCCACCAGTTGCCCGGGCGCAGCTTTTTCCTGGGACCATACCCACTGGGCGTCTGCGAGCGGTGCATCAGCATCGACGTGGCCGTGCTGCTGGCCGGGCTGGCCTACGCCCGCTGGCGCCGGCCCCTGCGCTTCCGCCTGTGGACGCCGCTGTTCCTGCTCGCCGCCATGATCCCCATGGCCATCGACGGCGGGTCGCAATACCTGGGCTGGCGCGAGAGCACCTGGTGGCTGCGCGTGCTCACCGGCTCGATCTATGGCGCCGGCCTGGTGTTCTTTTTCTACCCGCTGCTGGACCTGCTTCTCACCCGGGCGCTGGTGGAATTCGCCCGCGCCGGGATCCTGGAACCGCACGAGGTTGCTTTGCAATGACAGAATCCGAAATGGCTACACCCGAACAGACAACACCGGCACCGGGACCTGGGCGCCGTGTGCCGCGCTGGCTGATCCTGGCCCTGGTGGCGATACTGGTCATCGCCGGGGCCATCGGCGGCGGCGCATACTGGGTCTATACCCAACCCAAGCTCACCGCCGGCACCGTCCGCGACGCCGAGACCGACCAGCCCATGCCCGGCGCTGCCGTCCACATCGGCGCGCAGCAGGCCACTACCGACGCCGCCGGCCGCTACCAGATTAACGGTTCCCGCCCGGCCGACGTGGTGGAGGCCGAGTACGCCGGCTATTTCCCGGCCGAGGCCCCGGCCGCCACGGCGCCGGCCGACGCCGGCCAATGGCTCGACGCCCTGCTGGCGGAAGTCCAGGCGCTCCAGAACGGCCGGGCCATCGACCTGACCCTGCGCCCGGCCCAGGTGCAGGGCACCGCCCGCGACGCTCGCACTCAGGAACCCCTGGCCGGCGTTCGCGTCTGGACGGATGATGCCGAGGTCAAGAGCGACGCCGCTGGCGCGTTCACCCTGCTGCGACTGGTCAAGGGCACCGCGATCCAGGCCCGCCAGCCCGGCTATGCCGACGCGCAGCTCACCTACGAGGGCGGCGAGACGCTGGACATCGCCCTGACGCCCAACGCCGTGGCCGTGACGGTGCGCGATGCGTACACCGGCCAACCAGTGCCCGGTGTTGCCGTGTCGGCCGGCGAGGTGCAGGACCAAACCGATGCCGCCGGCCAATGCACCCTCTATGCCATCACCGCTGACATCCAGGTACAGCTCAAGGGCTATGACGCCGTCACCGTGCCCCTGACCGCGCAAACCGCCATCGCCGTGGAACTGCGGCCCAACGTGGTGGCCGGCGTGGTCCGCGCCGCCAAGGACGGCCAGCCGGTGGCCGGGGCCTGGGTGGGCACCGGCACCGTCGAGGCCACCACCACCGACGACGGCTCGTATCGCCTGGAAGGCGTGCCCCCGGACGCCACGCTCATGGTACGCGCCAAAGGCTATGACGGGGCCAACGTCCCCATCACTCGCACCTCCGTGGTAAACGTGGATCTGGACCCCTTTGTCGTGCGCGGCGTGTACCTGCCCTTTGGCTTTGCCGGGCGCAACACCCGCACCTTGGCCCTGTGGGACCTCGTCGAAACTACCGAGATCAATGCCATCGTGGTGGACGTCAAGAGCGATAACGGCCAGCTCAACTATCGCAGCGACGTGCCCCTGGCCATCAGCGCCACGGTCACGTATTCCAGTCTGGATTATGTCATAACCGAGGCCAAAAAACGCGACCTGTACGTCATCGCCCGGGTGGTGGTATTCAAGGACAACCTGCTGGCCAAGCAAAAGCCAGAATGGCGCGTGATGCTCAAATCCGGCCAGCCCTACCTGGACTATATCGACTCCATGTGGGTAGACCCCTTCCGCCCCGAGGTATGGGATTACAACATCGCCCTGTGCAAGGAAATAGTGGCCATGGGCGTGGACGAGATCCAGTTCGACTATGTGCGGTTTCCGTCCGACGGCCCGGTGTTGAGCCAGTGCGTCTATTCCAACCCCGAAAACAGTGAGGCGACACGATCCCAGGCCGTCAACGGCTTTTTGGAGCGCGCCTACGCCGAGCTCAAGCCGCTGGGCGTATACATCTCGGCCGACGTGTTTGGGTTGACCGGCTATGCCACCAACGATATGGGCATCGGCCAGCACGTGGACGAGATGTCCAAGCACCTGGACTATTTGTGCCCGATGGTGTACCCTTCGACGTTTGCGGCCCATACCGGCGACATTGCCGTGCCCCCGGCCCAGCCATACGGCATCGTCCACTGGAGCCTGGGCTATTTCCAGAAAAAGCTCAAGGACGTGCCCAACGTGACCCTGCTGCCGTGGCTTCAGGCCTTCCAGGACTATGCGTTCAAGGTCGAATACACGGTTGAAGAGATGCGTGCCCAGCGCCGGGCTTCCGAGGACCGGGGCATCCGGGGTTGGCTATATTGGAACGCAGCGTGCAAATACCTGCCGGAACTGTTTGGCCCAGACCCGGCCAAATCACCCTGACACCAGATGCACAAATAGACAAGGGCGGCCTTTCATGGCCGCCCTTAAAGTGCCGGAAACATGTCCTCAGACATCTAGGGAAACGGTGGAGGATCTTGTACCTGAACTTGATGCACTGCACCCTGGCCATTGTCGCCCCGGACCTGACCGCCAGCGGCAAACGCAGCAGCAGTGGTAGAGCCCCAGAGCACAGCCACAACCAGTAGAACCATGAGTGCTTGTTTCATTTTCGTTTCCTCCTTTCTATCTATCTACCCTGTATAACGCACTTGCAACCAGGGAGATACGGCATCACTTCCTGCTGATAGGTTTGGGTGCAGAGGAACGAAGGAGCCGCTGACCACGTACGTCAGCGGCTCCTTGTCTGGGGGAGGAGGAACGAGCCGCAACGTCTGCGGACTCGTTGGTATAGTTTACGTTGATCAGAATCGTGGACAGCCATTGACGAACTAGAACATTTGTGCTAAACTTCAAATCGATAAGCGCAACGATGATGTCTGTATGCAGGATCGGGGCCATGCAACTGGTAGAACAGCACGTCATCAAGACGAACCATCCCGCCTGGCACGAGG
>JAHJIN010000186.1 GCA_018823415.1 Chloroflexota bacterium | reverse complement strand
GACTATTGGCTGTACGTGGTGTTCAACTGTGCCCCGCAGGCGGGCGCGGAACCCGAACTGTATATCATCCGCGACCCAGCCGCATTGGGCTGGCAGCCGTTGGGGCAAGTGTCTCACTACCACATGGGGCCGCAGGCCCTCGTGGCCGAGGCGGAGCGGCAGCGCCAGCCCGCCGCCGTGGTGCGCCAGGCATTTCGGGAGTACTGGGACACCCGCCTGGCTGAGCTGGGCGAGTACAACATCCTGGTGGAAGGGCTCACCGACAAGCTCTACCTGGAACTGGCCGCCGAGCGCTACCGGGAGACCCACGGTGTGGACCTGCTGGAGGGCGGCGCGGTGCGGGTGGTGGCCGGCCGGGGCACCAAGCGCATGGGGCCGGACTTTGGCGTGCTGCAATCGCTGGAGGCCCAGGGGGTCCGCTTTGTGGTCATCCTGGACGGCGACGACGCCGGGGCGATGGCGGCCGAGGCCATGTCGCGCTTTGGCGCGCAAAAGAACCGCCACTACTTCCAGCTTGAGCGGACGGATTACAAGGACAAGGGCGGCAAAAGCTGGGACGTCAAGATCGAGGACCTGCTGCCCCCGGCCCTGGTGGAGGGATTTCTGCGGCAACATCCGGGGGCCGAGGAAGAGCGGTTCCGCCGCGGCGACGTAGTCAAGGTGGTTATCAACGGCAAGCCGGTGGAGCGCGACGGCCAGACCTACGACTACAAGATGCTGCTGGCCGAGCACGCCCGGCAGCACGCCACGCTGGACGACCTGGACCGACTGGTCGAGTTACTCCAGCGGGCGCGCCAGTGTATGAGCATCAAGGGCAAGTGAGTGATGTGCAACTAGGGGATCTGCATTCCCCAACGCAAAAAGGTTGAATCCCCTGAACCCCGTGATAACCGAGAGGAGTGGCAAACTTGGCGTATAGCAGCACCCCCTACCCCAAACGCCTCATCGAGGTAGACCTACCCATCAAGCGCATCAGCGCCCACGCCCGGCGCGAGAAATCCATCCGCCACGGGCACATCTCTACCCTGCACATCTGGTGGGCGCGCCGGCCCCTGGCCGCCTGCCGCGCCGTCCTCTGCGCCGCCCTCTGGCCGGACCCGGCCGACGAGCACTGTCCTCCCGCGTTCCGCCAGGCCGCTGCCCGACTGATGAACGAGTTCGCCTTTACCGCCGCCAGCGAGCGGAGCGTGGCCGACCTGTGTGACCCGGTCACCTGGGGGCAGTTCTCCGCGCTGCGCCAGCCCGACGGCCAGTTGGACCCGGCCAACCCCGACCACCTGAGCGTGTTGCGCACCGTGCTCCTGAGCTTTATCGCCGATTTTGCCAACTGGGACGCGACCACCGAGCCCCACTACCTGGCCACGGCCCGCGCCCTGACCCAGGCGGCCCACGAGGCCCTGGGCGGCGCGCCCGGCACCCGTCCCCTGGTGGTGGACCCCTTTGCCGGCGGCGGGGCCATCCCCCTGGAGGCCCTGCGCGTGGGCGCCGACGCCTTTGCCAGCGACCTGAACCCGGTGGCGGTGCTCCTCAACAAGGTGGTGCTGGAGTACATCCCCAAATACGGCCAACGCCTGGCCGACGAGGTGCGCCAATGGGGTGCGTGGATCGGGGAGCGGGCCAAAGAAGAGTTGGCCGAGTTTTATCCCCCCGACGAAGACGGCGCCACGCCCATTGCCTACCTGTGGGCGCGGACCATCACCTGCGAGGGGCCGGGCTGCGGGACCGAGGTGCCGCTGATAGGGAATACGTGGCTGGCAAAGAGAAAAAACCAGCCAAGGGTCTATCGTATAGTGGCAGATATGCACGGTAAACAAGTTGATGTGGGCATCGACCGGAGTGCAAGTATCTCTGCTGTAGGAAGGACTGTCAGACGAGGCGCGGTTACTTGTCCAGTTTGCGGTTTCACTACGCCGATAAACTCCGTTCGCAATCAAATCAAGAAGCAGCGAGGGGGAGCAAAATCATCAAGACTGCTAGTTGTAGTCACTACCAGGTCAGACAAGACGGGTAGGTTCTATAGGAAGCCTACAGAGCAGGACTACCACGCTCTGCAAAAGGCTGAAAGTAAGTTTATGGATCTCCTCGATAGAAAAATAGGATCTCTGAGACTATTACCTGATGAAAGCACACCAACCAACAAGCGACATCGCTCAGTGGGCTCTCTCTGGATATACGGAATCCAGAATTGGTCTGATCTTTTCACGGAACGACAAAGTGTTGCGTTGGCCACATTTGCGTCGTTAGTTCAACGCTTGCCAGCAGTGATGAGCCAGGACGACCCTGAGCTAGCCCTAGCCACACAGACAATGCTAGGGTTTGCATTTGACAAACTGGCAGACCTATCAACTTCTCTCTCAAAATGGGAACCTGTTGCACAATGTCCTAGATTGATGTTTGTAAGACATGCTCTTGCTATGCTCTGGGATTTTGCTGAAGGAGTGCCCATCGGTGCCTCAAGTGGTTCTTGGTCTGTTGTCATAGACGGCATTGTTCGAGCATTGGATAGTATAGGCAACGATTGGAATGTCGGTCAAGCAGATATGGCATCAGCGATGGAGCACCCGTTGCCTGATGATATGGGGGATATACTGTTTACAGATCCACCCTACTACGACTCGGTAGCATATTCCGATCTTTCTGATTTCTTCTACGTGTGGCTAAAGAGAACTGTAGGCCAACAATATTCGGACTACTTCGGTGATCAACTTACTCCCAAGAAAGACGAAGCAATTGTCCAGCATCCAACCGCGCGTGACGAGAGAATGGAATACGAGCAGAAAATGGCGATGGCTTTGTCCCAAGGTAGGCGGATCATAAAGCCGCCGGGAATAGGCGTTGTCGTATTTGCGCACAAGAGTACAGAAGGGTGGGAAAGCCTGCTCCAAGCAATACTAGAAGCAGGGTGGTGTATTACGGCTTCCTGGCCTGTGGATACGGAGCTTGGATACCGAGTTCATGCTCAAGGCTACGCGGCTTTGGTGTCCTCTGTTCACTTGGTCTGCCGCCCCCGTGAGGATCCTGACGGCTCGCTGCGCGCGGACGACATCGGCCAACTGCGCGCCGTGCTGGACGAGCTGCCCCGGCGCATCCACGAGTGGATGCCACGCCTGGCGCAGGAGGGCGTGGTGGGGGCAGATGCCATTTTTGCTTGCCTGGGGCCAGCACTGGAGGTCTATTCCCGCTACGCCCGCGTGGAGCGCGCGGACGGTACCCCTGTTCTCCTGGGCGATACCATAGACGCGCAGGGCCGCGTCGTGGAGCGGGGCTATCTGTCCTACGTGTGGGAGGCAGTCTCTCGGGAGGCGCTGTCCATGATCTTTGAGGGGGCAGACACGGCCGACTTTGAGGCTGATGCCCGCCTCACGGCCATGTGGCTGTGGACCCTCACCGCCCCCAACGGCGCGGACGTCGAGGCAGAGGGCCAGGTGGTCAAATCCACCGGCTATACCCTGGAATACGACGCCGCCCGCAAGATCGCCCAGGGGTTGGGCGCGCACCTGGAACAGTTGGGCGACCTGGTGGAGGTCAAAGGCGACAAGGCTCGCCTGCTCCCGGCTGCCGAGCGGGCGCAGACGCTGTTCGGCAAGGAAGGGGTATCGGTCCCCGGGACCCGGGCGCGCAAGTCCACGGCGCAGATGTCGTTCTTTGAGGAGGTGGGCGCGGCCGAGGGCGGCGGCGACTGGGGTGAGCTGGGCGCGCCGCCGCAGGGGGACACCGTGCTGGATCGGGTCCACCAGACCATGCTGCTCTTTGGCGCCGGCCGCGCCGAGGCCCTGCGCCGCTTCCTGGTGGACGAGGGCGTGGGGCAGGAGGCCCGTTTCTGGCGTCTGGCCCAGGCACTCTCGGCCCTCTACCCGCCCCACACGGATGAGAAGCGTTGGGTGGACGGGGTCCTGGCACGGAAAAAAGGACTCGGATTCTGATGCGCGAGGTGTTGACATGGTGAAACGCACGTATCCCCGCTGTCCGCGGGATGGCTGGCCGATGGTGCAGATCGGCGGCCGCTGGGAATGTGCGGCCGAGTACCTGCTCACCTGCCTCGAACAACAGCCGGTCGCCGAGGTCGTGCTGCGCGGGAAAACCACCTGGTACGTGTTCGAGGACGGGCACCGCCTGCCGCTGCTGTGCTTTTGCTGCGACTCGCCCCTGGTCCTGGACGAGCCCGAGGCCGTGCGGCAGGACATGCTGGGGCGACGACTGGTGGATGTCGGCGTCGCCATCGCCCGGCTCGAGGATGGGACCAGGATGCCCCAGATCCACCTGTTGTTCGCGCCCCTGTCCTCGGCCGAGGAAGGGATCCTGGACATCATGTCTGTCCAGGTCGCGGCCCGGCTGCGCCACCCGCCCGGCTGCCCGAATCGCGTGGTAGAGCCGGCCCCGGCGACCGGGCCACAACGCCAAAAACGCCAGCGGAAGCGGCGGTAGCGATGGCGGGACTCGCTGAAGCCTGGTACACGGCCTTTATGACCACCCTGCAACGCCACGAGGCGGCCCGGCCCTTGCAGGCCGCCGTCGCTGCTGGCCGCCTGGGCGACTGGACCCAGGCCCTCACCGGCGTCGTGGTGGACGTGGGCCAGCAGATGGGCTGGGAAACCGCCGCCAGGTGGCACCGCGCCGATGTGCTGCCGATTCGCCGCAGCGAGTACCTGGCCCTGGACGCCGTCGCCTTTGAGGTAGGTCGAAGTGGCACTCCGACCCCGTGGCCTTTCCCGGTCGCCGTCTTTGAGCTGGAGAACAGCCGCCAGGATGACCAGGTGGCCTACTCGTTGTGGAAGGTGCTGTGTGTGCGGACTCGGCTGCGTGTGGTCTTTTGCTATCGCCAGGACGTGGACGCCGGCAGCGCGCTGGTCCGGCACCTGGCAGACGCCGTCGTGGGGTCATTGCCCATCCAGGAACGCGTGAGCCTGGTCGGCGAGACCCTGCTCGTCGTGGGCAATCGGGCCGAAGAGTCCACGTTCCCCTATGGCTTTTTCAAGGATTGGGTGCTGGACCAGAATACGGGACGCTTTTCCAGGATCTAGAGGGAGGACATCATGTCACTTCGTCCGTGGTACAAGGTCGTTACCCCCCGCGAGGATTTGCGCCAGAGCCGGCCCCTGGACGCCTCCGAGTTTGCCGTGCATCTGGACCAGGTGCGCACCGGTCGCGCGCCGGATGACTACCAGGACCCGGCGCGCTTTTTCGAGCGCACCTACCTCACTCAGAACCTCCTGGGTCTGGCGGCCGAGGTCGTGCGCCGCCTGTCCGGCATCAAGGTCGAGACCTCGGCGGTGTTCAACATGGCCACCCAGTTCGGCGGCGGCAAGACCCACGCCCTGACGCTGTTATACCACCTGGCCCAGGCCGGGCCGGCGGCCGCCGAATGGCGCGGCGTGCCGGGCATCCTCAAGCAGGCCGGTGTGGACCGGGTGCCCCAGGCCGCCGTCGCCGTCTTTGTGGGCCAGCAGTTTGACCCGCGTGGGGGTGACGACGGTACCCCGCGCCGGCAGACGCCCTGGGGTGAGATCGCCTACCAACTGGGGGGCACCGAGGCGTTCAGCGTGGTGGCCGACCGGGACGCCGACGGCACCGCTCCCGGCGGCGACACCATCGAAAAGTTTCTCCCCCGGGACCGCCCGGCGCTGATCCTGGTGGACGAGATGATGAACTATGTCAGCCGGTATCGCAAGGCGGGCCTGGGCGGCCAGTTCTACAATTTCCTCCAGAACCTCTCCGAGACGGCCCGGGGCCTGGATCACGTGGTGCTGGCGGTCTCGGTCCCGGCCTCCGAGCTAGAGATGGGGGCCGAGGATTATGCCGATTACGAGCGCTTCAAGAAAATGCTGGACCGGCTGGGCAAGGCCGTGGTCATGGCCGCCGAGACCGAGACCTCGGAGATCATTCGCCGGCGGCTGTTCGATTGGGGTGGTCTGCCACCAGAGGGCCGGCAGACGGCCGCGGCCTATGCCGACTGGCTGCTGGACCACCGCTATCAGGTCCCCCAATGGTTCTCGGTGGATCACGCCGTGGAGGCTTTTGAGGCCACCTATCCCTTCCATCCCATGACCCTGTCGGTCTTTGAGCGCAAGTGGCAAGTCTTGCCCCGCTTTCAGCAGACACGCGGCGTCCTGCGCATGTTGGCCTTGTGGGTGGCGCGGGCCTACAGCGACGGGTATCAGGGCGCGCACCGGGACCCGCTCATCGGGCTGGGCACCGCCCCGCTGGACGATCCGCTCTTTCGGGCCGCCGTGTTCGAGCAACTGGGCAGCGCCGGGCTGGAGGCCGCCGTCACCACCGACATCACCGGCAAGCGCGAGGCCCACGCGGTCCGGCTGGATGAAGAAGCAGTGGAGACCATCCGCCGGG
>JAHJIN010000185.1 GCA_018823415.1 Chloroflexota bacterium | reverse complement strand
TTCCCCGCCATGAAGGAGCAGTGGGTAACGCGCCCTCAGGTAAGCGATGCGCTCGCGCCCCAGGAACGGCCCCACCTTGGCATAGTCTACCTGCACGTGCCCGGCCGCGATGAGGGCTTCTAGATTTTCCGAGCCGTTCGCGCCGAGTTGAATGGTTGGTTGGTTAGTGGATTGGGACACCTGGCCTCCCGCAGAACTCCAAACCCGAAACTCGGAACTCTTATCGTGGCGGATAGCCGGTGATGGCGCGGATCTCTTCGTACAGAGGTTGCAGCCGCCGGTACATTTGCCGGTACACCCGCTGGTAAAGGTCTTCATACATCTGGCGGGGCTCCGGACGCGGGTCGAACGTGTCGCGGATGCGGGTCATGTCACGGACGGCGCTGGCAAAGTCTGGGTGCAGCCCCAGGCCCACGGCGGCGTCGATGGCGGCGCCCAGGCCCGAGGTCTCGTACACGTGGGGCCGGCTGGCCGGCAGGCCAAACACGTCGGCCGTGATCTGCATGGCCGCGTCGCTCTGGGACCCGCCGCCCGATACGCGCAGGGCCGTGATGGGTACCTTGCTGCGTTGCTCGGTGCGCTCCTTGCCCTCACGCAAGGCATAGGCCAGACCCTCCAGGATGGCGCGATAGAGATGGGCCCGGGTGTGTACGTCACCAAAGCCAATGACGGCGCCTTTGGCCTCTGGTCCCGGCTCCTTGAGCCCCGGCGACCAGTAGGGCTGCAAGGTGAGGCCCATCGAGCCAGGTGGAACCGCCGCCACCAACTCGTCAAACAGATCCTCCGGCTCGCAGGCCCGGTCCTGGGCCACGCGCTGCTCGTAATGCCCAAACTCGTGCTTGAACCAGTTTACCATCCAGAACCCGCGATAGATCTGGAGTTCAGTGTTGTAATGGCCGGGTACGGCGCTGGGATACGGCGGGAGCAGCGGGATCACCTCGACGTATTTTTCGCTGGTGGTCTCGATGGTGGCGGTGGTGCCATAGCTCAGGCAGCCGATGTGCGATTCCAGGCAGCCGGCGCCCAGCACCTCGCACGCCTTGTCGGCGGCGGCGGCGATGAGGGGCAGGCCGGCCGGGATGCCGGTGGCCTCAGCGGCGGCCGGCGTGATCTCGCCCAGGGTCTGCGTCGGGGGCACCAGGTCGATGAGATAGTCCCGGGGCATGACCACGGCCTGCCATTTCCAGTCTGAATCTTTCGACCAGGTGAGGGCTTTGTAGTCAAAGGGCATATAGCCCACCTGGCAGCCCACCGAGTCTACCAATCGCCCGGTGAGGCGGTAGGTCAAATAACCCGACAGGTACACGTATTTGTGGGTCTTGGCCCACACGTCGGGCTGGTGCGTGCGGATCCAGTTGGCCTCACCTTCGGCCTGCAGATAGGCCACCGTTTCCGTCATGCGCACTAACTTGAAGATCAGGCCCCAACGCCCGCTCACCGGCGGCAGGCCCTCGGTGCGGCGCTGATCCAGCCAGACGATGGCCGGGCGCAAAGGCTGGCCGTCCTTATCCAGGTTGATCATGGTGGCGCGCTGGGTGGTGAGGGCCACCCCGGCGATAGCACTCTTGGGCACATCGGTCAGAGACCAGAGTTGCTGGCAAGCCATGCACAGATTGTCCCAATAATAGGCCGGGTCCTGCTCGGCCCAACCCGGTTGCGGCGACACATACGGCTCGATGGGCACGCGCGATTTGGCTACCAGGTTGCCGTGCAGGTCAAAGAGCAGCGCGCGCACGCTCTGGGTGCCATTGTCAATAGCCAGGATCAATGGGTCGGTCATGTTCTCCTCCTCAGCACGAAAGCGTCCGCGTTGGGCGGCCAACCCATTATACCACGGACACCGCAAATGTGCTATAATACGCCAGTCAATTAGCAATCAACGAGGAGGCCCCATGCCCACGACTAGCACGCCGCACATCCCGCACCGGGTACTGGTGATTGCTGCGCACCCGGACGACGAAGAGTTTACCATCGCCGGCACGTTGGCACACTGGATCCGCCAGGGCGCCGAGGTGTTTACTGTGATCTGTACTGATGGCAGTAGAGGCTCGAACGACCCGGACTGCCGCCCGGCCGAACTGGCCGTGATCCGCCGCCAGGAGCAAGAGGCCGCCAGCGCCATCCTGGGCGTGCGTCAGGTGATCTTTTTGGACTATGAAGATGGCACGTTGCAGCCCACGCTCGAGTTGCGCCGCGATCTCACCCGCCAGATCCGCCGCTTTCGGCCTGACACGGTAGTGTGCGGCGATCCCACCATGCGCTTTTATGGCAGCGGCTATGTAAACCACCCGGACCACCGGGCTGCTGCCGACGCGGCACTGGATGCCGTGTTCCCTTCGGCCGGGACGCGCTGGATCTTTGCCGAGTTGCTGGGCGAGGGCCTGGCGCCGCACGACGTGAGCGTGGTGTATCTGTGGGGCGCCGGTGAACCCGACACCTGGGTAGACATCTCCGACACCATCGACCTCAAGATCCGGGCCTTGAGCGAGCACCGCAGCCAGGTGGGCCAGGACTGGGAGGCGTTGAGCCAGCGTATACGAGCCCGGGCCGCGCAGGTGGCCGCCACCTGTACGGAAGAATCGGGGACCGGCCCCACGCGCTATGCCGAGGCATTTCGGTGCCTGATCCTGCGTCGGCCCACCACCGGGACGGCAGCATGATGCGCCAGGTGAACGACGGAGTATCGACCATGAATGACCAACCCGACGCGACCCAGGTATCCGAGACTGCCCCCCGGCGATCCGGAGACATGCTGCGCGCGCTCAATGCGGCCGCGGCTGCCGCGCTTCGCGAGCGAGCCGCGCACTCGCCTGATGCCGTGTTCGAGGCAGTGAGCCGGGAACTGGAATCGCTGAGCCTATACAGTGCCGTTCTCTTGCTGAACCAGGACAAGCGCCAGCTTGTCGTCGGTCACGTGAATCTTGGCTCCTCCACGCTGGCTGCGTTCCAAAAGCTGCTGGGGGGCCGGCTGATCGGCTATACGTTCCCGGTCGAGTGGGGGAATATTTTCCGGCAGGTAGTCGAAACGGGGCAGACGATCCTCGATCCAGACCCGATGTCGGGTATCCTGGAACTCTTGCCGAAACCTCTGCGTCGGCCGGCCCGACCGATCATCCAGGCGGCGAGTTTTGGGCGCAGCATCACGGCCCCGTTAGCCGTTGATGGAGAGGTAACCGGCGTCCTGTCCGTCATCGCCAGGACCCTGGTCCCGGCCGATGTTCCGGCCATCACTGCCTTTGCCGATCTGGTCTCGGCGGCGTTGGAGAATGCCCAGCTCTACGAACAACTGGCACGCCGGGAGCGTGAGGCCGGCGCGATCAATGTCATCATCCAGGCCCTCAATGCCAGCCGGAACGTCAAGGACGTGTTTGGCGCGGTGGCCCGGGAACTGGGCCGCCTGGTGCCCTTTGACCGAGCCAGCATTGCCTTGCTCAATACAGACCCGCCCAGTTTCACCATGCACGCGCTGGCTGCACTGGGACAGCCAGATGCCCCGTTAGGCGCGGGCGTCACGATGCCGCTGACAGCCACGGCCGCCGGCCCAGATGTCCTGGCCGGCCAGCCGCACCTGACCCCCGATCTGAGCACCGAGACAGATTTTGTCGGGGAACGATTGCTCTACGAAGCCGGCCTGCGCTCTCGGATCAACGTGCCTCTCGTGGTCAGCGACCAGCCCATTGGGGCCTTGAATCTGGCCAGCACGCAGCCGGCCGCCTTTTCCGAGCACCACATGGGCCTGTTACAGCAGGTGGCCGGGGCCATCGCCAGCGCCATCCAGAACGCCCAGATCTACGAGCGAGCCCAGGAATCCGAGGCCCGCTATCGGCACCTGGTAGAAAACGTGCACGACCTGATCTTTGAGCTGGATACAGAAGGCTTGATCGCGTATTGCAGCCCGTCCATCGAGCACCTGGGGGGGTATCAAGCCGCCGAGGTAACAGGCCGACGTTTCGTCGAGTTCATTCACCCTGATGATTTGCCCACTGTGTTGGAGCGCCTCGACCATGTATTGCAAGGAGATACTCCCCAGCCGCTCGAATTCCGCCTGCGCGCCCAGGATGGGCGCTACATCTGGACCCGCACAGTCAGCCGCCCGGTGATGCGTGACAACCAGATGATGGGATTGACCGGCATTGCCAGCGACATCACCGCGCGCAAAGAAGCAGAGCTGGCCTTGCAGAGTCGAGATACCATCCTCAATGCGGTCTCTTTCGCCGCCGAGCAGTTTCTGGCCCCTGGCGATTTCGACGTCAGCATTCAGGCAGCCCTGGCACGCCTGGGCGAGGCCATAAATGTCAGCCGGGCCTATGTCTTTGAGAATCACGAAACCGCTGATGGCATCTTGTTGACCAACGAACGGTACGAATGGACCGCCGCCGGCACAACCTCGCTGCTGGGGACTCGTGCCGCACAGAACTTTCCGTGGGTAAAAGGGGGAATGGAGCGGCACCGGCAAATATTGAGTCGCAACGAGGTGGTCCACGGTCTGATTCGCGAGTTCCCGGCATCCGAGCGTGCCGTCCTGGAACCACAGGGGGTCCGTTCCATGATCGCCGTGCCGGTCTTTGTGGACGCCCGGTGGTGGGGGTTCATCGGTTTTGACGACTGTGTGCACGAGCGCATCTGGTCACCGGCCGAGGTCGAGGCCCTGCACGCGGCGTCTGGGATGTTTGGGACCGCCATCCAACGCCAGCGTGTGGAGGCCGAACTGCGCCAGCTAAAGGAATTTAACGAGAGCATTGTCCAGGGTGTTGAAGAGGGGATCATTGTCGAAGATGCCGAGGGGCATATCACATTTGTGAACCCGGCCACCGAGTCGCTGCTGGGTTGTTCGGCCACCGCATTGTTGGGGCAGCACTGGTCTGTCATTGTGCCCCCGGAGCATCAGCCCGAGGTGCATGAAGAAACCGGCAAGCGGTCTCGGGGCATCACCAGTCGCTATGAAACGGTCCTGCAAGGCCCGGACCAGCGCCGCATCCCGGTCATCGTCAGCGCCCGGCCCGTGTTCGAGGGCACCACCTATGCCGGCGCGCTCAGTGCCGTGACCGACATCTCGGCCCGCAAGGCAATGGAAGAGGCCACGCAACGGCGCAATGAGCAACTGACTGCCCTGAACCAGATCGGTCAAGCCATCCTAGCCTCACTAGACCCGGCCCAGATCCTGGAGACGATTGCCACCCGGGCCGTGGGCTTGTTGGCCGCCGATGCCGCTGGCATCTGCGAGTGGGAGGCCAATGGCACAAGCATGGTAGTAAACGTGGCCCACGGCCTGCGCCCGGCGTTTCAGGATGCCCTTCGCTCTGTGCATGTCCAAATTGATCAAACGAGTACCATTGGCCAGGCGATCGATAGCCGAAAACCAGTACACCTGGCTGACGTGCGGGCCACCCCGAACTATGGATACAAGGCCCTGCTCCTGGACGAAGGCTATGTAAGCGTAACGGCCGCCCCCATGCTCAGCGGGGACCAGGTGCTGGGCGGGATCTTGCTCTGGTGGCGCCAGCCGCGCACGCTCGACCCGGCCGACATGACTCTGCTCGCGACCCTGGCCGACCTGGCAACCATCGCCCTCGAAAACGCTCGTCTGTTCCAGAACAACCAGCGCCGTCTGCACGAACAGAGTTCGCTCATGGCTACTGCCCGGTACATGAGCTCGACCCTGGACCTGGATCAGGTGTTGCAGCGAGTGATCGAGACAGCCATCACCGCCATTGGCCCGGCCGAAAAGGGCACCTTGCACCTGTGGGACGAAAAGCGCGGCGAGTTGCGGGTACAGACCGGCGTGGGCTATGACCCAGACCTGCTGGTCGCCGTGACGCTGAAACCCGGGGAAGGATTCGCCGGGTGGGTGTTTGCCCACCGCGAACCGGTCATCGTGGGCAATGTCCATGCCGACCCACGGTTCAAATCGGTAGACTCGGCCCAGGCCTATGAAGAGAAATCGCTCCTCAGCGTGCCACTGATCGTGCGGGATCAGGCCATCGGCACCCTGTCGTTAGACAATGTCACCAGCTACCAGGCCTTTACCACCGAACACCAGGACTTGTTGATGTTATTTGCCAGCCGGGCAGCGGTGGCCATCGACAACGCCTGGCTGTTCCAAGAGACCCAGCAGCGCGCAGCTGACCTGAGCACCCTATACGACGTGATCGTGGCCGCCACCACATCTGTCCACCTGGACCAAATCCTGGAACACGCAGCGCAGAGCTTGCATCGGGTACTGAATGCCGACGATGTGGTCGTGATGCTGCTGGATCCCGACACCAACTACCTGGTCTGCCTGGCTTCTACCGCCTTTCCCGATCAGGTGCCTCATATGCAACCGTGGCCCGTTGACCAGGGTGTCATGAGCTGGGTAGTGCAAAACGACCAAGCCGTCCTGTTGCCAGACGTCAGGCAAGACGAACGATACTACCCGTACGACCCCCAAACCCGCTCCGAGTTGTGCGTGCCGCTGAGCACCCGCTCGCGCGTTATCGGTGCGCTAAACATCGAAAGCCATCAGTCAAACGCGTTCACCGAAGCAGATTTGCACCTGGTCTCCACGCTCGCCAGCCACCTGGCAACCGTCATCGAAAACGCGCGTCTGATCCAGAACTTGCGCTCGTCCGAGACACGCTATCGCGCGCTCTTTGAGCAAGCCAACGATGCCGTGTTCCTGGAAACGTTGGATGGCCGGATCCTGGACGTGAACGCCCGGGCCTGCGAGATGTTGGGCTATAGCCGTGATGAGCTCTTGACCATGAGCGTGAGCGACCTGCTCCCACCGCTGATAGAAACCCAGATCCCGCAGCTCATCGAGCGCGAACTGCAAAATGATGGCCTGCGCCTGGAAGCCGAAAACGTACGCAAGGACGGGAGCCGAGTCCCGGTGGAGGTCAGCACCTCGGTGCTCCGGCTGAACGGTGACCAATTGGTGCTGGCCCTGGTCCGCGACATTAGCGAGCGCCGCCGGCTGGAAGAACAATTGCGCCAGGCCCAGAAAATGGAAGCCATCGGCACGCTGGCTGGCGGCATCGCCCACGACTTTAACAACCTGCTGGGCGGCATCCTGGGCTTTGCCTCGCTCATGGAGCGGGACCTGCCGGCCGATAGCCCGTTGCGCACCTCGGTGGACACCATCATCCAGTCGGCCCGGCGCGGCGCCGAACTGACCAACCAGTTGCTGGCTTTTGCCCGGGGCGGTCGCTACGAGGTGCGTCCCACCGACCTTGACGACCTGACCCGCGAAGTGCTGCGCCTGCTGGCGCGCACGGTAGACAAGGCCATCACCCTGGAGACGCGCCTGGCTGCCAACCTGGCGGTGGTGGAAGGCGATGCCGGCCAACTCCACCAGATGCTACTCAACCTCTGCCTGAATGCCTGCGACGCCATGCCCACTGGCGGTTACCTGATCGTCGAGACCGAGAACACGAGCCTGGGTGAAAAGGGCTCTCCCGCAGCGTTGGGCCTGGAACCCGGCGCCTATGTGCGGATCAGAGTGACCGATACTGGCGTGGGCATGGACCAGGAAACCCAGCAGCGCATATTCGAGCCGTTTTTCACCACCAAAAAAGGCCAGCCCGGCAAGCCGCACTCGGGCCTGGGCCTGGCGATGGTCTATGGCATCGTGCGCAGCCATGGCGGAATCATCCAGGTCAATAGCGCCCTGGGGCGCGGCACCACGTTCACCGTCTATTTGCCAGCCGGCCAGGAGCAACCCTCGGCGCCCATCGCTGCGCCTATCGAGAGCGCTGGCGGCGTGGAGACGATCCTGGTGGTGGACGACGAGGACTTTATTCGCACGTTGCTCCAGCAAGCCCTGGAAAGCGCCGGTTATACCGTGCTGACCGCCGCCGATGGCTGGCAGGCCCTGGAAACCTATCAGAAACACCGGCCACACGTTCACCTGGTGATACTAGACATGGGCTTGCCCCGCCTGAGCGGCGCCGATACGTTCCGCCACCTGCAAGAGATCGATCCCGAGGTGGCAGTGCTCATCTCCAGCGGCTATGCCGAGGACGACCGGGCCCGGGCCATGCTGAACGCCGGCGCGCGCGGCTTTTTGCCCAAACCGTACGACCTGGACGAGTTGCTGTCCAAGGTCCGCCAGGTACTAGACCATCACACATAAGCAGTACGCAATACGAAACACGAATCGGAGGTCCCATGAGCTTGTTCAAACGATTGCGCGGCCAATCACCGCGCCGTCGGGCGGTGGTCATTGGCCTGGACGGCACGCCGCACAGCCTCATCACCCGCCTGATGGGTGAGGGGGTGATGCCCCGGTTCCAGCAGATCGCCCGGGCCGGCACGCTGCTGCCCAATACGTCGGTATATCCCACCGTCTCATCCGTGGCCTGGTCTTGCTATATGACCGGGCGCAACCCCGGCCAACACGGCATCTATGGCTTTATCGACCGGCGGCCCGGCACCTATCAGGTCACCATTCCCACCAGCCGCGACATGAAAAGCGATACGCTGTGGGAGATCGCCAGCCGGGCCGGCAAGCGTGTCATCGTGATGAATGTGCCGGTGACATATCCGCCCCGCGAGGTCAACGGCGTCCTCATTGGCTGCTTTCTCTCGCCCAGCATCGACAAGGCTGTCTATCCGCCGGCCGTGGCCCAGCGCCTCAAGGCCTGGGGCTATCGCATCGACATTGACCCGTGGCAGGCCCGGCGCGACAAGGACCGGCTGCTGGTCGATTTTCGCGAGACCCTGGCCCGCCGCGCCGAGTCCATGTTCCACCTGATGGACGAGGAAGACTGGGACCTGGCCCAGTGTCACGTGATGGAGACCGACCGGCTGCACCACTTTCTCTGGGAAGAGATGGCGACCGATCATTCCACGTATGCCCCGGCCTTTCGAGACTGTTACGCCCAGATCGACCAGGTGTTGGGCCAGGTGTGGGACCGGCTGGACGATGACACCACCCTCATCGTGCTCTCGGACCACGGGTTCTGCACGCTGGATTACGAGGTGTATGTGAACACATGGCTGGAGCAAAACGGCTGGCTGTCGTTCGAGAGGGTGCCGGCCGACGCGGCGCCCAAGCTGGAGCACATCGCCCCCACGGCCCGGGCCTATAGCCTGGACCCGGGCCGCGTGTTCCTGCACGTGCGGGGCCGTGAGCCGCGCGGCTGCGTGTCGCCCGGCGCCGAGTACGAGGCCCTACGCGACGAGCTGGCCCAGGCGCTGCTGGCCGGGCTGCGCGACCCGGCAACCGGCGAGCCCATGCTCGAAACCGTGCTGCGCCGCGAGGACCTGTATCACGGCCCCTGTTTTGACCAAGCCGCCGACCTGATCCTGGTGCCCCGGCGCGGCTATGACCTCAAAGGGGCCTGGGGCAAAGACTCGCTCACGTTCAAGGGGACCGAGCTGGTGGGCATGCACACCTATGACGACGCCATGTTCTACGTCAACCGGCCGCTGGCGCTGGACCGCACGCCCAACATCACCGACGGTACGCCCACGGTGCTGGACGCGCTGGGCGTGGCGCACCCGGCCGGGCTGGATGGCGTGTCGGTGCTGGCCGGGTGAGCCCGGATCCGCACGACCTGGCCCATCGCCTGCTGGACTGGCACCGGTCCCAGCCGGCGCGCCCCTATCCCTGGCGCGATGAACCGCGGCGCACCAAGCTGCGCACGCCCTATCGCGTGTGGGTGGCCGAGGTGATGCTCCAGCAGACGCAGACCGGCACAGCCGGCCCGTACTATGAGCGGTTCCTGGCCCGGTTTCCCACGGTGGAGGCCCTGGCCGCCGCATCGCTGGACGATGTGCTGAAGGCCTGGGAAGGGCTGGGCTACTATGCTCGGGCCAGGAACCTGCACCGGGCCGCGCGGCAGGTGGTTGCCGCCGGCGAGTTCCCCGCCACCTACGAGGGCTGGCGCGCGTTGCCCGGCGTGGGCGATTACACCGCCGGGGCTGTGCTCAGCCTGGCGTTCGGGCAAGACGTGCCGGCCGTGGATGGCAATGGGCGCCGGGTGCTGGCCCGCCTCTGCGTCGTGGAGGACGACGTGACCCGGCCGGCCACGCACCACCGGCTCCGGGCCATCGCCGCTGAATTGCTGCCCACGGGCCGGGCCGGCGCGTTCAACGAGGCCCTCATGGACCTGGGTGCCACTGTCTGCACACCCCGCACCCCGCGCTGCGGCGAATGCCCCTGGGCCGCCGACTGCCTGGCGCGGGCCCAGGGGCGGACCGCCGCGCTGCCAGTGCGCGCCCCGCGCCGTCAGATTCCCCACTATGACGTGACGGCCGCCGTGATCCAGCGCGACGGGCGGCTGCTCATCGCCCAGCGCCGGCCCGACGACATGCTGGGCGGCCTGTGGGAGTTTCCCGGCGGCAAGCGCGAGCCGGGCGAGTCGCTGCCCAACTGCCTGCGCCGCGAGTTGCGCGAGGAGCTAGACATCGAGGTGGCAGTGGGCGATCTGCTGACGACCATCCCCCACGCCTATACACATTTTCGCATTACGCTGCACGCCTTTTGGTGCACGCTGGTGGCCGGCGAACCCCGGCCCATCGCCTGCGCCGACGTGCGCTGGGTGCGCCCAGACGAATTGGACGCTTATGCGTTTCCGGTGACCGACCAACGGATCATAGTCGCCGTGCGGGTCGCGGCGCGGTTTGCGCTGCGTCACTCGGCGCCGTCATAGCCCCTGGCGACCAGCGGCAGATATGCCCGCCACGCCAGTGGGTTCGGCGCCATCCAGACCGGGCTGGTGTACGAGGGATACGTCCAGCTATCCACGTCATAGTAGAGCTTGGCATAATAATAGTGGCCGGGCGTCCCGGTGATAGTGGTCGTCCAGGTATACAGGACCGGCGCCGCCAGCGGTGACGTGGACGCCACGGGCGCGCCATTGTCATACAGGACCAGCGTCAGGATGCGGTCCGTAGGATCGGGGTCATAGGCCGTAACCGTAAACTGGATCGTGGTGGTGAGCGGGATCATCACGCCCATCCAGTATCCATTGGCCTGCATCACCAGCGCCGAGTCCCGGTTGTACACGAAAAAAGTGCGCCGGGCCCGCAAGGCGTCCAGGACCGCGTCAGGGGTCAGGCTGGGGGCTACCAGGCCCATGAACCGCCACCGGCCCCAGTCGGCACGGTGCGTGTCCGAATTGTCCACCGCGCCCAGGTGCCAGCCCGCGTCGAGGCTCAACAGGTATTGTTCCGGCGGGGTGCCCGGCGTCTCGCGCAGGCACATCTTGTTGGCGGCCCCGGCGTCATACGCCCAGTCGTCAAAGTTCCAGTCATATGTGCTCGTCTTGGCCGGGTGGTTGAACTGGCCGATAGCCGTCGGCTGGGCGGCCAGCCAGGCATAGAACTCGGGCAGCGTGTCATAGTTGGGGTCGCCCTCCCAGACGTTGGTATCGGTATCGAACACGTTAATATGCCCCTTGGGATGGGTAAACTCGAACCCGCGCAGCCCCACAAACTCGCCCTCCACCGTCACGGTGTTGGCCTGGACCAGCATGTCTTGCCATTCCTCGGGCGTCAGCCGGCTAGAATGATCGGTCAGTGCGAAAAAGTCTAGCCCGTTGGCCCGGGCCGTGGCAAAGGCGTCGGCCGGGGTGCCCTTGCCATCCGAATAGGCGGAATGGCTGTGCAGGTCGCCAAAATAGACGTGCATGCCGTCGGCCAGGGGTGACGTGCCATCGGTGGTGGAGAACGGCCAGGCCACGTTCTGGGCCAGGGGCACGCCAGCCGTGCTGCGCGCACCCGACGTGACGGTGGCCGTATAGGCCGCGTCAGGCGCCAGCGGCACAGCCGGCTCGAAAACGGCTACCTGGCTGATGGCGATATAGCGGACCGAGCCGCTGATGGGCGTGCTTCCCTGACTGACGCGGAAGGTGGCGCCGGTGAGGGTGGCAGGGTCCATGCCGGTGCTGAACGTGGCAGCGACCAGCGTGGCCGTGGGTACGGCCCGCGCGCCAAATTCGGGGTTCCAAAAGATGATGGTCGGCGTCACTGCGCTCGTGGCGTCGATGGCTGGCGTCGGATGAAACGCACCGCCGGCGAGACAGGTCGGCGCCGGCTCGCGAAGCGCGGCAACCGCCGGGCCGGCCCCATGCACCGCGATCACCACGAGCAAAACTATTGCTCCCAGCGTCCATACCACCGCAGATAGCGCTCTCATGATGACACCTCCCGGGTTATTGGAATGAGTGATGCGCGCCAGTCATTATATCAAGTATCAATAGCATTGTCCAGCCAATGACGATTGCTGGGCCGGAGGTTATGTGATGGATACCCGGTTTGCCGATCTGGCCGACCTGGGCGAAGCGCTGGAACGCACCAGCGCCCGCCTGGAAAAGGCCGCGCTTCTGGCCGATTTCCTGCGCCGGCTCGCGCCGGACGAGGTAGCCCCGGCCGTGCGCTTGATCCTGGGCCAGCCCTTCCCGGCCTATGACGCGCGCACCCTGAACGTGAGCTGGAAGCAGGCCAGCGCCGTGGTATGCGAGCTCACGGCCCCCACCGAGGACCAGCGCGACCGCATCTGGTCCGAGGCGGTGGACGGCGGTGAGGCCGTGCGAATGCTGTTTGAGACAGCCCGCGCTGAGCCGGTCACACCGCCCCCGCTGACCACCCTGGAGGTCTATCAGGCATTCGAGGCGATGGCCGACGCGACCGGCAAGGGGTCTCGCACGCGCAAGGCCGACCTGATCCGTGGCTTACTGGAGCGCGCCAGCCCGGCCGAGGCCAAGTATGTCGTCAAGAACGTGTTCGGGGAGATGCGCCACGGCGTCAGCGAAGGAATCATGCTGGACGCTGTGGCCCGGGCCGCCGACGCGCCACCAAAAACCGTGCGCCGGGCCCACCAGCTCTGGGGCGACATCGCCGAGGTGGCCGGGGTCGCCTTGACCGGGGGTGTGCCGGCCCTGCAAGCCGCCACCGTGCGCCTGTTCCGGCCCCTCCAGCCCATGCTGGCCCAGACAGCCGATGACATGGCCGACGTGTTCGCCAAGATCGAGGATGTGGCCCTGGAGTTCAAGTTCGATGGGGCGCGGGTGCAGGTGCACGCGCAAAGCGGAGGCGACGAGGTGCGCGTCTATTCACGCCAACTGGCCGACGTGACGGCCAGTGTACCGGACCTGGTGGCGGCGGTACGCGAGGGCCTGCGTGCCCAGGACGCCATCCTGGAGGGCGAGGCCGTGGCGACCGGCGTCGAGGGGCGCCCCCTGCCGTTTCAGGACCTCATGCGCCGGTTCCGCCGCGTCCACGACGTGGACCGGCTGGCCCGGCAGATCCCCCTGCATCTCCACGCCTTTGACCTGCTGTGGCTCGATGGGCAATCGCTCCTGGACCAGCCCTACGAGGCCCGGCGCGCCGCCCTGGCCGGGGTCATCGCCCCGCCACTGACCCTGGCAACCCAGGTGATGCCCACCGACGTGACCAAGGCCGAGGCCTTTGCCCAAGCCGCCTACGAGGCCGGCCACGAGGGGGTCATGGCCAAGCGATTGAGTAGCGCCTATACGCCGGGCGCGCGCGGCCGGCACTGGCTCAAGCTCAAACACGTGGAGACGCTAGACCTGGTGATCGCAGCGGCGGACTGGGGCTATGGCCGGCGCCACGGTTGGCTTTCCAACTATCACCTGGCCGCGCGCGACGAGGACACCGGCGAGTACATGGTGGTGGGCAAGACGTTCAAAGGCCCCACCGATGCCGAGTTCCAGGCCCTTACGGCGCGATTGCTGGCCCTGGAGCGGCATCGCGCCGGCAGCACCGTCTACGTGGAGCCCCGGCTGGTGGTAGAGGTGCTCTTTGACGAGGTGCAGAATAGCCCCAGCTACCCCGCCGGTGTCGCCTTGCGCCTGGCCCGCATCGCCCGGGTCCGCGACGACAAGAGCCCGGCCGGGGCCAACACCTTGCAGGACGTGCACGCCGTCCGCGACCGGCGCCGGGCGCGCAAAGGCCATCGCTAGTCACCCGGTAGACGCAATGAGGGGGACGGTCATGAGACCGTCCCCCTTTTTGCTCCGGTGCCGGGATAACGAGAGCAGTTGATCAGAGGTTCACGAAACTCACAAAGGTGACGCCGCCGCTCCAGGTCTGTCCGCCACTCCAGGTTTGTCCACCACTCCAAGTCTGTCCACCAGTCCAGGTCTGTCCCCCGGTCCAGGTCTGTCCACCAGTCCACGTCTGACCGCCAGTCCAGGTCTGGCCGCCGGTCCAGGTCTGCCCGCCAGTCCAGGTCTGTCCACCAGTCCAGGTCTGGCCGGAGAACCACGTCACGCCGCCGGTCCAGGTCTGTCCGCCAGTCCAGGTTTGACCACCAGTCCACGTCTGCCCGCCAGTCCAGGTTTGACCGTCGATCCAGAGGAGATTGCCAGTCCAGGTCTGGCCGGTGAACCAGCACAATTCAGAGCCGGTCCAGGTCTGGCCGTCGATAAAGGTCAAACCATCAAACAAAGCGTCCAGGGCATAGCCAACACAATATTGGTCTGGGACCAGGCCGCCATTGGCCGTACCGTCCAGGGTAGACTGGACCGCTGCCTTGGCATTCACATAGCCGCAACCCTGGCGCAGTGGGCTGTAGTACAGGCCCAACTCTTCGTTGCCGCCCACCCAGGCATTTGCCATCAGCCGATACTTGACCACGTCTGGGGTGATACCCGGATGTTCGTCTACCATCAGCGCCACGATGCCCGAAACCACTGCTGCGGAGGCCGAAGTGCCGCTGATCTTGAACAGCCGCTGCTGCGAATCCAGAATGTTCTCCGGGTATTGCTGGGCAATGGTGCAGTCGGGCGAAGCCAAAAGGGAACAAATGCGCACGCCCGGGGCCACAATATCGGGTTTGACAAAGTTGTCCAGGGTGGGACCACTGGAGGAAAACGGCGCGATATAGTCGTCTGATCGGTCGCCGGGGGTATCCTTGGTGTGAATAGCCCCCGCAGTGATGATGTACGGGTCATTGCCAGGAGCGGTAATGGTCGCGGGATCAGGGCCGGCGTTCCCGGCCGCCGCCACCACTACGATCCCGTTGCGCCACACCACCTCTGCCGCCTGATCTAGCGCGTCGAAAAAGTATGGGCACACCACTTCGGCGTGCAGGGACATGTTCACCACGCGGATGTTGAACTGGGCCTTGTGCTCCAATATCCACTGCAGGCCCTGGATCGCCGTCGAATAAGAGCCCTGGCCGTTGGCGTCCAGCACGCGCACGGAAACCAGCTTGGCCTTGGGCGCCAGACCCATGCGCACGTCCTGGCGCGGGTCTTTCCAGTTGCTCCCGATGATGCCGGCCATCAGTGTGCCATGCCCGTGGGGGTCACGGAACTGACCGCTATACGCTGGCTCCACAAAGTCCACAGCCGCCTGACCCTGGAGCTTGATGTGAGGCTTGGAGGCGATGCCCGTATCCAACACCGCCACGCCCACGTTCCGCCCCTGGATGCCCTCATCGTGCAGCCAGGCCGCATCTACGTCCTGGACCGGCAAGTTGAGCAATTCGAATTCATCGTCGTTGCCCCCCCCCGGTCCTCCACTGACCTTGACCCCGATGTCTCGCGAGATGCGCGAGACGGCCGGGTCGGCCTGCAAACGCGCCAGGGCCACGCCGTCTACCCGAGCCGACACGCTATTGATGATCCACAACTCGGCCGTCACCTGGCCGCCAGCGCGGACCACGGCAGCGCCCGCTGCCGCTGCCCCGGCGTCACTCTGCACAATGACGCCTACTGCGGCTCCGCCCTTGTCCAACGCACCCATCAATGCCGGGTCCATCATCGCCTGGTACGAACCGGCTGGTGTGGCTGCGGTCAGGCCGGGCACAACAGCCAACAGTCCCACGAGCGCGATTATGGACAAGGCTTTTAGCAAAAACGAGCGCTCCTTCATCACACACCTCCCCCCAAACAAAAAACCCATCGCCGGGCCAGCTTGTCTGCCCAACGACGGGTCTATCACCCTAACGATCATCGTTGCGGCAACCCGGCCATCTGACCATCATCAGATCCGTGGCTTTGCGTCCCCGTATCGCTACGGGTTTGCCCTTGAACACAACAACTAGAACGGTTTTTGATCAACTTGCGGTAGTTAACGTGGTGGTGGGACTCTCTTCCTGCACTCTCATTCTAACAGACCGCTGTCACAAAGTCAATGCGATCTGGGCTCTAGGGCCGGAATTGGTACTAATCTACTAACAAAAATGATCCGCTGCTGGCTGTCCAGCGCCATCGGGGTCCCGGGGATTTGAGCCGGGCGAAACGCGATCACGACTCCCCGGCCAACACCGGCGCCAGCCGCACCGCCAGCACCACCTGGAATAGCTTGATCAGCAGCACGACCTTGACCCCCGTGGGGGTGTCTGGCGCCACGACTGGACCGAGCAAACCATCCAGATGCGCCCGCCGCGTATCCGCCGGGAGGTCCGGCAGCATGGTCATAGAGATGTCCCACAGCTCGCCATAGAGCGCCCAGGCCACGTCACAATGCACCAATTCAGTCTCACGCTCCCAGGCCTGAAGATGCTCATAGGCAGAGCCAATCTCGAGCAACGCAGTGCCCCCGGTAGCCAGCAGGCGTTCCAGGAGCGCCGCCTGTGAATCGACGAGTTCCTGGAGGCTCACGCTGGTCACAGAAGCTGTGGCGAGGATGGCACCCAGCCGGCTGTGCCGGCGCGACGAGACCTTGCTCGCCAGATCACGCAAATAACCGCAGAAATCACAAGTCACCTGCCGGGCTTGCCGGGCTGCCTCGGTGCCGATGACAAGGAGATCACCTTGCAGTTGCCACAGGTCGGCCGGCGTTGGGTCGGTCAGGATACGCTGGTACGTGTCGCTCAGGCTCATGGCTTTTCCCTCCGACCTCATTATAGTACAAGCCTGGCCAAGGTTCAAGCCCCCCTTAAAAGCAGAGCCTTGCGAAGGTTCAAGCGAACCGCAGGTTCGCACACCTTCGCAAGGCTTTTGTTCCCTTGCTACTGGTCTACTTGCCTACGATCTTGTGCCACTGCTGGATCACCCAGCCCCGGCGCTGCCGCCACGTCCCCACGATGCCATAGGGGAAGAACAGCACCAGCAGGATATAGCCGACGCCCAGCAGCAGGGGCCAGCTTTTCTCAAAGAGCGGCAGATCGGCCAGGCTATGGCTAGCCAGGCGCTGCACGGCTGCGCCCAGCATGGGTCCAGACAGCGTGCCGATGCCGCCGATGATGGTCATGAGCAGCGCGTCAATGGTGCGGCTCACGCCCAACAGGTCCGGCGTGGCGCTGCGAAAGTACATGATGTACATCGCGCCGCACAGCGAGGCAAACACGCCAGAGACCATCAGGATCACCAGCCTGTAGACAAAGACGTTGTAGCCGATGGCGGCGGCCCGGCCCTCGTTCTCGCGGATGGCGGCCAGCACCTTGCCGGTGGGCGAGTTCACCAGCCGCCGGGCCAGAACATACATCAGGATCATGAACCCCAACGCCAGGAAATAAAACGTCGTGCGCTCTGCGGTGGGGTTGATGATGTCAGGGATGGGCACGCCGTGCAGGCCCTCGTCGCCGCCGGTGATGCGCCGTAGCTCTGTGGATGCGCTGAGGATAAAGGCCATCTCGGCAAAGGCCAGCGTGATCATGGCGAAATAGACGCCTTTTACGCGGATCGAGACCACCTGTAGCAGTGCCCCCAGGGTCGCGCCAATGGCAATCACGATGAGCAGCACGATCGGCAGCGGCACCGGCTCGATGGTCACGGTTTGCCCGAACACTTCGGCGTTTTTCAGGCCCTTGAGTAGGATAGCTACCGTATAAGCGCCCATCCCAAAGAATAGCGCGTGACCAAAGCTCAGGATGCCCGCGTAGCCCATGAGCAGGTCATAGCTCAGGGCAAAGATAGCCAGCACAAAGACCTGGATCAGCAACCCCAGCTCAAACTTGGCCAAAAAGACCGGCAGCGAGGCGAGAAGGGCAATAACCAGAAACCAACCCCAGTTGTCCTTGACAAAGCTTTTCAACCAGTTCATCAGTGCCCTCCCTCCTGCTTTCTGCCAAATAGACCCTGCGGCCGGATCAACAACACCAGGGCCATCATGCCCACCACAATGCCCTGGGCGATGATGGGCGACAATTGGTAGTCGGCAAAGGAGCGGGCCAGGCCCACCAGCAGGGCGCCCACAAATGCCCCGGGAAAGCTGCCCATCCCGCCAATGACCACCACCACAAAGGCGCTCAACTGAAAGGCCATGCCCTGATCCGGGTTCGCGCCACCCAGGAAGGGCACCGCGGCCGCGCCGCCCAGGGCCGCCAGCCCGGCGCCCAGGGCAAAGACCCCGGTGAACACCCGCCGCACATTGATCCCCAGGGCTTGCACCATCTCGCTATCTTCTACCCCGGCCCGGATAATGATCCCAATGCGACTGCGCCGCAGGATCGTATAGACCACGGCCATGACCACGAATCCCAACAGGATGATAAAGATGTTATAGATGGGGAACGCCCGGCCGAGGATGTCCACCGTGCCGGTCAACAGCTCTGGTTTGGCCATGCCCAACGGGGCCGGCCCCCAGATGAGCTTGACGATCTCGGCGAGGACATAGACCATGCCCAGGGTCAACAGGATCTGAAAGATGGGGCGCTTGTACAGGGGGCGGATCAGCCCCCACTCCATGAGCGTGCCCACGACAAGTCCCGCCGTGGTGCCGGTGATCACGGCGATGAGGAACCGCAGATTCGAGTCGGCGATGAGCACCGGGGCCGTGTTGAACCCCAGGACACCCAGTTGCTGGGCCTGGATGGATTCCAGCGGATAGCCGCCCAGGAGCCAGAACGTGGTCAGCGCCACATAGGAACCGATCATGAACAGTGATCCGTGGGCAAAGTTTAGCACGTCCATCAACCCAAAAATCAGCGACAGCCCGGACGCGATGAGAAAGAACAGCATCCCCATGGTCAATCCCTGAAGGGTGATGTTGATGATGCGGGCCAATAGGTCTTCGATAGGCATGTTTCTACCTCCGTCATGCGTCATGCGCGATGAGTGACGTTTGACGCACGATGTCTCACGTAGCCCCCAGGTACCGCTCCACGATCTCGGGGTGGCGCCTTAATTCCGCCATCTCGCCGGCGCTCACCGTCTTGCCCACGTCGATGATGGTATAGTACTCGCCGACGCCCGAGGCCACAAAATAGTTCTGCTCCACCAGCAGTACGGTGAGGGTCTTGCGCAACTGGTGGATGGCTTCCATGACAGCTTCCACCACCACCGGGGCCAGACCCTTGGTCGGCTCGTCGATGAGGAGCAGCTTGTTGTCTGGCACCAGAGCCCGGGCCACGGCCAGCATCTGCTGCTGCCCACCAGACAGGTTACGACCGCCCAGCTTGATGAGGCGTTTGAGGTCGGGGAATAAGTCAAAGATCAAGTCGGCCTTGCGTTCCAGGTCGCCCTTTTTGCGCTCGGCCAGCTTCAAGTTTTCCTCCACCGACAGGTCGGCAAAGATGCCCCGGTGCTCCGGCACATAGCCGATCCCCAGCTTGGCGATGTCGTAGGGGGCTTTGCCCTGAACCTCTTGCCCGGCCAGGACGACGCGGCCGGTGCGCGGCGGCGTGAGGCCCATGATGGTGCGGAGCGTGGTGGTCTTGCCGGCCCCGTTACGTCCCAGTATCACCGTCACCGCACCGCCAGGCACGGACAGCGAAACGCCTTCCAGGATGTGGAACTGGCCGATGTACGTGTTGACGTCTTGGAGTTCCAGTATCGCGTCCATCATTCCCCCTCGCGCCCGTCGGCAGCCAGCGCTTCCCGCATGGCGTCCTTGTACAGCCCGCCCAGGTAGGCGTTTTGCACCGTCTCGTTGCCGGCGATCTCGGCTGGCGTGCCCTCGGCGATGACGTTGCCCAGGTGCATCACCGTGATGACGTCAGAGGTACCCATCACGATGTCCATCTTGTGCTCCACCAGCATGATGGTCTTGTCGCTGCGCGCCTTGATGCGGCCGATGACTTCCATGATAGCCGGGACCTCTTCGCGGCTGATGCCGGCAGTGGGCTCGTCCAAGAGCAACAGTTCCGGCTCGGTGGCCATCAGGATGGCAATCTCGAGCTTGCGCTGGTCGCCGTGGGGCAGCAGCCCGGCGATCTGCAATTCCCTCCCGGCCAGCCCCACCTCGGCCAGAATCTCGCGCGCACGCTCTTCATACTGGCGATAGCGCCCATAGTGCATCCAGATCTTCAGGCTATCATGGCCCCGGGACTGGGTGGCGATGCGCACGTTCTCCAACACCGTCAGGTTGGGAAAGATATTGGTGATCTGGAACGACCGACCGATGCCCAGGTGCGAGCGCCGGGTATCCGAGAACCGGGTGATGTCTTGGCCTTTGAACAAGACCTCGCCTTCCGAAGGCTTGAGGGTGCCGCTGAGCAGGTTGAACAACGTGGTCTTGCCGGCCCCGTTCGGCCCGATGATAGAGTGGAAGGTGCCCTGCCGAACCTGAATACTCACGTCGTCCACGGCGCGCAGGGCCTGAAAGTCCTTCCGCAAATGACGCGTTTCTAGAATGATGCCATTCCCTGTCATGCGGCGTCCTCCGTTGCGTGATGCGTAAAACGTAGAGAGGGAGAGCCTTGCGAAGGCTTTAGGCCTTCGCAAGGCTGATCCCCTTGTTACTGATCTGCTTGTCTACCGAGCGGGTGCCGTGATCTTGGGAGCGCAGTCCTCTGCTGACATCTCGGCCACCAGCTTGATGACCGGCTTGTCGCCTTCCATGACGACCGTGGCCGTGTACATGGGCTGGAGGCAAGCATGGTCTGCGGCCCGGATGGTGAACGTGCCCTTGGGCGCGGGCCAACTCATGCCTTCCAGGACCTTGATCAGGTCCTCGGCCTTGGTGCTGCCGCTGGTCTTTTCCAGGGCCATGACCAGGGCTTGCGCGGAGGCAAAACTGACATCGGTAAAGAGGTCCGGTGGCACCTGGTAGCGGGCCATGTGCTCCTTCACCAGCCAGTCGTTCTCCTTGGTCTTGGGGAACTCGTAGTAGTACTTGATCATGCCCTTGTTGCCCACCAGGGCAGTGCCCAGGGCCGCAAAGGTGGCATTGTCCACGATGCCGGTGGTGAGCTGGAGCTTTTCCGTTATCTTTTGCTCCTGCAACTGGTTAAAGAGTTGCACGCCGCCAGCGCCGGCCCAGGCCACGAACAGCACTTCGGCGCCGCTGTCCAGGCACTTTTGGAAGTAAGGGGTGAACTCGGTGGTATCGGCCGGGGCATAGACCTCGGCCACGAACTCGCCGCCTTCCTGTTCCACGATCTCTTTCCAGACCTTGATCTGGTCCTGCCCCCAGGAATAGTCCGGGGCCAGGCCCACGAACTTTTTACCCAGGGAGCGGGCGGCGTACTTGGCGCCGGCCAGGGCGTCCTGTGCCGCCGAGGAGCTGGTGCGGAAGGTGTACTCGTTGAACATCTCGCCAGAGATTTGGTCCGCGGCTGCCACGGGCACCATCAGGATGGTCTTGTTCTCTTTGGCCACTTCCATCATGGCCAGGGTCACGGCGCTGGAGCAAGACCCGACCAGGATCTCGCAGCCATCTTTTTCGACGAGTTCGCGAGCACGGCTCACGCCTACGTCTGGCTTGCCTTCGGTGTCCTTGATGATGACCTCGATCTTGCGGCCGGCCACCATGCCGGTGCCATTGGTGGCATAGTCAAGGCCCAACTGGAACCCGCGTTCTTCCATCTCGCCATAGATGACCAGGCCAGCACTCACCGGGCGCAGCAGCCCGATCTTGAGGGGCGGACCTTCGGGAACTGTGGTAGGTTCGACGGCCTTGGTGGGCTCGGCGGCCTTGGTGGGTTGAGGTGCTGTCGTCGGTTGCGGCACCTCCGTTGGGGAAGCCGGCCCCGACGGGCACTGCGCGGCCAGCATGCTTATCACTACCAGTACGCCAACAATCGCGAAAACAACTTGCTTTTTCATTCGATCTCCTCCTATTTGGGGTGTTGAGATATTGCTACATGGGTAAATCGGTCAACTGGTCGATTGGACAGGCGAGCATCACCTCCTTTCGATACGCTTGATGTTCGACGGATATACCTGCTCTGTTTTACTCTCTGGGCCGCTCCGCCAGCAACACGGCCTGGCCGGTGGCGACCAGCGCCTCGTCCTGGTTGTAACAGTCGGTTTTCAAGGTAATGATACGCTTGTCGGGCCGCCAGGCTTGCACCTCGACGACGGCGGTGATGGTATCGCCAAAATAGACCGGCGCCTTGAACTGGATCTCCTGGCTGAGATAGATGGCCCCCGGGCCGGGCAGGTCATTGCCCAGCACCGCCGAGATGAGGCCGCTGGTGAACACGCCGTGCGCGATGCGGCGGCCAAAGCGCGTCCCGGCGGCGAACGCCTCGTCCATGTGGACCGGATTATGGTCGCCGATGAGATCGGCCAGGGCATTCACATCGGCCTCGGTGATGGTCTTGGTAAAGGTGGCTTGCTCACCTATCTGGAAATCTTGGCGGATGGTCATGGCGTTTCCTCCTGCAACGAACAGCACGCGAGCGTTTGTGATTCGTACATTCGGTATTCGCTATTCGTCGTGCTGGGCGAGAAAGCCCAGGATGGCGGTGTTGAACTCGCCGGGTCGTTCCCAGCACACGGCGTGGCCGGCGTGGGGGATGATGAGCAACTCGGCGCCGGGGATGCGGTCGGCGATGACCTCGGCATAACCCCGGTGCTTCAGGTGATCATCTTCTCCCACCATGACCAGCGCCGGCGCGGCGATTTGCCCCAGGGACTCGCGGATGTCGTACGCCAAAAAGCACTCACAGAGGCGCACCACGGCGTCGAGATCCAGCGTGGTATAACGCCGGCGGGCCGCATCGAGGACCGGCTGATTCGCCGCGATCCAGGCCTCGCTAAAGTTGTCGGTAGCCGTCACCTCAAAGAACAGGTCCGAGTCGTACAGCCGAGCCGCACGCATCCACCCCTCGATGATGAGCCGGAGCGCCGGCTCGCTGTGGCTGACCGTGGAGCTGAGCACCAGGCTCCGCACCCGGTCCGGGTATTTGAGCGCAAAGGTCATCGCCACCTCGCCGCCGTACGAGATGCCGCCAATGTGCGCCCGCTCGATGTGCAAAGCATCCAGCAGGGCCACCAAGTCGTCGGCGTGGAGTTCCATCGTGTACGGCCCTTCAGGATGCGCCGACTGCCACTGGCCCCGGCAGTCGTGCAGGAGCAGACGATAGTGTTTCGACAAGACCGGCACCTGATACGGCCAGCTCGCCGTGCCCATGAGGATGCCATTGACCAGGGCCAGCACCGGGGCATCGGCCGGGCCGTGTAGCTCGTAATAGATGTCTGTGCCGTTGACCGGGATCCTGGGCATCTAGTCGGCTCCTGCCTGGGCCAGAAACTGGTGCAAGACCGCGTTGAACTCGGACGGCTTTTCGATGTGCGGGCCGTGAGCGGCGTCCTGGATAACGTGCTCCTGGTAGCGCCCGCCACCGGCCGCGTACTGCTCGAGCACGGCCCGGGTCTGGCTCACCATCGGCTGAGGCGGATAGACCTCGTCGCCCGGCCAGCCGGGCACAAAGCCCAGCTTGCCCAAGGTGCCAATGTCAAACATGGACGCATCGCCCACCACCTGGTCGTCGGAACCGCGCACCCACAGGATGGGCGGCTTGGGCATCGCGTCCACAATGCCGCTGACGTCAAAATGCTTGGGCGACGTGGCATTGATCGGCCCGAAATCGCCCGGGGCCACGTTGGGCCAGTTGGCCGAGGGGACCATGTCGCCGGGATATTTCTGCTCGCCGGTCCGCTCCAGCAGGGACGCACTGAGAAAATCCTCCTCGCGGGCGGCGCGGAACGGTGGCTTGTAGTAGAAGGCGTTGATGATGTTGCGCGGCGAGTTGGGGTCCTCGTCGGTGCGGTCGCTGGCGGCAATGCGCCCCACAAATTCGGGGTTGACCACGCCGCCACCGGCCCCGGCATAGTCAGGGAAGCAGGACTGCCCGTCCAGTTCCCGGGTGCCGCCAAAGCCATAGGGCGAGATGGGGTCCAACAGGGTGATGCTGGCGACCTTGGCCGGGTGGTCGATCAGGTATTGCAGGACCGGGCCAGCTCCCAGCGACCAGCCCAGCAAGTGCACCTTGCCCAGCCCCAGGGTCGTGAACAGGGCGTCCAGGTCGTCGCTCCAATCGCGCGCGCCCCGAGCAGCGTCAATGAGCTTGTCTTCCGTGAGGCCATAGCCGCGCAGGTCCGGGGCCAGGCAGCGATAGCGCGGCGGCATGGCCAGCATGGTCTCTTCATAGTACGTGGCCGACGAAAAGTTGCCGTGGATAAATACCACCGGTTCGCCGTCGACCGGACCACAGGATAGCACGTGCATTTGCAGACGCGGCGTATCCACCATCTGTGACGTGATGCCGGGCAGTACGTTGGGGATCTGTTTGTCCATGAGAACCTCCTTATGGCATGCGCAGGGCGACGCCGGCCTGGTTATAGCCCACGCCCGAACCCACCAGCACCACCAGGTCGCCGGACTTGACCTTGCCCTTCTGGATGGCGTCGTCCAGGCACATGGGGATGCAGGCCGACCCGGTATAGCCCCAGTCTTCCATGATCCAGTGGGTCTTTGCCAGGGGCAGGCCCACCGTTTCCATCACCAACTTGATGGACGGCAGCCGGACCTGGGTAAAGAGAGCCACGTCAATGTCGGACACGGCAAAATCGCCGCGCTCGGCCAGCATGCGCACGAGGCGCGGCCAGTTGTCATGGTTGACTTCGGGCGGGTAGCGGTTGGTGATGCGCACCTGGGTGCGCCCGGCCTGGACCGCCTCGACCGTGGCCGGCTCGTAGGTGCCGCCCGAATAGATGCCCCAATAGCTGTGGTACGCACCGTCGGCCAGATAGGCAGAGGTGATGAACCCTGGCTTGGAATCGACGGCCAGGACGGCAGCCCCGGCCCCGTCGCCATAGAAAAACACGGCCGGGTCGTTGGGGTCGGCCAGCTTGCTCATCATGTACACGCCCACCACCAGCACGTACTTGACCCAGGTGTTGGTGGTGATGAGCCCGGACGCGGCGGCGACGCCGGTGGGGAAACTGGCACAGGCGCAACCGATGTCATAGGTGCCGGCGTTCACCGCCCCCAGCTTGTGCTGCAACACCACGGAGGTGGCCGGCGTGATATAGTCGGGCGTATCGGTGCCCAGCAGGATCATGTCCAGTTGCTCGGGCTTGATGCCGGCGGCCCGGAGCGCAGCCTGCGCGGCCGGCAGCGCAATGTCAGACGTGACCCAGTCGCGAGGGGCGTACCAGCGCTGCCGGATGCCACTCGACTCCTCGAACTTGTCGATGACGTCTGCCAGGGCCGGATTGATCTGGCCCATCCGTGCTTTTAGCTCTTCGTTAGTGACCTTTGTCTCCGGGAGATAGTGCCCCGTGCCGATAATGGTGCCGTATCGAGCCATGTGTCCTCCTGTTTCATAGTGGGTAAAACGCAAGGCGTAAGGCCTAGTTGTTCACGCATTACACGCAGTGTCCGGCGCAGCCCACTGTGTGTGTGGACGTCTCACTCGCGCAGTTTGAGCAATCCGTTTTCCACCAGCCATTGTCCGTTCCGTGCCCGTTGCAGGGCCAGCGCCGTCAACCCCCGATGGTCGGTCGAGCTATAGCTGATGGGCGGCAGCAGGCCACCGGTCCAGTCCTGCAAGCTTTCCAGGGCCTGGATCAAGCCATCGCGGGTGAGGTCCGGTCCGGCGCGCTTGAGGCCCTCTACCACCAGTTGCGCTGCCGCGTAGCCAATACGGCTGTGCGGCCCGGCCATTTCGGTGTCGCACGGGGCGCCACGCGCCATGAGCTTTTGGAACAGGGTTTCGCCGCGATGGTCGCGCGGCCCGGCCGGGTAGCTGGTGGTACGCACGCCGTTGGCGGCCTCGGCCCCGGCAAACTGGAACAGGTCTGGCCCGGAGAGAACATAGCTGCCCAGCCATTGCGGGGTGAACCCGGCGACTTGCGCCGCGCGCAGCAGGTCGGCGGCCGGCTTGACATAGGTGTACAGCAGCACCAGGTCCGGCTCGTGGGCGGCCAGCTCGGCTATCCACCGGTCGGGGGTGGATTCCAGGATGGGATGGGTGAGCGTGAGCACCGGCCGCACGCCGGCCTGCGCCAATTCGCCCAGGAACGCCGTGGAACCTTCTTGCCCAAAACGGTCGTTCACCGCCAGCACAGCAATGCGCCGGGCCCCCAACTCGTCCAGCGCGTACTGGGCCAATATCTGCCCTTCCACGTGGTACGAAGGCTGGAGCGCGAAATAGGTGGGCTTGAGCGGCGCCGACCAGGCCGACACCCCGCTGTGCGGCGAGATGACCGGGATCTGCTTTTCCAACAAATAGTCCAGCACGGCCAGGTTGGTGGGCGTGCCCAACGGGTTGACGACGGCAAACACCTCGTCCTGCGTGACCAGTTCCATCACCGCCAGCCGGGTGCGCGTAGGATCAAAGCCATCGTCCTTGACGACGAGCTCGATCTGCCGACCGTGCACGCCGCCCCAGTGGTTCACGTACTCGTAATACGTGGAATAGCCCCGGAATGCGGCCATGCCAATGGCAGCGTTGGGACCGGACAGGTCGCAAAAAGTGCCCAGCTTGATGGACCCGGCGGTGACGCCGGGCGCGGTGGCTTTGAGAGTGGGTTTGGTCAGCTCGTAACCCGGCACCACCAGGCGCGGCACGATGTTCAATCGCTCGGCTTCCTCGCGGATCCAGGGCCGAAAGTCGGGGTGCGCCACCCGGATCAACGCCTCCATGCGGTCCTTGACGCTGCGGCCCTTGAGCTCGGCCACGCCATACTCGGTGACGACGGTGTCTATGTCCTGGCTGGGCACCGTCACGCCCGCGCCCTCGCTCAACATGGGGACGATGGTGGAGACGGTGCCTTTCCGGGCCGTGGACCGTAGGGCAATGATTCCACGCCCGCCGGGGGACATCTGCGCGCCCCGGTGCGTGTCGAGCTGGCCACCGGTGCCGCTATAATGCCGCGCCCCAATGCTCTGCGAGCACACCTGGCCGTACAGGTCCACCTGAAGGGCCGTGTTCACGCTCACCATCTTGTGGTTCCGGGAGATGACATAAGGGTCGTTGGTGACATAGCCCTGCTGGAACTCGACACACAGGTTGTTGTCCATGAAATCATAGAGCTTGCGAGTGCCCAGGGCAAAGGCCCCCACCATCTTGCCCTTCCACAGGGTTTTGCGCCGGCCGGTGATGACGCCGGCCTCGTACAGGTCCACCATGCCGTCGGTAAACATCTCGGTGTGGACGCCCAGGTCGCGCCGCTCCATCAGGAACGCGGCGATGGCATTGGGAATGCCACCGATGCCGAGTTGGAGCGTGGCACCGTCCTCAATGAGTTCAGCGATATAGCCGCCAATGGCACGCTCCCAGTCGGCGGACGGCCCGGGGGGCAGCTCGAACAGGGGCACGTGGTTCTCTACCACTGCGTCCACTTCCGAAATGTGCACCTGGGTATCGCCCAGAGTCCAGGGCAGGTTCTCGTTGATCTCGAGCACCACCATGTCGGCGGCTTCCATGATCTGCTTTTCGATGACCAGCCCCAGCGAGAGGGACATGAACCCACGCTTGTCCGGTGGGGTGGCCGTGCCCCAGAAAATGTCCAGGTGATTGCCCAGCGCGGCCAGCTTGCCCCGGGCGGCGGCGTGGAGGTTGTTGGGGATGTAGGAGGTGCGGCCCTGGGGATGCACCTCGCGGTCCGGCGCGCCGTAAAACCAGTTCTCCACGAAAAAGTGCCCGGCCATCTCGGGCTCAAGCACAAAGTCATAATGCCGCATGGGCAGGCAGACGCACACCGTCACGTCTTCCAGCCGGTCCTTGTGCCGACCCAGCTCGCCCAGCAGGCCCGGCGGCTCGGACGCCGCCATCGCCCCCACGATGGTCTGATGCGAATGCACCAGTGAGACCGCCTCGGGGATGGAGAGGTGTTTTTGCCTGTATAGCTCTTGTGGGTTCATGAGATCTCCTCAAATAGGATAGAGATGGGCGATAGAGATAGAGAGATCTCTATCTTTTGTCTCTGTCTCTACCTTGGGCGCGGATGAGGCCGGTGATCATGGAGGCGAGTTCGTCGGCCTCGGCTCGATGCTGCTGATATGCATCACGCTCCAGGTGTCCGCGCTTGCCAAACATCACCAGCAAACTCACGCATTCGTATAGCGAGCCTTTGCTGATACGATAGAAATAGCGGGATTCCCGGGGGTTGTCTCGGCCGGTCCCCTCAGCGATGTTGGTGGGGATGCTGAGAGCAGCCCTTCGCAGTTGCTCGCCCAGTGAGAACTGGTGCCGTTGGGGCAGCGCGTCCGCGATGTCAAACATCTCGTTGGCAAAGTCAATCGCCCGCTGCCATGTCTCCAGCCGCTCGAACTTGACCCCCATCCCTATCTCTATCTCCCATCTCTATCATTCCTCCAAGACGTACGTGCCCGGCGCGGCCGCCAGCGGCGGATACGCCTCGTTGCCCATCGACGGGGGTGCCTGCTTTTCCCCCGACTGCTCGCCCAGCCAGGCCATCCAGTCCGGCCACCAGCTACCGGCGTGGCGCGTGGCAGACTGGAGCCACTCGTCAGCGTCCGCATCGGCCGTGTCTGACTCGTTGGTCAGGTAAAAGACCCGGTCCGACGGCGGGTTGATGATGCCGGTTTGATGACCGCCGGCGCTCAGGACGCGGCGCACGGGACCAGAGAAAAGCGCAGCCGCCTTGTGCGCGGCCGGCCAGGGCACGATATAGTCTTCCACCGTCGCCACCACATAGCTGGGGCAGCGGACTCGGCCCAGGTCGATGCCCTGGCCCAGGAATTCCAGGCGGCCCGGCTGGACCAGGTTGTTCTCCACGTACATGTTGCGCAGGTAGAACGAGTGCATGGCCCGGGGCATGCGCGTGCGGTCCACGCTCCAATACAGCAGGTCAAAGGGCATGGGCTCCTGGCCCAGCAGATAATTGTTCACCACAAAGCCCCAGATCAGGTCATTGGCGCGCATGAGCTTGAACACTGAACTGAGTTCCAGCCCGTCCAGGTAGCCCTTGTCGTCCATGCGCCGCTCCACCTCGGTGATCCACTCGGGTGTGACGAACAGCGAGGTCTCGCCCACCTCGGAAAAGTCTTGCAGGGTGGTGAAAAACGTGGCACAGTTGGTCGAATCGTCCCCAATGGCGGCCAGGTAGGCCAGGGTGATGGCCAGCAGCGTGCCGCCCAGGCAGTAGCCGATCCAGTTGACGCGAGATGATCCGCTGATGGCCTGGACCACCTCCAGCGCGCTCAGGGGGCCGAGCCGTAAATAGTCTTCCATGCTCAGGTCCTGCATGGCCGGGGTGGGGTTGCGCCAGCTCATCAGGAACACCGTGAACCCCTGCTGTGCCAGGTACTCCACCATGCTGCGCCCGGGCCGGACGTCCATGATATAGTACTTGTTGATCCAGGGTGGGATGATGAGCATCGGCACGGCGTGGACCTGCTCGGCCGCCGGCGCGTACTGGATCAGCTCGATAAGGTCGTTGCGATAGATCACCTGCCCCGGCGTGAGGGCCAGGTCCTGGCCCACGGTAAACTGCTCCTTGCCGGCGATCTTGACCTCGCCGCGTTCCAGGTCGTCCAGGAGGTTCTGCAAGCCCCGGCGCAGGTTCTCGCCGCCGGTGTCCAGCGTCTCGCGCAGGGCCGTGGGGTTGGTCAACAGATAATTGGTGGGGCTGACCGTGTCCACGAACTGGCGCATGTAAAAGTTGGTCCGCTGGCGCTCCAGCGGCTCCAGGCCCTCCACGTCCTCCGAGGCCGCCACCAGCCATTGAGACAGCACCAGGTACGATTGTTTGAGCACGCTGAAAACCAGGTTATTGGCCCAGGCCTCATCCCGGAAGCGGCGGTCCTTTTTGTCCGGCGTCACCAGCTCGTCGGCCGGCTCGGCGTCCAGGCCCCGGCGCAGGCTCCACAGCGCCAGCTCGTTATAGCTGCGCAGCAGGTCGGCGGTGCGGGCCACGAGCTTGTCCGGGTTTGCCGCCAGGTCGTCGCCCAGGACCGCAAACGCGCGATAGACCTCGTCCACGTCCAGCGGCACCAGCCGGCTCAGGGGATGGCTGGCCCACAGCAGCCGCTGCCACCCCACCCACGCCTGGGTCCAGGGGTTTTCCAGCCAGGCGCGCCAGGGGGAGGAAGCTGCGGGATTTGCGGATCGGTCGTCCATGCCACACTCTCGGTGGGCGGGATAGAGATAGAGAGGGGAGATAGAGAGTCTTTTGTGTACTACTCTATCTCATGTCTCTATCTCCAGTCTCTCTCACGTCCCCACCACAATGCCGCCGTCCACCCGGAGCACCGCGCCGGAGACATAACTGGCCTCGTCGGATGCCAGGAACAGGTAGGCATTGGCGATGTCGCGCGGCTCGCCCAGGCGGCCCAGGGGCGTGCGGGCCTTCATGCCATCCAGCACCTTTTCGGGCATCTGGCGCACCATCTCGGTGAGGGTAAAGCCCGGGGCCACGGCGTTGACCCGGATGTTGTAGCGGCCCAGCTCCCGGGCCCACACCTTGGTCATGCCGATGACGCCGGACTTGGTGGCGACATAGTTGGTCTGCCCAAAGTTGCCGTCCAGCCCCACCACGGACGAGGCGTTGAGGATCACGCCGCCGCCGCTCTGGATCATATACGGGGCCACGGCCTGGGTGCAGTTGAACACGCCCTTGAGGTTGACGGCGATGACCAGGTCGAAATCCCGTTCCGGCATCTGGCCCACCACCTGGCCTTCCTTGAACTTGACCAGTTGGCCGTCGCGGAGGACGCCGGCGTTGTTCACCAGCACGTCGATGCGGCCATAGCGGGCGAACACGGCGTCGGCCCATTCCTGGACGGCCTGGCGGTTGGTCACGTCCACCTTGTAGAACGCCGCGTCCGGCCCCAGGCCAGCGGCAGCCTCCCGGCCGGCTTCCTCCATCAGGTCGCACAGCACAATGATGGCGCCTTCCTCGGCGAAACGCTCGGCGGTGGCCCGGCCGATGCCGGCCGCCCCGCCGGTGATGAGCACGACTCGGTCTTTTAAGCGCATGGGGTCTCCTTGTTGGGGATTGGGCTTTGGTATTTCCCTTCCATGATACCCCAAGGCCGTTACAGAGGTGTTACAGGGGAGTTACAACGCGCGGCCGGGTATTGACAACTCTTCCCCCCTCCTGGTATACTGGAAGTGGCCGGGTTCCAGCCGTGAACGCCAGGGGGCACCGGCATATCAACATCAGGAGAAAGACCATGCGTTACCAGAAACCCGTCGTGATGGACTTGAGCGCCAGTGCCCGGGTCACCGGCCAGTGGCCATTGGGATGTTTATTTGGCTCGAGCGATGCAAGCTGTTCGGGGGGAGGCACCCCCAGCGCCTCGTACCCTTGCAATGCTGGCCCTGACGGCGGTCCAGGAGTTGGCCCCTGCGCAGGTGGGAACTCTCCCTACGATTGCCGGATCGGGTCCGGGGGCGGCAATTACTCGTGTGTCGGCGGAACGGACGCAAATGTCATAGAATTCTGTACTTCAGGACCAGGTCCAATATAACCGCCATAGGCGTTGCGGTGTGCAGGGCCGGGCCGGCTCGCCAACGCGCCCGCCTCGGCACCTTCCCGAAAGCTCGGAGCTTGCGGGAAGGTAAATGCCTGCACGCCCCAATCTGACACCGCCCACCGTTGCCTGGTGGGTCCTTCACCCGCCGGGTGGCCTGACCGCCCGGCGGGTTTTGCGTGCAGCAAGACCGGCATTGACATCCCCCCCCCCTTACGTGTATCATATGCATGGCCCCGGTTGCCGGGACTGGACCGCCCCATCAGGCGCGACGCCATTCATCGAACCACAGGAGGCGAACATGCGGTACGAGAAACCGAAGGTGATGGACTTGAGCGCGCGGGCGCGGGCGGCCGGACAGGGGCCTTTGTCGTGCGTGCCTGGCACATCACCTACGTTCCAGGGAGTCTGCGGATCCGGCACCACCCCGGCTTATGATGCTGCCTGCACCACCGGGCCAAACGCGGGAGACTGCGCCGGCGGGTCAAACGCGGGTTTTACATGTCTCTCAGGGATGACCACGTATTATCACTGGGAGTGCGAGTTCGGCTTGGGGGGCACCGCAGGCGACTGTACTGCTGGACCTTCACACGTCGGCTGATCGCCAGCCTGGCGCCCCGCCGCAACGCACACTGTCAGCGCGCCACAGCCTGACCCTACTCACCTTCGCCGGGATGAGAGCAACCATGTCCAGGCCCTACGGGTCTGGGAGACCCGTAGGGCCTCGTCAATCATAGGAGTCACACCGCGCAACCCACAGACAGGCCCATCGCCGACCCCCATGTCGTGTTGCGCGAGTTCGACGACTGGGTTGTGCTGTTCCACCCTCTCACTGGGGAGGTGGTGGGCCTGGATGCGCTGGGCGTGACCATCTGGAAGCTGCTCGCCCAGCGCGGCCAGCATACCCTGACCGCGGCCCAGTGCCGCGGGGTATTGACACATCCGTCCCTCCTCTGGTATGCTGGGAGCGGCCGGTACCAGAGCCTTATACACGGTACTTTTGGCCGGCGAACATCTCGTAGAACCTTCGCAAGGCTGGTCGGCACATCAACACAAGGAGGAAGAACATGCGTTACCAGAAACCAGTGATGGTGGACCTGGCGGCCGGGGCTCGAGCCACCGGCCAGTGGCCGCTCCAGTGCCGAGACGGAGCGGCAGCGACCGGGCCATACGAATACTGCGCTGTGGGCACCGGGGCTGGCATATGCGGTGCGGGCTCGGCCGTCAAATTCTTCTATGGAGACCCGGGAGACTGCCTGAGTGGGGTATCGGCAATCCCCACCTGCGCTTCCGGCACCAATCCGACCGGGTCCACGTGCGATGCCGGCAGCAGCGGCATGACCAACGATCTACCTTGTGTAGTCGGGAGTTTGCCGGCCATACCATGATCGTAGAAGTCAAGCTCGGCCTGGCAGCGTGCCATTCCGGCCGGGCGCTGCACATTCCCGCAAGCCATGCCCGGAGCGTCTGTCCGCCACAGGCGGGGAACGTAGATCAGCTTGCGGGAAGGTAAGCGCCGGCGCGCCACAACCTGACCCCACTCACCCGCCGGGTGGCTTGGCCGCCGGCGGGTTTTGCGTGCGGCGGGGCTGGGATTGGCGCGACACATTGACTGACAGCCCGAAAGACGGTATAATGCCGCCGGATGGAACCATCATCACGGTTACAGGAGACCCCGGTGAAACCAACCGACACCCCCAGCATTCATCCCCAGGTCGTGCTCCGGGAGGATTTCGACGACTGGGCCATCCTGTTCCATCCCCTCACCGCCGAGGCCGTGGGTGCCAGCCCGGTGGGCGTGACCATCTGGAAGCTGCTCGACGGCCGGCGCACCCTGGCCCAGGTCGCCGAGCAGGTAGCAAGCCAATGCGAGAATGCACCCTCGACCATCCTGGCCGACACGCTCGCCTTTGCCAATGACCTGGAGCGGCGGTTGTTCGTGCTGGCAGAACCGCTGACCAGGCCCTCGCCCTCCCCCACGGCCCCTTTACCTTTCCCCCTCCCACCATTGGGAGGGGGAAAGGCGCGCAGCGGGAGAGTGGATGAGGGCTTTACCCTGACCGTGGCCGACGACACTCGCCTGGCCCTGTGCGCCGGCGATGCCACGGCCGCGCGCGTGGTGGACTTTTTCGCCCGGGCCGCGCGATTGTCGCCGGCGCCAACGCCACTTCCCCCGGACACACGCCGCCTGCTCGTCGTGACCGGCGTAGGTCGGAATGGCATTCCGACCTACATGAGCGATACCGACGTCGTCTGTGTGCTGGAACCGCCGGACGTGCTGCGCCCTCGCCGGCCCCGGCCTGACGCTGCTGCCGGCGGCCTTCGTTTCGTCTCCGAACCCCTCACTGAAGAGCAATGGTTCTGGCAACAGCTCACGCGGCTCTCGGCCTGCATCGCCCGCGAGATGTTGCCCCGTAGTGGCGTGCTGCTGCACAGCGGGTTGGCCCAAGCTCCGCGCCACAGCAGCGGAGCCGGCATTCTCCTCGCCGGTCGCTCCGGCGTGGGCAAGTCCACGGCCAGCCGCCGTCTGGTCCCACCTTGGCGCGCCCTGGCCGACGACGTGACGCTGGTGGTGCGAGACGAGGCCCCACACGCGGGGGGCACCTACTGGGCGCACTCCTGGCCCACCTGGAGCCGGTTCTTTGGCGAAGAAAAGGGGGACGGGAGCGACACCTGGGACGTGCAGGAAGCCGTACCACTGCGGGCCATCTTTGTCCTGGAGCAAGGAGAGGAGGACCGCGTCGAACCGCTAGGGCCCGGTCACACGCTGGCCCTGCTGACGGAGCTGGCGCAGCAGACCTCAACGCACTTTTTGCGGGGCCTGCCGCTGGACGAGGTCGCGGCGTTCAACCTCCAGCGTTTCGAGAACCTGTGCGCGCTGGTGCGGGCCGTGCCGGCCTATCTGCTCCACGTGAGCCTGGCCGGGGCCTTCTGGGAAGAGATGGAGCGGGTGCTGGGGCCTAACCCGTGAAATTTTTGCGCCATGAGCGAGAATATCCAGCAGGTTGCAACCTAGTCGAGTCTGGCTTGGTAGCGTAGCGGCTTCACCCAGGTTAGGAAGCAGCTAACCAGACCGTTCCCCCAGCCACCCGGCGATGCGGGGCCATAGCTCGTGGCGGGCCCGGCTCCCGGCCATGACCCCCACGTGCCCGGCCCGGACGCTCTCCAGGTGCCTGTCGGTGCTGGCGACCCGGTCCATGATGCTGAGAGATTGCGACCGGGGCACGATGTGGTCATATTCGGCGACGACGTTGAGGAGCGCGGCACGAATGTTGGGCAGGTCCGCGCGCTGGCCTCGGACCACGTGCCGTCCCTCGATGAGCTCGTTGCCCCGGATGTACTCTTTCACCCACTGGCGAAAGGCCTCCCCGGCGAACGGCACCCCATCGTGTACCCAGCGGTGCATCGCCTGCCAGCTCCGCACCGCGTCCTCATCCCCCAGTCGATTCCACAGCGTCGCATAGGCCCCCACGTAATTCTCCGCCGGCTTGAGCATCTTGGACCCGGCCTCAATGATCGAGGCCGGGACGTTGCCCAGGGTATCCACCAGCCGGTCCACGTCGAAATACCGCTCGTCGAGCCAGGTGGCAAAGACGCTGTCCTCTCGCACCGAAAAATCCAGGGGTGGCGTCAGCAGGACCAGGTTGCGCAGGGGGGCGTCTGGGTGGAGGGCGGCATAGAGCACGCTGATGGTCGCGCCGATGCAGTAGCCCAGGATGCTGAACTCGCTGGCGCCAGAGACGCGCCGTGTCCGGCGCAGCCCACTGTGTGTGTGGACACGCAGCATCTTGCGCACGGCGCGGGGGAGGTACTCGGCGGCGTAATCGTCAAAGCGAGTATGTCGGTCCTCCGGCCCCGGCGCGCCCCAATCCAGCAGGTACACGTCGAATCCCTGGCTCACCATGAACTCGACAAAACTGCGGCCCGGAAGCAGGTCCAGGATGTAGGGCTTGTTGATGAGGGCGTAGACCAGGAGCAGGGGAATGGGGTAGCGGTCCTCCGGGGGCACGATGGGCCGGTAGCGATAGAGCCGGGCCTTGTTGAGCGCCCACACCGTGTCCCCGGGCGTCAGGCCCACCGCCACGTCGTACGAGTCCACGATGGCCTGCATCCCGGCGACGAGGCGGGCTTGCGTCTGTTGGGCAAGGAGTGACATTCGTCTATCTCGTAACTGTCATTGCGAGCGAAGCGAAGCAATCTCCAGTCACAGCGGTGGGGATTGCTTCGGCGAGAAAACCGCGCCTCGCAATGACATTGATCAAAATCATCCTGATGGCGTACTGCATTTTACGCCATCGCCTTCAACCGGTCCAAAACCTCGTCCGCCTTGGCGTCCAGGTCGTCCAGCCGCATCTCGATGTGGGTCAAGCGCTCGCCCAGGCGGATCACGTCGTCGCGGGTGGGGACGCTCATCTGGTGCATGGTTTGCTCCATGACCTCTTGCATCTGGCGGCGCACCAGGGCCGTGGCCTGCAGGTAGATCTCTGCGTGCTGGCCCATGGACTCGGCGAACGCCTCACTGGCGGCGGTGTCGCTCAGTGCTTTGGACCAGGACTGGGACCAGGTCTCCCAGAACTGGATCCAGGGCTGGAGGGGGTCGGGGGCTGGCGGTTCGGTTTTCTTGCTCATTGGTTTGCTCCATAAGGACCGCCGATGGCGCCCGATAGGGGCCGCTGACCGTCATCCAGTGCCCGGGCGGTCGGCCGTCAGTGGTCAGCGGTCGAGTGTGCTATTGCTCCAACACATACGTGCCCGGGGCGGCTGCCAGCGGCGGGAACTCGGCGCTGCCCAGCGTTGGCGGCGGCACCGGCTCGCCGGACTGATCCCGCATCCAGGCCGCCCAGTCATCCCACCAACTGCCGGCGTGGCGCGTGGCGCCGGCCCGCCACGCCTCCGCGTCCGTACCGCTCGCCGCGCCCTCGTTGAGCCAATAGCCACGTTTCTTGGCCGCCGGCGGGTTGATAATCCCGCCGATGTGGCCGCCCTCGGCCAGGATCAAGCGCACCGGGCCGCTGGCCTGTTCGCGCAGCTTGTACGCCGCCGGCCAGGGGACGATGTGGTCCTCGGTCCCGGCCACGGCATAGATGGGGGCGGTGATCCGGCGCATGTCCAGGTCGGTCCCCTTGACCCGCAGGCCGCCCGGCGTCAGCAGCCGGTTCTCCAGGAACAGGTTGCGCAGCAGAAACGCGTGCACGCGCTCCGGCACCCGTGTCCCGTCGCCGTTCCAGTAGAGCAGGTCAAAGGCCGGCGGTTCCTGGCCCAGCCAATAGTTGTTCACCACGTATTCCCAGATCAGGTCGTTGGCCCGCAGCATGTTGAACGTGGCCGCCAGGTTCCGGCCGTCCAGGTACCCGCCGCTGGCGTTCATCAGCCACTCCAGGAACAACAGGCTCGGCTCGTTAAGAAAGACGGCCATGTCGCCAGCGTGAGAAAAGTCCAGGTGCGTGGTGAAATACGTGGCGCTGGCGATGGAAGTGTCGCCGGTAGCGGCCAGATGGGCCTGGACCGTCTCCAGCAGGATGCCGCCCACGCAATAGCCGGCCGCGTTCACGTGCTCCGCGCCGGTGATGGCCCGGACGACGCGCAGCGCGTCCAGCGGGCCTTGCTCCATATAGTCTTCCCAGTCCAGGTTCCGCAAGTCGCTGCCCGGGTTCTTCCAACTGATGGCGAACAGCGTGAACCCGGCGTCCACCAGATATTTGAACAGCGAGTTCGCCGGCCGCAGGTCCATCACATAGTAGCGGTTGATCCACGGCGGGATGATCAGGAGGGGCGTGGCGTGGACCCTGTTGGTGACCGGGGCGTACTGGATCAGCTCGATGAGGGGGTTGCGATAGACCACCTGGCCGGGGGTGATGGCCAGGTCCCGGCCGACGGTGAATGCCCCCTCGGCGACCTGGCTGATGCGCCCCCGGCGCGCGTCGGCGAGCAGGTTGCGCGCACCCCGCGCGAGGTTGGCCCCGCCGGTGCGAGCGGTCTCGCGCAGGACCACCGGGTTGGTCAGCGGGGAATTGGCCGGGCTTGCCACGTCCACGGCCTGTTGCGTCCAGAACCGGGCCTGGCGGTGGATGGCCGGGTCCAGCGACTCCCACCCATCGGCCAGGTCCAGCATCCACCGGGCAGCGATGAGATAGGCCTGCCGCAACCAGTCGGTGGCCGGATACTCGCCCCAGGCATCGTCGCGAAAACGCTTGTCCGGCGGCACGACCTCGCCCCAGGGAGCCGGCAAGCCCCACAGTTGCGCGGCGGCGTTGGCGGTCAGCTTACAGGCGCGCGCGGCGGCGGTCAGGTTGGCCTCCTGCACCTTGCCCAGCGCGGCCATCAGGTTCATTTGGTCGCTCATGTCATCTCCTGGTTTGTCGTGTGCTGCGTCGTTAAATGGGCAACGAGACAAGGTCACTCATCACCTTGCCTCTTTGCCCCATTATCTCTATTTCCCGTCTCTATCTCTTGTCTTTAGCCCTTGTCGATCAGCTCGTCCACCTTGGCGGACAGTGCCTCTACCTGCTTTTCCAGCGTCCGGATGGCCGTCAGCGTGGCCTCGAACTGGGCGCCGACCGAGGTATTGACCGCTGCGGTCACTTGCTTCTGGAACGCGGCCGACTGCTCCAGGGTCTTTTCCATCGCCTTGAACATGGTGTCCATGTACTGGCTGGTCGCCCGCTCCCACATCTCGACATTCTTTTCAAACATACTCTTTTCCGCCATCGTGTTTCCTCCTGGTCCTCTCTATCTCTCGTCTCTATCTCTCTAGCCCTTGCCCTGCAGATCGTCCACTTTGCCGGCCAGGGTCTCTACCTGGTGCTCCAGTGACTTTAATGCCTTCAGCGTGGCGTCCAACTGGGCGCTCACCGCGGCATTCACCGCGTCGTTGACCTGCTTCTGAAACGCGGTCGACTGTTCCATGGCCTTTTCCGCGGCCTTGAACATGGCGTCCATGTATTGCCCGGATGCCTGCTCCCACATCTCGACGTTCTTTTCCATCATGCTCTGTACCTCTGTCATCGGTTTCCTCCTGTGTGTGTTTTGGTTTTCGCGCTCGCAATGACCTCTCGAACGTTACGGTTTGATGATACCAAAACCTTGTTACAGTTCAGTTACAGCTTTTTACCTTCCCAAAAGCTCTACCAGGGTTTTCCAGAACGATTGGCACTGGTTGGGCAAGCGTTCTATGGTTCGACGGCACCTGAAAGCTTTCGGGAAGGTCCAAGTATGCGAGCAGACGCCTGGTTCCACAGATCCCCCAACCAGCGCCGCCCGGCGTGTTCCTCGACAAAGGCCATGAGAAGCTGGACAAAGCGGTCCGGCTGTTCGAGCTGCGGCGAGTGGCCCACGTCCGGCCAGACGACGAGCCGGCTCTCGGCGATGCCCTCCGCCATACGCTCCAGGGCCGCCCAGGGCACCAGGACGTCACGACCGCCGCCCAGGATCAGCGTGGGCTGATGGAGCCGGCCCAATTCACCCTGGACGTTCCACGCGTCCAGGGCCCGCAGGTAGCCCACCACGGCCTCCGGGGCCATGCGCCCGGCGTCGTCCACCAGGGCCTCGAATTCGTCGCCGTGGGGCAGCGTGGGCGTCAGTTGGATCAATGCCTGGCGCAGCAGGGGCCGGTTCGCGTCCACCGTGCGCAGCAGGCGATAGACGGCGTCCAGCGTGTCCAGCGAGGTCTCGAACAGGCAGGCAACCCAGGGGACGCGAGTCCCGTCGTGAGAAAAAGGCAGCCCCTCGGCCGGAGCCGGGGCCACGAGGGTCAACGTCTGTACCGGCCCGGGGTGGTCCAGCGCGCTTTGCAGCGCCGCCGCGCTGCCCAGCGAGTGGCCGACCAGGTGAAACCGGGGCAGCCGCAAGGCCCGGGCAAAGGCGTGCAGGTCGCCGGCCAACCGCTCGACGGTGTAGCCGTCTGGCGGGCGGTCCGTATCGCCGCAGCCGCGCAGGTCTGGGGCATAGGCGCGCACGCCGGCCGGGAGCCGGTCCAGCACCGGCCGCCACCACCGCCACGAGGCAAAATTGCCGTGCGCCAGGACGAGAACGGTGTCGCCGGTCCCGGCTACTTCGTAATGGATGTTCAGGTCGTGGGTCTGGATAAAGGGCATGTGATTCAGAAACCCGTTTTCTTGGGGAAAACGGGTTTCTGACACGCCATCGGTCTGGACCGGTTCACTTTCCCGCCTCCAGGCTCTTTTCCAGGTCGTTCACCCGGGCGGCCAGGGCCTGGACCTGCGCCTGCAAATCGTTCAGGGCTTGCACAACTTGCCCTGGGTCCGCCTGGGCCGGCAATTGCCACGATTCGAGCGCGCGCTGCACGGACTCGTCCATCTGCTGCCGGAACGACTCGGACTGCTTGATGGTGCGGTCCATGGCCTCGAACACGGCGTTGGTATAGCCGGCGGCGAATTCTTCCCACAGTTTAAAGCTTTCCTGGAGCACCTTTTCCTGGTCCACGGTCCCCCCTCCCGGCAGCGCGTTGATGGAACCCTGCGTGAGTTGCGTCAGGTAGCGCTGCATAAAGGCCACGGCCTCGGCAAACTCGGTGAACCGGGCCTCCTCGTCCCCCTGGACGTGGCGAATGTGCCCGCGCCACTGGATGTGCGGCTCGCCCTGGGGGTCCTGCCACAGCTCCTGGGTAAAGCGCAGCACAAACGACGCGATGTCGCGCTGGGTTTTCATGGCAAACACCTCTCTTGCAGGATGATGGTAGCAAATCAGAGTTACGGGTGAGTTACTGCGTCAAACGTCATCTGTGTGACGCATGACCGCTTCGCGTGGCGTTTTGACGTTGGATCTCCTCGTACAGCTCGTGCGTTTCGGGCAGCGGCTCCACCCTGAATTCCTCGTCGAGCGCCTCCACGCACTGCTGATACGTCCGCAGGGCCAGCGGCCGGTTGCCCTGGGCCATGTAGGCGCGCATCTGGGTGCGATAGGCGGCCTCCCAGGCCGGGTCCGTGGCCAAAACGCGCTGGGCCAGGCGCACGCTCTCCAATGGACTGCGGTTCACCAGCAGATCGGCCAGGGTCGTCATGGTGCCCAGAGCCAGCACTTGGAGCCGCTCGCGCTCGGCGCTGGACCAGTCCTCGTAGCGGCGCTCGAGCAGATAGTCGCCAGCATACAGATCTATGGCCGTCCGATAGTGGGCGATGGCCGCTGCCACATCGCCGGGCAGGGCCCGGTTCCCGGCGGCGACGGCAGCTTCAAAGGCATCGGCGTCTATCCAGGTCTCGGCCGTGTTGAGCCCGTAGGCCAGCTCGCGGCGCTGGACAAAACGTAACTCGGTGCGGGGCCGACGGGCCGGCTCTAACACGCTGCTGACGGCGTTCAGTGCAACCTTGAAATCCCGGTCGCCGCGCTCCAGGTCCAGGTCCGGCCACAGCCGGTCGATAATCTGCTCCTTGTGCAAATATTGCCCGCGCACGGTGACAAAGAACTGGAAGAGATGCAGCGCCTTTTCGCGGCCCCAGGCGGTGGGCGCAATCTCGACGCCATCGCGCCACACGCAAAAGCCGCCCAGCGTTTGCACGCGCAGGGCCGGGGCACCTTCACCGCCAGGTTTTTCGATGTCGAGTTCAGACATGGTGATGGTCCGGGCCAAATGGGCATCTGCCTTGAGAGGGGCGGCTTTGTCCTACGGGGACTGGAAGACAGATTCGTAAAGGCGTGCGGTCTCAGCAGAAGGCGCTACGTCCAATTCCTCCCGCAGACACTCGACGCAACGGTGATAGGCCCGCAGCGCCTGCGCCCGATTCCCCAGGCGCGCGTACGCCGTCATCAGCAGCCGATACGCCTGCTCCCAGCAATCGTCGTGCGCCAGGATCGTTTGGCATACCTCAATGGCACCCTCCCAATCCTGGCTGTCGATGAGGGCATGAGCCAGCCGGTCGGCAGCCCCCAGATACAGGGCGAGCAAGCGGTCGCGCTCGGGGGCGCACCACTCTTCGTAGCGGCGTTCAGGCAGATATTCGCCCTGGTACAGCGCCAACGCTTGCCGGTAGTGTTCCAGCGCCGCCTGGGGCTCGCGCTCGAACTGCCCATCCCCCTCGGCAATCAGGCGTTCGAGCTGGTCCACGTCCAGCCATACGTCAGCCTCGGGACGCCAGCCATAGCGGCTGCCGCTGCGCGCCACAAAGGCCGACTGGTCGCCGGCGCGCCGGTCTGGCTCCAGGGCGCGATACAGCGTGCTGAGAGCCACCTTGAAATCGCGCCGGGCCGATTCTGGCTCCAGCCCGGGCCACAACAACTCCACGATCTGCTCGCGGTCCAGCAGGTCCTGGCGATAGGTGAGTAAAAGCTGGAACAACTGCCGCGCCTTGTCGCGCTGCCACTCAAAGGCCTGGATTTCCTGCGCGCCGCGCCAGACCCGGAACGGCCCCAACGCCTGCACCCGAAGCTGGTAGCCTGGGTGAATCTCCAGGTGGGTCAGGCCCAGCCGGCCCAGCAATTGCTCCACAAACGCCGGCTGGTAGCCGGTGTCGCGAGCAAACAGCAGCAAGGGCACCAGCCGACGCGGGTCGGGCGGCCCCAGCAACGTCTTGCGCAAACAGATGTACTCGAACCCATGTTCGCGGGTGGCGCGGAGCAAGTCGGCCAGGATGGGTTCCAGCCCGGTGAGGTCGGCCATCTCCCAGGCCACCAGGCACCGCCACAGCCGCGCAACGGTTTGCCCAAAGACATCGCCACAGTTCTGAAAGGCGGTCTCGGCCTGCACCAGCCAGTCGATGGCGGCAGCATATTGGCGGGCCAGGACATAGCCGCCGCCCATCACCACCCGGATCAGGGCGGCGATCCACTCGTCGCCGGCCTGTTCCGCTACTTGGATACCCTGCTGCGCGGCCTGCTCGGCGGCTGCCAGCTCGCCCTGGAACCCGTGCGCCCGACACAGGCCCCACAGGGCCTCCACCTTGAGGCGCGACCCGGTCAGCGTGTCGCCCAGGACGATGGCCTCCTGATAGCAGCGACAGGCTGCTTCATAAGAAGGCGCATCGCGCAACAGCCACGCATGACCCTGCCGCATATAGCCCACAGCGATCACGAACGGCGAGTTGAGCGCCTGACCGCGGGCAATCCCCTCGGTGGCATAGCGATAGGCCGCCTCTCCTTCGCCCTGAAAGGACTGGATCAGTGATAGAATGAGCAGGGTCTCGCGGTGGGAACGGGGCCGCTGGACCGGCTCGCGCTGCTCAATGGCGGCCTGCTCTTCCAGCAGGCGGCGCGCCTGATCGAGTTGGCCGGTGCGCAAGAGCACGCGCACGGCCAGTTCGGCTTCGCCGGGGCCTTCCTGGCGCAGTTCGCGCGCCCGGGCGCGCAGGCGTTCGGATTCTTCGGGATGGCCCAGGTTGAGCTGGTTCTCGGCCAGCAGCTCCAGCAGTCGTGCCCGGTTCTCGCGGTCGTCCTGACCGTCAATGAGCCGCAGCGCCTCCTGAAGCAGGCTCTCGGCCTGGGCCGGGCGCACCGTGTCCAGGTGGACCAGGGCCTGACCGCGCAAGGCCCGGCTCATCCCAGCCCGGTCCTGATGGACCATGTATTGCTGATATGCCTGCTCGTACCAGGCCAGCGCCTCGTCAAAGCGCGAACTCTGGCGGCAGATGTCGCCCTGAAAGCGCAGCAGGGCCGGCGTCTGGGCCAGTGTATCCACCGGCAACCGTTGGATCCAGGTGCTCAATGGCTCACGCCGACCCAGGCGCAGCATATCTTCGCCAATCTGGGCCATCACCTGCGCGGCGGCGTCGAACTCGTGGGCCAGCAACAGGTGATGGATGGCCGCCTCGTTGTCTGAGCGGTCCTGGTAAAAGATGGCAGCACGACGATGTAGGTCCGGGGCCTCGGCCGGGGCCAGTTGGCGGCTCAGGAACTCGCCAAACAGGTGATGGTAGCGATACTCGTCGCCCACGGCGATGACAAAAAGCCCCTGGTCTTCCAGGGTTTGCAGCACCATCTGGCTGTCGGTGCAACCGGTGAGCGCGTCGCAGGCGGCCGGCGTCAGGTGGCGCAGGATCGAGGTTTGGAGCAAAAAGGCCCGGCGCGCCGGGGTTTCCTTGTCCAGTATCTCCTGGGCCAAATAGTCAAACAGCCGTTCCAGTGAATCGGGCAGGCCGGTTAGCACCTGGGCTACGCCGCCGGCAGCGCGCACGCCCTGGCCCACCAGTTGCAGGGCAATGGCCCAACCCTCGGTTTCGGCTGCCAGGGTCTCGATCTGGACGGCGCTGAGGCCATAGCCATAGAGCTGGAACAGGGCACCGATCTCGGCCGGTCGAAAGGCCAGGTCATGACGGTCCAGGGCCAACACCTCGTCGCGAACCTGCCAGCGTACCAGTCCTGGCAGGTTGGGTCGCTGGCGCGTGCTGACGATCACGTGGAGGTTGGGCGGCGCCACCTCGATCAGGCGGTCAGTGAGAGTGATAATGGCCGGGGCAGCGTTGACCAGGTGATAGTCATCGAGCACCAAAAAGGCGTCGGTCGTCAACTCGACCGCCAGGTCGTTTACCAGGGCGTCGATGACCAACGCATAGCCCGGGCCATTGCCCCCGCGCTCGGTCTGGAGCAAGGCCAGACTGCGCTCGCCCAGGTGACTGTCGGCGGCCGCGCGCGTGCGAAAGGCATAGATCAGATGTAGCAAGAACAGCAGCGGCTCGGCGTCGGATTCGGTAATGGTGTACCAGTAGGTGGGCTGGGGCAGGTGGGTGAGGGTGGTGATGAGCGCGGTGCTTTTGCCATAGCCGGTGCCGGCCTGGATGATGGTCAGCCGGCGCTCTAACGCCTCTTGCAGACGTTCGGTCAGGCGCGCGCGCGACAGCACGCGCCGCCGGATGCGCGGCGGCATGAGCTTGGTGCGGAGGATGAGGTCTTGGCCGAACATGGTGATTGGTTATTGGTCTGACCGGCCAGATCTCGCCACGAGGCGCGACCGGGCCCCTTGCCACAGGGTCTCGTTGGCAGCGCTCAACACGGCCAGGCGACGATTTGCGTAATCGCCGGGCTGGAGGGGAAAGACATCGGTGCCATCCAGAAGCCGGGGCACGCCGCCGGCCTCCTGGAGAATGAGCCAGCCGGCCGCCACGTCCCACACCTTGGCCTGGGGCTCCAGGCCCAGCAGGGCCGTGCCCCGGGCCACCAGGCAAAAGTCGTAGGCGGCAGAGCCATAGATGCGCGGCTTGCCGGGCACGGCCTCCAGGACATAGTCGCGCTGCGCGTGCGAATAGACGGCCATGAACGAGTTCACGTCGAACCGGGTGGCCGGGGAAACCTGGATGCGATGGCCATTGAGGAAGGCGCCCCGGCCCTGGACGGCGTGGTAGGTTTCGCCGGGCAGTGGCAGGTGAACCACACCCACCGCCGGCCGCTCATCACCCTGACGAACCAGGGCCAGCGAGATGGCCCAGTAAGGCAGCCCGTTGGCATAGTTGGTGGTGCCGTCCAGCGGATCGAGAACCCAGGTCCACTCGTGATCCTGGTAGCCGGCGTGCTCTTCCTCGGCAATGATGCCGTGGCCCGGAAAACGCTCGCCGATGGCCGCCGTCAAAAAGCGCTCGGTCGCCACGTCGGCAGCGGTCACCGGCGAGTGGTCGGCCTTTTCTGTGTGCCCCACCGCGCCGAACCAGTGGCGCAGGCGCGTGCCGGCCGCGTGCGTCACATCCAGGGCAAACAGCAGGGCCTGATCCAGTGACAGCATCGGGGGCACTAGCGTCGCTCCTGGCGGGCCAGCCGCATATAGCCCTGGCGCACGGCCTGGGTTTCTTCGATGGTGATGAATGCCTTGGGATCCTCCTGCTGAACCAGTTTGCAGACCGGGTTTACTTCTTTGCGGCGCACCACCACCTTGACGGTGCCCACCATGCCGCCGGCGCCGTGGGCCAGGCCGTCGGTGGCACCGTGACCGGCGCCCCTGATGGCCTCGGCGATGGCCGGGGCGTGGTCCACCGAGATGATGCGCACCGTGGCATAGCCCAGAGCCAGCCGCTCTTCGATCCACATGCCCAGGATGGTGCCGGCAGAAAAGCCCAGGCAGTAGGCCAGGATATTCCACGCATTGTCCAGGTTTTGCACCACCTGACCAATGGCGACCACATAGGCCAGCACCTCAAAGAACCCGGTGATGGCCGACAGCCACTTGCGGCCGCGCATGGTCAACAACACGCGCACCGTGCCAATGGAGATGCCCACCACGCGCAGGCCAAAGATAAACAGCGCGGCAGCCAGTATATCAATCATTAACAGAACCTCTGATTATTCTTCCATTAGGGGCCGACAGTCAACGTGGGCATGATGACGGGAGTCCACGTAGGCGCCGGTGTGGGCGTGAGCATAGGCATGAGGATGAACAACACCTGGCCGGGAAAAATGGTGGCCTCTGGCGCCAGTTGATTGGCCAGCCGCAAGGCCTCTTCGGTCACGCCAAACTTGGCGGCAATGTCGGCCAGCGTCTCGTTGGGCTGCACGGTATAGTAGATGATATATACAGTGGGCGTGGGCGTGGCAGTGGCCGGCAACACAGTCGGCGTATACGTGGGGAACGCTGCAGGAATGCGGGTAGGCGATGGCGTCAGCGTGGGGGGAATAGTGGGCGTGGGGCTGGACCAGGTTACGGTGGCCTGCTCCGTCTGACCGCCACGCAACAACGAGAGAACCACCCAGGGCAGGTTGATGATGTTCATGCCCATCGACGCCACAAGCCCCACCACCACGGCGGCCATCACGATTACAGCGACAATTATCAAGTTTCTCCTCACCAAGTACTCCTTTCGACTCCGAGATAACAGGTGCCGGTTGGCACGGTCCTGATTGTACCACGTTGCTGCGCCGGGGTCAATTGCTCACCAGCGCTCACGGTCCACCAGGTCGGCCAGGGGTTTGCGCTGCTTGGGCCGGGGCGCGTCGGCTGGATAGCCCAGCGGTGTCAAGGCCACCGGCTCCATGCCCTCGGACAGACCCAGTACGTCGCGTGCGGCGACCGGGTCGAACGCCGCCACCCAGCATGTGCCCAGGCCGGCCTCGGTGGCAGCCAGGATCAGGTGATCCATGGCGATGGTCGCGTCCACCAGGGCATAGTTCAGGCCATCGGAGCGGGTCCACGCCTCACCGGGCAGCGCGCACATGATCAGCACCAGCGGCGCCTGCACGAACCAGGCGCGGTCATACACCCGCCGCAGTTCGGCCTCCCGGCCAGCCGTGGGGATCACCAGAATGCGAAAGGGCTGGCGGTTGGCGGCGGTGGGGGCCAACCGCGCCGCTTCCAGCACCCGGTTCAGTACGCCTTCTGGCACCGGGTCCGCCCGATACGCGCGCACGCTGTATCGTGTTGTGATCAGGCTCGAGAAATCCATGTCTACCTCCTCCGCAAGATAGCCCCGAGTAGGCCGCGCTGCGCGCGGCAATCCGACCTACATTTTCGTCCTTCGATGCCCGGCATCGTAGGACAAATTGTCAATTTGTCCTACGCCCGGCCGGGCATGAGGCTTCCCTCGTTCGTCATTACTCGTCCATCATCTGTAACGTGATCAGTTCGTCGCCGACTAGTTCCATTTGCCGCCGATATAACTGGCTATATAGACCACCCCGGCTCATCAACTCGCCGTGGTTGCCAATCTCGCGGATACGGCCCTCTTCCAGGGCGATGATCTTGTCGGCGTTGCGGATAGTGGAGAGCCGGTGGGCGATGATGAGCGCCGTACGGCCCCGGAGCACGTCCTGCATGGCCTGCTGGATGAGATACTCGGCCTCGGCGTCTACGGACGAGGTAGCCTCGTCCAGGATCAGGATGCGCGGGTCGGCCAGGACAGCCCGGGCCAGGGCCAGGCGTTGCTTTTGGCCGCCGGACAGGCGCACGCCCCGCTCGCCGATCTCGGTGTCATAGCCCTGGGGCAATTCCATGATAAACTCGTGGGCGTGCGCCACCCGGGCCGCGGCCGCGATGGCCTCTTCTGTAGCGTCTGGCTGGCCGTAGCGAATGTTCTCACGGATGGTGGTGTTGAACAGAAACGTGTCTTGCAACACCACCGCCACGTGCCGGCGCAACGAGACCAGTTGCAGCGTGCGCAAGTCGTGACCGTCCAGCGTGATGCAGCCGTGGATGGGGTCATAAAAGCGGCTGAGCAGGTTGGCGATGCTGGTCTTGCCGGCACCGCTGGGGCCGACCAGGGCCACCACTTCGCCGGGGGCCATGTGGAAATCGACGTCGTGGAGCACCTCGTCGCCGGTGCCATAGCGAAAATGCACATCGTCAAAGTGCACCTCGCCGCGCACCTGGTCCAGGGCGATGGCGCCGGGGGCGTCCTGGATGTCGGGCTCGGTGTCCAGTAGCTCAAAGATACGCTCACCGGCGGCAATGGCCTGCTGGATGACGTTATCCACCTCGGTCAGGCGGCGGATGGGGTCATAGAGCGAGGTCACATAGGCCAAAAAGGCCACCAGGGTACCCAGGCTGGTTTGTCCTTCTACCACCAGCCAGGCGCCCGCGCCCAGCACCAGCACGGTGCCCAGGCTGCTGACAAAATGGAGCGCCGGGAAAAAGGTGGCCCAGGTGCGAATGGCGCGCACCCGGGCGCGATAATAGCGCCCGCTCTCGACGGCAAAGTGCTCCAACTCGGCGTCCTCGCGGCCGAATGCCTGGACCACGCGGATGCCGGCCAGGCTGTCTTGCAGACGGGAGTTGATGTCGCCTAGGCGCGCCCGGACATTGCGGTAAATAGGCCGCACGCGCTGGTTGAACACGCGCAGGGACACGGCGATAATGGGCAAGGGCAACAGGGCCACCAGGGCCAATCGCCAGTCCATCCACAGCAGGATGCTGGTGGTGCCCACCAGGCGCAGCAGGTCCACCGCCGTGAGGCTGGACCCGTGGGTCACAAACTGCTCCAGGGCCTCCACGTCGTTCGTCACGCGAGACATCAACTCGCCGGTGGAAGTGCGCTCGAAAAAGGACAGCGACAGGCGCTGCAAATAGTCGTAGAGGCGCACGCGCAGGTCATAGATGACCCGCTCGCCCAGGGAGTGCCGCAGGTAGAGGTCGCCGGCGTTGGCGATCTGGATCAGGGCATAGACGAGCACCAATACACCAAGCAGCACGCCCAGCCGGCTCAGGTCCTTGGTGCCAATCACCTCGTCTACGATGCGCCGCTGGAACAGGGGCGGCACCAATTCGAGCCCGGTGAGCACCAGAAGCAAAGCCCCCGTGACCAGCAGTGTGAGCCAGTAGGGGCGCAGCGCGCCCAGGAGTCGTTTGAGAACTTGCACAGCAAAACCTCCTTGATTCCGGTCCCTATTATACCACGCAGCGGGCAGATTGAACACGACCCGGCTTGCCAACGATTGGTGGGAATGCTATAATCGACTCATGCTGACCATCTCTGCCTGCCTACCCTGTATCATCGACGATGCCCAGGCGGCCTCGGCCCTGTGCGTGCCGGACGAGGACCTGCGCCTGACCGTGGACTGCGCCGTGCTGGAACACCTGCGCGAACACTGGTCCTACGACGTGCCGCCGTCGTATCACATCACGGCGGTGCACCGCATCATCAAGCGAGTGGCCGGCCTGCCCACACCCTTTGCCGAGGCCCGGCGCCGGGCCAACGAGGTGGGCCTGCACATGGCCGCGCAGGTGACGGCCGAGGCTGCGGCCATCCCGGATGACGCCGCCCGGTTCCGGTTCCTGGCCCGGTGGGCGCTGGCGGCCAACAGCCTGGACTCGCGGACGGCCGGCACCGGCTATGCCTTTGACCCGGCCCACGCCCGGGCCTATTTCGCGCCGTACCTGGACCGGCCCCCGGCGGTCGATCAACTGGACGCCTTGTTCGACCTGGTGCGGGCGGCACCAGAGGTGCTCTATATCCATGACAACGTGGGCGAGATCGCACTGGACGCTGTTTTCATCCGCGAGTTGCGGCGCCACGGCTGCCGGGTCACGTCGGCGACCCGGGGCGGCCCCATCACCAGCGACGCCACGATGGAGGACGCCTGGGCCGTGGGGTTGGGCCAGGCGGCGGATCGGCTGATCCTGGCCGGGCCAGACACCCTGGGCATCTCGTTCCAGGAGATGAGCGAGGACCTGCGCGCAGCCCTGAACACGGCGGACCTGGTCATCGCCAAGGGGCAGGCCAACTATTACGTGTTTTCCGAGTATGGCGCACAGGTGCCGGGCCGCGTGTTCGCCCTGTTCACCATCAAATGTGAGCCGGTGGCACAGCGGTGGGGCGTCGAGCGCCGGGCCACGGTGGCGGCATTCCTGGAACCAGACGGCAGCGGCTAGAGAACAAATCTGTCCCCGTTGGGCCGCAGCCCAACGGTAAAATCACGTACAGGAGGTTCCCATGTCCGAAGAGATGACAACCAGTTCGTTAAAGGCGGTGTTTCGGTTCCCCTTCCAGGGCCCCGACTGGCAGACGCGGTTCCTCATCGGGGCGGCGCTCAACCTGGCCGGCCTCATCATCCCCATCGTGCCGGGCTTGTTTGTCTATGGCTACGTGCTCCAGATCATGCGCCGGGCCATCGAAGGCCAGGAGCTGACCCTGCCGGCCTGGAACGATTGGGGCAAGCTGGGCATGGACGGCTTGCGCGGCTGGCTCGTCAGCATGATCTATTTGCTGCCGGCGCTGATCGTCCTGATCGGCGGCATGGCGCTCTATTTCGCCAGCAGCTTTGCCTTCCCCTTGATGATGAGCGTTGACGATAGCGGTCAGGCCGCAGCCGGGGCCATGCTCATGGTCTTTGTGAGCATGGGGATCATGTTTCTCTCGATTGTCGTGGGCTGGGTGTTGCTACTCCTGGGCGCCATCCCCCTACCGGTGGCGATCGGGCACTTGGTCAGGCACGACAAGGTAGCGGCCGCCTTTCGCGTGCGCGAATGGTGGGCGCTGCTGCGGCGCAACAAGCTGGGCTATTTTATCGTGTGGGTGATCGTGGCCGGGCTGTTTGCCATGATCTATTTGTTCTTTATGCTGGCCTATTACACCGTGATCCTGTGCGTGGTGGGCTACTTTTTGATGGTGCCCCTCATGTTCTACATCATGCTGGTGGGCGCAGCGCTGTTCGGGCAGGCGTACCGGGAGAGCGTGACCATGCTGGCGGCCGGCGACCAGGAGGCGTGATAACCGCCACGCTATGTTTCCTGGTCCGAAGCGATCTGCCCACCCGGGTCCTCCTGGGCCGCAAGCGAATTGGCTTTGGCGCCGGCAAATGGGGCGGCTTTGGCGGCAAGGTAGAAGCGGGCGAAACCATCGCCGGGGCCGCCGCCCGGGAACTGGCGGAGGAAGCCGGCGTCCGCGTCCGCGAGGTTGACCTCCAGCCGGTGGGCGTGCTGACGTTCCTGTTCCCCCACCGGCCACCCTGGAGCCAGGAGGTGCACGTGTTCCTGGCGACGACGTGGGCCGGCGAGCCGGTGGAAACCGACGAGATGACGCCGGCCTGGTTCGCCCTGGACGACATCCCCTACGACCAGATGTGGCAGGACGGCCCCCATTGGCTCCCGCGCGCCCTGGCCGGGGAGCGGTTGCAGGCCCGCTTTACGTTTCAGGCCGACAACGAAACCGTTGACAAAGTGGACGTGGCCGTATAGATCGCGGCCGGCGTCTGGCTATATCATAAGGTGTAGCTCCGGTAACGTGGTTAGCTGGGGGCCGGCAACCGGCCAGACCTCGGAGATTCGCTTGGGCGCAACCTCCGAGGTCTTTTTGTACTTGCGGCGTTGACAAAGGGCCGCTGGCGCGATACAATGGGCCAGCACGGCCAACCGGCGCGATGGAGACGACCATGACTGCACGCTGGCCCGGCGCGAGGCCCTGCCCGGCCATCGCCGCGCGGGCGGTGACCTGACATGCGGGGGATGTTTGGCCTGGGGCGAGACAACACGCTCGTGTGGTGGAGCCTGCTGCTCTGGGGGCTGGGCGGCGGCCTGTACGTGTACATCAACCCGCTCTACATCAAGAGCCTGGGCGCCAGCCCCACGGACATTGGCCTGGCCCTGAGCATCGCCAACGCGGCCATGATGCTGACCTACCTGCCGGCCGGCTTTTTGTCGGACCGCACCAGCCGCCGCAAGAACCTCGTCGTCGGGTGGGTGATGGGCGTGGTGGGCACGCTCCTGGTGGCGGTGGCCCCGGACTGGCGCTGGCTTATCCCCGGCCTGGTCATCTCGTACATGTCGGGCTTTGTCATGCCGGCGCTCCAGAGCTATGTGCTGGCTGCCGGCCGCACCGGTGATGCCAAGCGCACCTACACGCTGGTGATGGCCGCATATTCCATCGGCACGGTACCATCGCCCCTCATCGGCGGCTGGATCGGGCAGATGTGGGGCCTGCGCGCCGTGTACCTCGTCGCCACGGTCCTGTACGCCCTCTCCACGGTGGTCATGTTCCTCATCGCCGAACAGCCGGTACCGGCGCCCTCTCGCACCGGCAATTATCGCACGGTGCTGCGCAACCGGCGTTTCATGGTGCTGTGCCTGGTATTCACCGCCATTCTGAGCGTCTTTTACCTGGGAGTGTCCTTCGCGCCCAACTATCTGGAGGAGGTGGTGGGCCTGAAAATCGAAAGCATCGGCGCACTGGGAGTGGCTGCCGCCCTGGGGTCCTCGGTGCTGGCGATTGTTCTCAGTTCGGCGCGCATCCCGCGCCGGCTGGGCGTGCTCCTGTCCCAGGGTTCGATACTGACCTCGTTCCTGCTCCTGCTCTACGCGCCGGCGCTGCCCTTTCTGGCGCTGGCCTTTTTCCTGCGCGGCGGCTATTCGTCCGGCGGGTCGCTGCTGACCACCTGGCTGGGCGAGACCCTAGACCCGGAAACGATGGGCCGGGGATTTGGCATCTATAACACCATCTATAGCGTGGGGCTTACCGTGGTACCCTACGTGGCCGGCTGGCTCTATGCCGGGCAGCCGGCGCTCCCGTTCCTGCTGGCCGCGGCCCTGCTTGTCCCCACCATGCTGCTCATCCTGTTTCTGCCCCAATACCAACCGATTCCCAAACCCCACGCACCCGTTCAAGGAGGACCTAATGCGTAGCACCCAGACCCTGTTCGCCCTGCTCCTGGTGGCAGCCCTGTGCATTCCCCCGGGAGCAGCCGCCTACACCCAACCCGATCCACCCACACCGGCGGTCATCGCCATGATGGCCCCGGCCGCATACCAACGTCTGGCCCCTGGCACAGTGACATCGGCCATCGACTATGGCGGCTTTGTCTGGGTGGAAATGACCTCGGAACAGGCCGCTGTCCTGGCACAGGCCGGCGTGCCGTACGAAGCGCAACCCCACGCCACCCAGATCGGCCTGCTGAACTATCCCTTTGACACGCGCCAGGGCGAGCCAACCCTCCCGGCCGACCTCACGGCGCCCACGGAATCCACCGAGAAGGGTCTGCACCTGGTCCAGTTCGCGGGGCCGGCCCGCGACGGGTGGCTCAAGGCCGCCGAGAGCACCGGCCTGCGGGTGCTCCAATACGTCCCCCAGAACGCCTACCTGGTCTGGGGCACCGGCGCCCAGGTCGAAGCGGCCAAATCCGCCGCCGAGGTGCGCTGGACCGGCGACTGGCACCCGGCTTACAAGATTGCGGACGCCGTGACCGACAAGGCCGGCCGCATTGAGAACGTCAACGTACTCGTTTACGACGATGGGCGCGTCAAGGACACCCTGGACGCCATCGAGAGCTTGGGCGGCCGCTATGTGCAGGACTTCCCCATGCCGGTCTTGCAGCAGGGTCAACTCGTGAACGCCATTTTTGCCCTGGACGCCAACCGGCTGGACGACGTGGCCCGCATCGCCAACGTGTTCCACCTGGACTATGCCTCGCCCCAGCCCGACCTGGATGACGAGGTTAGTAACCAGATCGTGGTGGGCAATCACACCGGGGGCGTGCCGTTCACCGGCTACCAGGCGTGGCTCACGGCCAAGGGCGTGGACGGCACCGGCGTCATCTTTGCCGACGTGGACACCGGCTGCGACACGAACAATAGCACGACCGCCCATCAGGACATCCGGGGCCGCATCGCCGCCTTTGTGGACTATACGGGGGGCAGCCATCCCACCGACGACGACGGGCACGGCACCCACACCGGCGGCATCATCGCCGGTAACGCCACTCTGGGCGACACGGACGCCAACGGCTTTCTCTTTGGTCTGGGCATGGCCCCCAACGCCCGGCTGGTAGTGCAGAACGCCCTCTGGTCCTCGGCGTGGCCGCCCGCCGGCGGCTGGCAGCGCATGAGCAAAGACTCGGTGCTGAACAACGCCGTGGGTTCCAGCAATAGCTGGTACACCGGCGCGTCCGGCGCCCAGGGTTACTCGTCGGCCTGCGTCACCCATGACAGGATGGTCCGCGACGCCAATTTCGACACGCCTACCGAGGCCGAGCCGCTGATCATGGTCTTTTCCGCCGGCAACAGTGGCTCCAGCGCCTCTTCTATCACCGAGCCCAAAGAAGCCAAGAACCTCATCGTGGTAGGGGCATCAGAGAACTATCGGCCGGACAACCCGCTGGGGGCCGGCTGCGGCGCGTCGGCCAACATCGAGAACATTGTCAGCTTTTCCAGCCGGGGTCCGTGCCTGGACGGCCGGCTGGCTCCCACCATCTCGGCGCCGGGCAGCGACGTGGCCTCCTTGCGCTCTTATACCGGCAGCTACTCTGGCTGCGGCCAGGTCGTCAGCGGTCACTCGGATTACGTGTACATGAGCGGCACCAGCATGGCCTGCCCCCAGGTTTCGGGCGGCGTGACCCTCGTCACCGAGTGGTGGCGGGGGTTCAACGCCGGGGTCAATCCCAGCCCGGCCCTGGCCAAGGCCCTTCTGGTGAATGGCGCTGTCGACATGGGCACGCCCAACATCCCCAACAACAACGAGGGCTGGGGGCGCATGAACCTGGACAATGTCATCGACAATGGCGAGTCCATGCTGTACCGCGATCAGAACCACCTGTTCACCGCCAGCGGTCAGACCTGGTCCCTGCCCGGCGGCGTGGCCGATCCGGCCAAGCCCCTCAAGATCACCCTGGTCTGGACCGATGCGCCGGGCATCGCCGGCGGCAACGCCTGGGTTAATGACCTGAACCTGGAAGTAACTGTCGGTGGCACCACCTACAAGGGCAGTGTGTTCGCCAATGGCTGGTCGACTACGGGCGGTTCGGCCGACTATCGCAACAACATCGAGTGCGTGTATATCCAGAACCCCGGCGCGGCAAACGTGACCGTGCGGGTCGTGGCCGCCAATATTGCCGGCGACGGCGTGCCCTATAACGGCGATGCCACCGACCAGGACTTTGCGCTGGTGGCCTATAACATGATCCAGGAGCCAGATTTCACCGTCACGGCCTCGCCCGATGGTTATGACATCTGCGCGCCCCAGGCCGTCACGTACAGCGTGCCCGTGGGCGACGTCCGGGGCTATACCGAAACGGTGACACTGGCGCTGGGCGCGCTGGCCGGCACGCCCTATGCCTTTGCCCCGGTATCTGGCGTTCCGCCCTTTACCGCGACCCTCACCGTGACCGCCACGGCCGCCACGCCGGCCGGCGCGCACGACCTGGTCATCACCGGCGCTGCCGGCACTAACGTCCACACCACCACGGTGAGCCTGGCCGTCAACCACGCTGCGCCGGCCACCCCGGCGCTTGTGTCCCCCGCTGATGGCTCGTCCAACGTGCCCATCAAACCCACGTTCCAATGGTCCACGGTGCCGGTAGCCGATAGCTATCGCCTCCAGGTAAGCGCAGACCCATCGTTCGCGTCGCCACTCATTGACGTATCGAACATTGCCACAAACACCTATACAGCCCCAACGGCGCTGCCCGGCGGCGCGTGCCTCTTTTGGCGCGTGAACGGCGCCAACGCCTGCGGCCCGGGCGCGTGGTCCATCACCAACATGTTCGAGACGGAGCGGCTCCAGGCGGTCTTTTGGGACGACGTCGAATCCGGGGGGGCCAAGTGGACTCGTGCGGCCGGCCAGGGCACCGACGCCTGGGCCATCACCACCGCCCAGGCGCATAGCATCACCCACTCGTGGTTCTCGCCAGACGTGAGCACCGTCACCGATGATTATCTCTGGATCACCACGCCCTTTGCGGTGACCAGCGGGGGCACGTTGACCTTCTGGCACTATTACAGCCTGGAGGCCGGCTATGACGGCGCCGTCATCGAAATATCTACCGACGGCAGCATCTGGGAAGACCTGGGGCCGCACATCACCCAGACCCCTTATAACCGCACTATCGCCGCCAGCTACGACAGCCCCATCGCCGGGCAGCAGGCGTGGAGCGGTGACAGCGGTGCCTGGCAAGAGGTCACCATAGACCTGGCAGCCTATGCCGGGCAAACGGCCCAGGTGCGCTGGCGCCTGGCCTGCGACCGCTCGGTGGGCCGCGTGGGCTGGTATGTAGACGATGTCGAGGTCATCACAGCCGGTGCGCCCAACGACTTTAGGCACGATACCGACATCATCGCGAATGTGCCGGCGCATTTTACGGCCACCGTTGGCGGCGTCTATACCTATGACTGGGATTTTGGTGGACCGGGCAGCGGCACAGACCTGGACACGGCCACGCCCACGTTTACCTATACCGTAGCCGGCGAGTATGTGGCCCAGTTGAACCTGGAAAATCTCTGTGTCAGCGAAACGATCACCCACGCGATCCTGGTGACTGGTTGTGCCTCCGTATATGACGTGAGCATGGACCTGTCGCCAGACCCGGCGCGAATAAATCAGCCGATCACATTCACCGCGTCGGCCCTGGGCACCCCGCCCATTGTCTATACCTGGGACCTGGGCGACGGCCATACCGATACCGGCGCCGTCGTCACACACGCCTACACGGAAGCCGATGACTATACCGTGACCCTGACGGCCACCAACTGCGCCGGCACCCAGGCAGTGGTGACACACACGGTCCACGTGATCGCGTATCAGATCTACCTGCCACTGGTCATCAAGAACTGACCGTCGATGGCCGGGGGTTGCAACCCCCGGCCATCGACGCGAAAAAGGCGGCCCAGACTGCTCAGAAAGACCTCCAATCTCGCCACAACGTGTGGCCCTGCACCACCAGCACCACCAGCGCATAGACCACCAGCCCCAGGCCCAGGGCCGCCAGCGTCGCCGGGATGCTGTCGCCCAGACCGGCGGCCGCGCCACGCGCGGCAACCACGGCCAGGACCGCGCCCCCGGCAGCCGGCCCCACGGCCCGCAGCGCGTCGCCCACGGGGACCGGCACCAGTCGCAGCAGCACACCGGCCGCGATGGCCGTCGAGAGGACGTGAGCAACCGCGATGCCCAGGTAGCCCAGCAGTGGCGATAGCGCCAGGGCCAGCGCCCAGGCCAGCGCCATCCAGCCCACGGACAGCAGCAAGACCGGGCGCACACGGCCGGTGGCCAGCAGGACCGGCATGAGCACGTGCGGCAGCACACCAATGGCGGCTTGCAGGGCCAGCAGATACAAGGCTGGCAAGGCCGGCAGCCACTGGTCCGTGTACAAATAGTGAATGAGCGCCGGTCCCAATCCGCCCAGGACCGCCAGCAGCGGGAACGAGAGCAGCGCCGACCAGCGCAGGGTCAGGGGCAACGCCCGGCGCAACGCAGCCGGGTCGTGTTGCAAGCGTGCATAGGCCGGGAACGCCACCCGGTCCGCCAGCGCGGCGGGAAACGCAGCACCCCGGGCCAGTTTGCCGGCCCAGTCCAGGTAACCCACGGCCGTGCTGCCAAAGAGGGGCGCGCCCAGGGCCGGGGCCATCTGGTCTTTGGCCAGGTGGACGATTTGATAACCCACCAGCGAGCCGCCAAAGCCCAGCAGCCGCCGCGCCTCGGTCGCGCGATAGCGCCAGGCCAGCCGGGGTCGCCCCGGGGCCAAGGCCCACAAGGCCACCACCCAAACCAGTGCACCGGCCAGGTACCCGCCGGCCAGCGCCATCACGCCGGTCCCGGCCCAGACCAGTGCCACGGCCACCATTTGCCCGGCCACCACCCGCGCGCTGTCGGCCAGGGCCAGCCGGTCAAACCTGAGGGCACGCTCCAGATGGGCCTCGGGCAGCAGGGCCAGCGCCGTCAGGATCAGACTGGGCGCGACGATGAGGGCCAGCATGGGTGCAGTGGATGGTAAACGGAACAAGGGCGACAGTGCTATGACTGCCGCCACCAGGATCACGGCCATGCACAGTGCTGCCCCCAACCGGAGTACGAGCGCGGTGCCGGCCACGTGTTCGTCGGGCGGGGCCGGCCGCTGCACCAGGGCCGCGCCCAGTCCCAGCCCGGCCACCAATTCGGCCAGGCTCGCCAGGAGCAGCACCACAGCCCAGGCCCCGAAATCGGCCGGGGCCAGCACCCGGGCCAGCACCAGATGCCCGGCCAGCGCCACCAGGCGCGCCAGGCCATCGCGCAGGGCCAGGGCCGCCACGCCAGCGGCAGCGCGGCGAGACCATTGTGGCGTCATGACCGTTTTCCTACTTGGTGTAGTAGTCAAGATGCTCGTGAACAATCTACGCCTGGTAATTCTAACCGCAGAGAGCGCAGAGACCTCTTGAAATCTCGGCGCGCTCCACGGTGAATGTCGCCGGTCTCGCTGTTCACAATTCTGTTGACCAGTACTGTTTTCCTATTTGTACGCTGCCCACTTGTGCACCGAGGCAAAATGGGGTATACTTGAGAGTGTCGCGGGGACGACACTCTGAGGTAAAACATATGGCGCGCATACTCGCGGTCGACGACGACCCCAGTATCATCAAACTCTTGGAAATCAAACTCAAGCGTTCTGGCTATGAGGTCATCAGCGCCATTAACGGTGAGGAAGGATACAAGCGCGCCCTCGAAGAGCGCCCGGACCTGGTGCTTTTGGACATCATGATGCCCAAGATGAACGGCTATGAGGTATGCGAGCGCCTGAAAAGCACGATGGGCAAAGATTCACCGGCCATTGTCATGTTGAGTGCCAAGGGCCAGCAATCGGATATGGAAAAGGGGTTCCAGATGGGCGCAGATGACTATGTGGTCAAACCCTTTGACCTCAAGGCCCTGGTGGAACGCATCAACGCCGTGTTGATCCGCACCGGCAAGATTTGACCGCACGACACGGCCCAGCCTGTAAAGCAAGGCGAACCCACCCGGGTTCGCCTTTTTTATTGGCGGCGCGGCCTAGGGCGACCACTGCGGCCAACTGCACGAGCCGCTATCGGTAAGTGGCTGGGGGGTGCCGGCCAACGGCACGCGATACAGGTCTTGAAGATAGGCCGCCACCACCGCATCGCCGGCCGGCGCCCACAAGGCCTCGGGCAGCGCCAGGCCGATCTGTCCCGGGGTTGGGAACAGCCGTCGCGCCTCGCTGCCATCTGGTCGCGCCAGATACAGGTCATACGGTCCCACATGGCTACGCGTGGGATCGCGCGCCAAGCCATACAGGATCAGATCCCCCTGGGGCGACCAGCACGGCATGCTCCACATGCCCACATTGTGCGCGATCATGTCGTGAGCGCGGCCCTGGGTATCTAGTGACCAGATGTCAAACACGGTGCTATCTTCGGGGATCTCGCCGCCCTGGGGGTCACCGTGCGCCACGCACAGCAGCCGCCGGCCGTCCGGCGACCAGTCCAGGCTACTCGTCCAGATCCAGTCAGCGTAGCTATGGTAGACCGGATAGGTCAGCAGGGTGCGCCACTGGCCGCTGGCCCGGTCGATGAGGTGCACGCCATCTGGCGTGGCACAGGCGAATTGGGTCCCATCGGGCGACCAGGCAAAGGTATAACCCCACCAGGCATATAGATACCGCGCGCTGGGGGGCAATACCTGGGTCTTGGTCACCACGTCACGGACGGCGACGACCAGATCGTTGTTGGCCTTCCAGCCCGGGGAACGGGTGCGCGGCTCGGCGGTGGAATAGGCAAACGTCTGGCTATCTGGCCCCCATTGGGCCCAAAGCACGTTGCGAATGCCCGAAAAGACGGGTTCGTCGCCCACCTGGCGCGTGCCTACCAGCCACAGCTCGTTGAGAGCGGTCTCGTCGTCGGGGTCGCGCGGCCGGCGGGTGAACAACAGCCAGCTACCGTCGGGCGACAGGTCAAAGACCCGGTGATCCAGGTCGCTGGCAAACGTCAGGGGCCGCTTGGTGCCGCTGCGGTGGCGCATCACCCAGGCGTTGTCGCCGGCCAGATAGGCCACGGTGCCGGTGAACGCCGCCGAAGCCAACAGCCCACGCGTGCCCACCACGATCACCTCGCGCTGGGGTTCCTGGGTGACGCGCCGGGTGATCAGGTCGCGCGTGGTCTCTTGTTCGTTCTCATAGGTCACGCGAAAGATCAGTTCTTCTTCGCCATTGGCCCCCACCTGGAGGAGACGCGTTTCGCCGCGCGGCGTGCCCTCGTCGCGGATGACCTGCTGCTGGTAGGGCACCGGCATGAGCACGCTCACTTCTTTTTGATGCACGCGGATCACGGTGATGGTCATGCCGGCACGCACGGTCGTCCAGCGATCCGGCTCGATGCGATCCAGCGTGTCCAGGGTCACGCCGGCCTCGCGGAGCACCTCGGCTACGGTGCCGGCCGTCGTCGACACCTCCCACTGGCGGTCGTCGGCCACGATCACGACCCGGTGGCTGGGCTGGCAACCGGCCAGCGCCAGGCCGGTCCATACCAACAGAAACAGGATGAGGAAGCTGCAAGCCCAACGTTTCATGGCCAACCTCAGAGACCGCATGGTTCTAGATTGTGGTGCCGGCAATCAGGTGGAAGGTCGAGTTTCCCGGTGGGCGTTCAGAGGGGAATGCGCAGGGTGACTTCGGTGCCTTTGCCGGGGGCGGCGTGGATCGACAGCGAGCCATTCATCATATCTGCGCGCTCACGCATGTTCAACAGGCCAAAGCTGCCGCGCCGCTCATAGCCCGACTCGACCGTGCTGACGCGAAAGCCCAATCCATCATCGCGCACGGTGGCAACGAGATCGCTCTGCTCCTGGCGCAGGTGAACGATGATATTGTCGGCGTCGGCATGACGCAGGGCGTTGTTGATGGCCTCTTGCGCCACGGCAAACACGGTGGTTTCGGTGGATGGCCCAAAGCGCTCATCGCCAATGTCCAACTGCAGGTGAAACATGGGCCGTTTGCCCACGCGCCACAGCCGTCCTACGAACGACTCGATGGCAGCCCGCAAACCCTGTGCTTCCAACACGATGGGCCGCAGTTCAAAGAGCAGGTTGCGCACATCGCGCGTGGTCTCGCTCACCATCCGTTCCAGATCCTGGATCTCGGAGGCAGCACGCTGCGGGTCACGCTCCAGCAACTTGCGGATAAAGTCGAGCCGCATGTTGATGGCGGCCAGGGCCTGAGCCGGCCCATCGTGGAGCGAGCGCGCCAGTTCGCGCCGCACGTCCTCGCCCACCATGACGATCCGGTCCCGCTCTTCGCGCAAGCTGCGATACAGGCGCGCATTCTCGATGGAAATGGCGGCCTCGGCAGCCAGGATGTTGAGCAGGTTCAGGTCGCTTTCGGTAAACCCTTCGTCGTCCAGCCGGTTCAGCACCTGGAGCACGCCAATGGCCTTGCCCTTGATGCGCAGGGGCACGCACAGGATCGAATGGGTCAGATAGCCGGTGCGCACGTCTACGCGCTGGTTAAAACGTTCGTCCTGGCTCACATTGTTGCTCAACACCGGCTCGTTGTGCGTGGCGACCCAGCCGGCGATACCCTGGTCCATGGGCATGCGATATTGCCGCAGGGCCTCACGCTGGCCGCCATGCGCGTATTCGAATACCAGCTCTTGCGCCTTTTCGTCAATGAGCCACAGGCTGCTGGCCTCGGCCTCCATCACCTCGGACGTCAGGCGCATGATCTCGTTGAGCAGGGTGTGCAGCTCCAGGGTGCCGCCCAATACCTGGCCCACCTTGTGCAGGGTGTCCAGATGACTAAAGCCCTGGCGCATCAACAGCCGGCGCTCGATCTCGACGCTGGTGGCGCCCACGGCACGCACGAGCAGGGCCAGCATTTGCCTGGTGAGCAGCGGGATCTCGGGGTCTTGGACGATGAGATTGATGGTGCCCACCACGCGATCCTCGGCCAACAAGGGCGCGTTGAGCAGCGTGGGGCCGAATGCTGACACCAGCGTGGTGGTCACAAACGACAGGTCGTTGGGCTTGACAGCGCTGGCGATCCGCCATTCGCCCTGGGTCAGGCGTTGGCGCACCAGGCTTTCCCACGTTTCGATCTGTTGCGCAGCCGGGGCCGGCTCGACGATGCCGCGCTGGATGTGGGCCGGCTCCTGGCCCATGAACAACACGATGCCGCCGGGACTGCCAGTAAACCGCATGGCCTCATCCAGGGCCAGGACCAGGGTCTCCCGGATCAGGTTGGCCGTTGCGAGTTGGGTCAAAAATCGGGTCAGAGCTAACAGATGATCGGTTGAATCATCAAATAGAGACATGCGATTTGCCTCGATAGAAGGGTCTGCACCAGGTTAGTACGTTACCAGCCAAATCCTTGCACACGGCAAGAATTTCACCGCAGAGAGCGCAGAGAGCGCAGAGACATTTAATCTGCTCAGCGTTCTCTGCGTTCTCGGCGGTCAAGTTTCTTGGTTGGCTCTGGTTTATCTAGGTTAGGTGCCCTCTTGGAAATAGATCACAAACCCCTTGCCAAATTCCAGCTTGACCTCCAGAGGCCGACAGGGCTCATCCCGCAGCTTGAGGGTTGCTTGATAGGGACTGACGATGCCGTCGAACGAAAAGTAGCCGTTGGCATCGGTTCCGCGCGCTTCCTGAAAGTCAAAGATGGTAATGACCACCACCACGCCGGGCACGCCCTTGCCATAACGGTCGCGGACATAGCCCCGAATCTGGATCGAGCCGGGGGTGTCATAGGTTTCGGCCAGTTCCCCCACATAGAAGCCGGGTCGCACGGTGCGGGCCGGTGGGGCGACCGGGATGGAAGTGGGCACGGGCGTTTGGGCCTGCACGCACTGGGACCAGGCCACGCTTTGTTTGGCATCGGCGCCCCCGGTCAGGCCCATTTCAACGGCCAGCTTGTACTGCTCGTGGGCCGCGCAGGCTGAGCCCGCGCCGAGCAATTGGTCGCCATAGCGCACGCGGACATCGTACAGCCGTTGGTAGACATCGCGATAGTTGGGATTGACCTGTTGCACGGCCTCGTAGCTGCGGAGGGCACCGGTCCAATCGCTCACAGCCTCGCGATTGCGGCCTTCCAGATAGCTCTGGGCCAGTTGTTTCTGCTGCATCACGTCGGGGTGCGCCGGGCGAATGGTCAAGGCCAGGTCGAACTGGGTCAGGGCCTCCTGGACCTGGTCTGCGGCGACCAGTTGCAGACCCTTGTTGTAATAGGCAAAAAACAGCAGGTTCTCTACCTTTTCCTGCTCATAGTCGGGATTGAGGGTGCGAACCTGCTCCAGATAGTGAATGGCCTGCTCCCACTGCCCCTGGCGATACGCGGTTTCGCCCTGCTCCAGCAGCGACACGGCGTCAGTTTCGCGCTTGGCGCGCTCGCGGGCCTTGGCCAATTGCGTCCGCGCATCCAAATAGCTGGGGGCCAGATCCACGGCCAACTCGAACTCGCCGGCGGCCTCGGCATAGTTGCCCTGATCCATGTAGATGACGCCCCGGTCATAGTGGGTGGCCGCCTGGGCCAGCCGGGTGTCGCGGTCTTGCAGGCCATCGTGAACGGCCACAGCGCCAATGACCAGCAAGATCAGGGCATAGCTCACCAGCAAGGCCGTAGCCAGGAACACCCAGGTGATGCCGCCCAGGCTCCGGCGTTGGCGGACCGGCGGGACATGGTCCAGCAGAGGTTCGGGTTCAGCATAAGGCGGTAACGAGTCGTCCACAGATCCTCCGGACGTGCTGCCGCGAGGGCCAGCCGGGGCAAACGACCGGAACCCGGCTGATGTACCAGCAACTATATCCTACCACGTTTGGAAACGGATTGCAACCCGCTCCGCTTGTGTCCGCATTCGATATGCTTTATAATAACGCACAGGTACGACAGCGCCACGGCCAGTTCCCCGTCCGGGCAACGGCCCAGTCATCGCCAGAGTCTAACCAGTGAAAATCTTGTACGGCGAGCAATAATCTTCAAATGCATCAACCTGGTTGGCTCTGGCTCATCCAGGTTAGGAGGTGCCGGATGGCAAAAAAACCCAAGAACGCGAGCAAACGCGGTCATCTACAAGTAGTAGCTGGCAGCAGCGGCATAGACCATCAGGTCGCAGAGGCCGTGAACCAGTTGCTCCAGGAGCCTGATCTGCCCTGGGAACAGGTCGAGGCGAATTTTGACATCGTGACGCGCCAGCCCACCCGGGTCTTGCCGATCCTGCAGCAGGCCCTGCGCAATGCAGACTGGGGACGCAGCGAGCGCATTGCCTACATCATCCAACAACTGGATGCCCCCGAGGTCGATGACTGGCTCACCGAGCAAGTGTATGACACGTCGCTGCACGACGACGCGCGGATGCAGCTTATGGGCATCCTCCAGTCTCGCGACGTGCCGGTGGACGAAGAAACGTTTTTCTTTAGCCTGCAAGACCCCGAATCCATGTTCCGGCGCATGCAGACCCGCCTGCTGGAAGACTCGGCCACCAACTTGTTGATGCGCCAGACGGCAGTGGAAAGCGCCCAATTGCGCGACGCCGACGAGTTTGCTGGCTGGCTTGACTTTATCATCGAGCCGCGAGACCCGCGCGCCCTCTATATCCTGTTGCCCCTGTTGTACCTGCCAAACGACAAGCATGTCCAGCGGGTCATTAGCGCCCTGGAACGGCTGGGGCATCCGGCGGCCGCGCCGGCCCTGGAAGAGCTGGCCGAATGGCACACCTCCCGGCGCGTGTGCAAGGCTGCCCGGGTGGCCCTGGGGCGCCTCACCATGCGCGGCAGCGCCCGGGCCGCCGAGTTGGCCCCCATACCCCTGCCCCCCCTCGTCCGCGCATACCTCAGCACCATTGATGGCGACGGGGGCCAGGCCATTGGCGTGGTCCGCCAACAACGCAGCGGCCTGCTCATGGTCATGAGCATCGCCATCAACGACCACCAGGGCGTGCGCAATTGCTTTGCCACGCCGGACCTGGCACCCGAAGAATGGGAAGAGATCCTGCTGGACCTGATGGAAGGCGGCACGGCCGTGATAGACATGCCCCTGTCCGTCTGTCGACAGGCCTACCGGGACGCGCGCCGCAGGACCATCCAGGCCGGCCTCCCCGTGCCCCTGGATGCCGAGGTCTGGAGCGACATGCTGCTGGGCGATGACTTGGCCGACGTCCCGGAGCCCGTGGCCCCGGTGCTTTCGCCGGACGAGGCCACCGAGTTGCTGCAAGGCACCGCCGATCTGCTGGATGATGATATATTCACCTTCTGGTTCTTTAACCCAAACGAGATTGCCGGCTTTATCGACGAAGCCGAGTCCCTGGTAGAAACCCGGACCGGCGACCGCTGGAATCAGTTGGTGAGCCAGGTGATCACGGCTCTGGTCAGCGACGAGTTTCGCGCCCGCCTGCGGGACCGGCTGGAACGTCAAGCGGTCCTGTTAGTCGGCCTGGATGATGCCAAGTTGGCCCGGCTGGCCGTGGCGGCCGCCTGGGGCCTGGGTCCCGAATCCCCGGTCGCCATGACCGAACACCCATTCCTCAAGGAAATGGTCGAGATGAGCTTTGACAACGTCTGGGAAGAATGGGATGAAGAAGAGGACTGGGACGAGGATGAGGAGGCCTTCTGGGAAGGCCCGATGCCCCAGACCGAGGCCGAATGGCGCGCCTTGATTGCCCTGGCTGATTCGCCCACGGAGGTGATGAGCGCCTGGTTCCAGTACCACCCCCCGGCCGACATCGACCAGGCCAACGAGATTGCCCAATACCTTCAGGCCCTCTGGAATACCACGCCCCGGGCCGAGCTGGGCAACCGCGCCCCGTACCAGATGGCCGACATGCCAGCCCCGCCCATCCCGCCCATGCCGGCCCGGCTGCCAGTCAGCATACCGCAGCCGCCCCCCGGCCCCCTCACCGCCGACGACGTGTGGGAAGCCGTCCGCACCTACTATCACGAGACCATCGACTGGGAGCCCCTGCTGACCCAGGACTATGTGGAAGGCTATCTGCGGGACCAGGAACAGGCTGGCGCGTCGCCCGACGACCTGCTGACGCATTGGGATGACCTGACGATATTCCACTTTTTCCTGGACCACTATGGCGACGAGATCCCAACCCTGGACGACGTGCGGCCCTATCACCTCAGCGAGTGGATGACCGACTTTGTGGAGAATAAGATCCTGGGGCGCGTGCCTCTGGCTGCCAAGCGCCGGGCACTCGAAACCGTGCAGGGTCTATACGAGTACCTGGGGCGGACCGGGGCCGTGACTGCCGACACCGCCGAGACCGTCGCTGAGGCCGTGGCGACCATTACGGCTCCCCCCCGCCGCCTCCAGCCCATCGAGCGACCGGATCCGCTAGGCGGCGAGCCGGCCATGACCGTGCTCCGGCCCAACGCCGGCGAGTTTGTCTATACCCTGAACGATGTGTGGCTCGCCATTGTGTGCGACCACGAGTTCAAGCGCAACTGGGCGCGCATGCAAAAGGCGGCGTCCAAGACCCCCGGCGCGACCCTGAAACAGCGCCTCATCGACCGGCTCCAGCAGGCCCAGCAAGATGGCCTGGACCCCTTTGTGCTGCTCGATTCGTATCCGCCGGTGCAGCCGGCCCTGGAAACGGCCCTGTATATGTTCCACGAGCAAGAGATGACGGAGGACATGGCCTGGTAGCTGCCGTGGGCCGTACATGCCAAGGGACCCGTTTGCGAAGCGGGTCCCTTTTGGCGCATCGGTGCGTGGTGCGCCGCCACGCAGAGCATGGCGGCGAGTCAAGCCCGCCGCGAGCAAAAGGCCCAGGTTTCCCTCAAGGAGACCTGGGCCTTTGCCGTTAGAGTGAGGGTAGGGCGCCGGGCCTCACGGGTGGATCACCACCGGCGTGCCCACCGGCGCCCAGTCATACAGCCATTTGGCCTGGTCGGTGCGCATGTTGATGCAGCCGTGGCTCATGGGCGTGCCAAAGTTGCTGTGCCAGTAGGTGCCGTGGATGGCGTACCCGCCCACAAAGAACATGCTATAGGGCACGTTGGGCAGGCTATACCCCGGGCCGCTCATGTGCACCGCCAGATATTTGCGCTGGATGGCAAACTGGCCGGTGGGCGTGGGCGTGTATTGTTTGCCGGTAGACACCACCGCAAACAGCACCGGCACCTGGCCCTGGTACGCCGTGAGCGTCTGCCGCGTCAGGCTGACGTCAATCCACTTGCCGGTCAGGTAAGACGATGGCGCGGCCGGGGGCTGGGCCGGCAGTTTGGTGCGCACGCGCGTCAGCCCTTGCTGCGCGACTGTGCCGCCGGGCCGGACCTTGAGCGCGCTGGCATAAGCAGCCTGGGCCTGGGTCCACTGGCGCTGAGCCTCCAGGGCCTGCCCGTGCTGGCAATAGGCCTCATAAAGCCACTGGGCCACCGGCGCCTGGGCCGGGTCTTGATCATAGAGGGCAGTCAGGACGGCGATGGCCGGCGGCCAATCCTCGCGCAGCATGGCGTAACGCGCCCGGCGCAGGGCAGTTGCCAGTCGCCCAGCCCGGACCGGTTCCAGGTTGTCTGGTCCCACGGCCTGGGCCTGCGCGAACCAACGCCCGGCGGCGGTATAGCGCCCCTGGGCCGCCAGCCAATAGCCCCAGTCCAGCGCCGCCTCATAGAGCGCGCTTTCCACACCCGGGTCCTGTGGCGCGATGCGCCGGGCCACGGTCAGCAGGGCCAGCGCGCGCGGCCAGTTTTCCTCAGCCAGAGCCTCTTCCCCGGCGACCACCAGGTGTTGGACATCGACGACGTATGCCCGGGCCACGGCCGCCGGTGCGCCGGCGACCGGCGCACCAGTTACTGGCGCCGCGTCAACCGATGCAGCGCTGACCGGCGCGACGATGGTGAGCGCGTTGACCAGCAAGCCTGGCACCGTGAAGCCCAGGACTGCAATGACCGCCATGCCGGCGACAACCGCCAGCACCACGAGCGCGCCCACCAACAGCCAACGCCGCCGCGCGGGCCGGCCGGGGGCCGGGGGAGCCGCTTTCTGCCCCTCGCCAGCGCGCTCGGCGGCGCGGGGGGCAGATTGAGGTAGGGCTGTGGGAGCCTCTTCACGCTGGATGCTGGCCTGGGCCTGCTGGATGGCGCGAAGCAGGCCGGGGTCTTTGGGCGCCAGGGCCAGCGCCCGCTGGAGATATTCCAGTGCCATCTGCGGCTCGTCGGCCAAACCGGCCAGGCCACGCCAGGCAGCCACGCAGGCGGGCTCTGCGGCCACGGCCGTGGTAAAGTAACGCCGCGCCCGGCGCCGGTCGCCGGCGCGCAGGGCCTCGCGCCCGCGCTCGACCAGGATGGATGCCGTATTGCTGCCAGGCTCAGGGGTGGTCATGTCATTCTGCTCACAACTTCTAGTAGTCAAGATGCTGGTAGACAGTCTGTCGGATATTTCTACCGCAAAGAGCGCAGAGAACATGGGAATTCTCAGCGCCCTCGGCGTGCTCGGCGGTGAACTGAACCGAGCAGTGTCTGCCATCTTGTTGACCAGTGCGCATTTGCTCACAACTCGACGAAATAGGCCGCCGAGGCCCGGTCCAGCAGTTGCTGGGTCAGGGCCGGGCGCATCTTGAGGAACCGGGCCGTATCCACCAACTGGTCCACGATGTCACGCGGGTGGCAAGCGCGCAGGGGGCGCTTGGCCTGCACGTAATGTTCACGCAGCAAATAGATCACGCCTTCGTCCTCATAGCGCACGCCCCGGCTCTGGCAGACCCGGCGGAAAATCTCGCGGTATTCATCATAGGTGGGGTTGCGGATCTCGATCTTGTGCCGGATGCGCCGCAAAAAGGCCTCGTCCACCAGTTCCCGAGGCGGGATGTTGGTAGAGAACACGATGAGCACGTCAAAGGGCACCTCGATCTTTTTGCCGGTGCGCAGGGTCAAAAAGTCCAGCCGCTTTTCCAACGGCACGATCCAGCGGTTCAACAGGTCTCGGGGACGCACCTGCTGCCGGCCAAAGTCGTCGATGATAAACATGCCACAGTTGGCCTTCATCTGAAACGGCGCCTCGTAAAACTTGGAGCTGTCGTCATAGACCAGGTCCAGGCTCGCCAGCGTCAGCTCGCCGCCCACCACCACCACCGGCCGCTGGCACAGCATCCAGCGCCAGTCGTGGTCGGTGGGACGCACGGTCGGGTCTTCGAGGGGCTTGTGGTTCACCGCGTCAAACACCCGAATGATATGCCCCTCGACTTCGACGGCATATGGGAGAAACACGTCGCCCTTGAGCATCTTGGCAATGGCTTCGGCGATGACGGTCTTGCCGTTGCCCGGCGGTCCATACAAGAAAATCGAACGGCCCGAGTTGGCAGCCGGGCCAATGCGCTCCATGATGTCGGGGCTGATCACCAGGTGCGACAGGGCGCTGTTCATGTCGTCTTCGGACACATAGACGTTGTTGATGGTTTGCTTGCGCACGGCATCGTTATACACTTCGAGTGGCACCGGTGCCGGGCCGGTGTATTGGTTACGGTCCAGGATCTCGCGGGCACGCTCGCCGCCCCGGCTGGTGATCGTGTATTGATACGCCATCTCGCCAAACCCGGCGCTACCGCGCACCTCGCAATACTTTTCACGCTTTAAAAAGTCCAACGCCTTGTCTACAATGTTCACAAAGGGCAGGCGCATAGATTCGGAAATCTCCTGGCCGGTGATAAACCCCCGAAAGTACATGGTCTTGAGCGCCAAGTCGGCAATGAGGTCCAGGCGCAGGCCCGTATCCTCGACCGTCTTGGGCTCCAGCGGCAAAAATGAGCGCCCCTTGATACCGCTCAGGCTCAAGCCGCTGGCGTCGCTGTCGAACCGCGCGCCCCCGGTCCCCGGGCGCCGGGACAGTGAGCCTGTGCTGGGCTTGCGCAACCCACCGGTGTCTGAGCGTTGTGTCATGTCGTTTGTTCCTCCACCATACCGGCCTCTTGACTTTCGCGCCTTGACCGGGTACTATGCAGATGCGTGATCGACCGCTGCTCACCCAGACAAGGAGGCTCCCATGTCATCTACTGCGCTGATCTATGACCCATTATATCTGGCACACACCATGCCCGGGCACCCGGAGAATAGCCAACGCCTGACCGTGGCCCGGGACGTGCTGGACCGCGAAGGGCTGCTGGATCGACTGGCGCACCCCCCGGCCCGCGACGCCACCCTGGACGAGATCGGCGCCATCCACGAGCCGGCCTATATCCAGCGCGTGCAGCAGGTGGCCCAGGGGGGCGGCGGCTGGCTGGACGCCGATACCTATGTGGTGGCTGCCAGCTATGACGCCGCCGTGCGCGCCGCGGGCGGGCTGCTCACCGCCGTCGAACAGGTGCTAGACGGTACGGCAACCAACGCCTTTGGCCTGGTGCGCCCGCCGGGCCATCACGCCCTGGCGAACCGGGGCATGGGCTTTTGCCTGTTCAACAACATCGCCATCGCCGCGCGCTATGCCCAGGCCGCCTATGGGCTGGACCGGGTCATGATCGTGGACTATGACGTGCACCACGGCAACGGCACCCAGGACTCGTTCTATCGCGACGAGTCGGTGCTGTTTCTGAGCACGCACCAGTACCCACATTATCCCGGCACCGGCTATTTTGACGAGATCGGCGCGGGGCCGGGCGCCGGCTATACCGTGAACGTGCCCCTACGCGCCGGCGTGGGCGATGCCGGGTTTGCCCGCGTCTGCGACGAGGTCATTGGCCCGGTGGCCCGGCGCTTTCAACCAGACCTGCTCCTCGTGTCGGCCGGCTATGACGCGCACTGGTCCGACCCGCTGGCCGGGCTGACGCTCTCGATCAATGGCGGCTATTTCCCGCTGGCCCAGTACATGGTGCGCCTGGCCGACGAGTTGTGCCAGGGCCGGCTGGTGTATACCCTGGAAGGCGGCTACGAACTGGAAGCCGTGGGTTATGCCATCGCCGCCACGTTCCGGGCCTTGTTGGGTGACGCCACCGCCGCCGATCCGCTGGGGCCATCGCCGCGCGCCGAGCGTCCGGTAGACGACGTCATCGAAACCGTGCGGCGCACCCACAAGCTCTAGAGCGCCGGCCACTTGCTCGCCAGCATCATCTCCAGGGCAGCGCGTTGGTCGGCCTGGGCCGGGTCCTCGTATAGCGGCTGGCAACTGGTCAATTCCGCCTGGGCTGCCACCAGCTTGAGGGCCAGGTTAAAGCAGGTGCTTTCGCCGCAAGCCCGACAGTTGGTCTGCGGCAGCAGGCGATATACCTCCAGCGGCTGCAACCGTTCGTGGGTGGTGTGATCCGGCTCGATCTCGGCGCGCTGGTCCCACACCCGGTTCACCAGGTCTACCAACTGTTGGATCACCTCGGCCACCTGCTCGCGGCTTTCCAGGTGGTCCACGGCGATACGCTGGGGCCAAAAGCCAATGTTACGCCCCTCGTGCCGCCAGGACAGGGCCGGTTTCACCGGCAAATAGATGCCCCGCGAGAGCGTGGCGTTGAGATACGGCAGCGCCGGGCTGATGTCAGCATCCAGATGGGCGATGGCTTCGTACTCGAACTCGTCCACGCTGTGCGTAGATACGGTAATGGTTGTCTCAAAGGATGTGATCAGCATGCTCACTCGACCGATTTGCGCGCTTGCCTTCCCACGGGAAATGGTGTAAAATCTTTTCCTGGTACTTTATCTGGAGGGTAGCACGTATGCCAACTTATGAATACGAATGCCAGGATTGCGGCATTCATTTCGACCGTCGTCAGCGCATCACCGAGGAAGCGCTCAAGACCTGCCCCGAATGTGGCGGATTGGTCAAGCGCGTCCTGCACCCGGTGGGTGTGGTGTTCAAGGGCTCGGGCTGGTATGTCACCGACCACCGTCGTCCACAGCCGGTAGGCGAGAGCGAACCCAGCAGCAAGAAAAAAGAGAGCACGAGCACCAGCGAGTCCAGCACGGCTACGTCGGATAGTCCATCCACGACGACGCCCAAGCCGGCGTCACCCAAGGCCGATAGCGAGTAGCCCCATGCGAGCCTTGATCCAGCGTGTCACACGCGCGTCGGTCAGCGTGGACGACCAGGTCATCGGGGCCATTGGCCCGGGCCTGGTGATCCTGCTGGGCGTGGCCCAGGGCGACACCGAGGCCGAGGCCGCGTGGCTGGCGCTCAAGATCGCCAACCTGCGCATCTTTGCCGACGAGGCCGGCCGGTTCAACCGTTCGGCGCTGGACCTGGCGCCACCCGGCGAGATGCTGGTGGTCTCGCAGTTCACCCTGCTGGGCGATGCCCGGCGGGGTCGCCGGCCCGATTTCATCAGCGCCGCCCCGCCCGAGTTGGCCGCGCCCCTGGTGGACTGCTTTGCCGACCGGCTGCGCCAGCACGGACTGCGCGTGGCCGCCGGACAGTTTGGCGCCTATATGCAGGTGGAAATCCACAACGACGGCCCGGTGACGCTGGTGCTGGATCGCGTGCCAGAACGATAGCTTGGCCTACCTATTGTACACCATGCCGGATCGTTTGACAACAGGATCCCGGGCCTGAATCACGTATAAATCTACCCGGGCCTGACCGAGGCAACCCGTGGTCGCTGTGCTATCATGGTGGCTGGCATTAGAAGCGTTGGGCCTGGCGGTGTGGCCCCTGGCAGCCAACCTCTTCAAGAACCTGCCGGACCGGGGCTATCCCCTGGCGAAAGCCTTGGGCCTGTTGCTCACGGGCTATTTCTTCTGGTTGCTGGGTATGCTCGGCGTCCTGGAAAACACCCCGGGGGCCATCATGCTGGTGGCCCTGGCCCTGGCAGCCGGGTGTTGGCTCGTCAGCCGGGACTGGCGGCAGCAGGCCGTGGCCCAACTGCGCGAGCAGTGGCGGCTGATCCTGTTCGCCGAGGCGCTGTTTGCCCTGGCATTCCTGACGCTGGTGGTCCTGCGGGCCTATAACCCCGAGATCGGCGGCACCGAAAAGCCGATGGATTTTGCCTTCCTCAATGGCATCCTCCGCAGCCGGCAGTTTCCTCCACTCGACCCCTGGATGAGCGGCTATACCATCAGCTATTATTACCTGGGCTACCTGCTGATGGCCATGCTGACCCGGCTCACCGGCACGTTGCCCGGCGTGGCCTTTAACCTGTCCATCGCCACCGTATTTGCCCTGACAGCCGGCGGCGTGGGCAGCCTGGTCTACAACCTGGTGACGCGACGCGCCGGGCGGCCTTCTGCCACGGCCCTCTTGTTTGGCGCGTTGGGGGCCATTTTTGTGCTGGTGCTGGGCAACCTGGAAGGGTTCCTGGAGGTGATCTATGCCCAGGGCTGGCTTCCGGCCGAGTTCTGGCAGTGGCTCTATGTGTCGTCGGACGCCGGGGGCCTGTTCCTGCCACGCCTGCCCACCGGCGGCATCCCCACCGACAACTGGTGGTGGTGGCGGGCCTCGCGTGTCATCCCCGGCGCCATCGACGAGTTTCCCTTTTTCAGCTTTCTCCTGGCCGACCTGCACCCCCACGTGATGGCGCTGCCTTTTGGCGTGCTGGTGCTGTCGCTGGGATTGGCCGTGCTGGGTGCACCGGCGCGTTCGCTGGACGCCGAGCGCGAGCCGTTGCCCCACGCCACACCCAAGTCATTCGACTGGCACCGGCTCTGGCCGGTGGGCCTGTCGGGTTGGGCGCCGCTCCTGGTGGGTGGGTTGGGTTTTCTCAATAGCTGGGACCTGCCCACCTTTGGCCTGGTGGTCATTGCCGCGTATGCCATCTGGGCGTACGCGCAGCAAGAGTGGCGCGGGTGGACCTGGCTGTGGCGCGTGGGGCACTATGCCGTGGTGCTGGTGGGTCTAAGCTTTGTCCTATATCTGCCCTTTTACCTCGGCCCGCGCATCAGCACCGAGGGCCTGGCCCCGGTCATGGGCAATTATACCTCGCTGGCGCACCTGCTGGTCTTTTTTGGGCCGTTCCTGCTGCTGGCGCTGGCCCTGGTGGTCGATGGCTGGCGGCGTTCGCGAGAGATCAAAGGCACCGGCATCCTGGGGCTCCTGGCTGTGGGCGTGCCGGTGGTGCTGGCCCTGGCCTGGGTCGTGGCGATCCTGGTGGCGCGAATGGCCGGCCTGGTCCCGGATGACCAGGTGCCGGCCCTCACGGACCTCACCGCCAAGCCGGCGCATCTGGTGGTCTATACGCTGTTGGCGATGGCCGCGTTGTGGGTGCTGGTGCGGCTCATGTTGTTGCCCGGCAACGGGAACCGAACCGCTGACCGCTTCGTCTTGCTTCTGGTAGCGCTCTCGTTCGTGCTGCTCCTGATCTGCGAGACGTTCTATATCCGCGACGTATTCAGCAGCCGCATGAACACCGTGTTCAAGTTTTATTACCAGGCCTGGGTGCTACTGGCGATAGCAGCGGCCTATGCCCTGTACGCGCTGCCCCGGCGCTGGCCGCGTTGGGCCGGCGTCACGGTGACGGTCGTTTCGGGCGCGCTGGTCCTGGCCGGGCTCGTCTACCCGCTGTTAGCCGTGCCCAGCAAGGCCGGCGATTTTCAGCGCGAGCCCACGTTGGATGGCACAGCCTGGCTGGCCGGCTCGTACCCCGGCGATCTGAAAGCCATCACCTGGCTGAACGAGCAGGTGCCCGGCGCGCCGGTGATCCTGGAAACCGTGGGCGGCGAGTGGGGCGATTACAGCCACATCTCGGCCATGACCGGGCTGCCCACGGTGATGGGCTGGGCCGGGCACGAATGGCAGTGGCGTGGCGAGTACCCCAGCCAGCGCGAGGCCGACGTCAAGGCCATCTATGAGGGCGATACGGCCACGGCCCGGGCCTTGTTGGACCAATACAACGTGATGTTTGTCTATGTGGGCACGTTAGAGCGCGCCGACTATACGCCAGAGGCCCTGGCCAAGTTTGCCACGTTCATGGACGTGGTCTATGATGTGGATGGCATAGTCATCTACAAACGCCGATAAGACCTGATGCATACTGTGTATCGAGCCACGAAATAGGCAATACGTTGGTGAGAAACCATGCAACCTAGAACCAACCTGCTAACCCGCGTAAACCTGGAGATGGCCCTCTACGCCGGGCTGCTGCTGCTGGCAGCGGCGCTGCGGCTGTGGGGCCTGGGCCTGCGGCCCCTGTCGGCCGGCGAGTCCGAACACGCCCTGGCCGCCTGGCAGCTCTATTGGGGACTGGACTATGCGCCGCGCGAGCCGCTGTATCTGCTGACGACCCTGGGCTCCTTTGGGTGGTTGGGCATCAGCGATGCGGCGGCACGGCTAGTCCCGGCCCTGGCCGGCGTCGCGCTGGTGGCCCTGCCAGCCCTGCTGCATCGGCAACTGGGCCGCCTGGGGGCCCTGGCAGCGGCGGCCCTGCTGGCCGTGTCGCCATCCTTTGTGTTCCTGTCAGATAGCGCAGACGGGACCACGCTCGCCCTGGGCGCCGGCCTGCTGCTGACGGCCGCCCTGTGGCGCTATCGCGAGTCCGGGCGCCCGGCCCATCTGTACCTGGCGGCCGGGGGGCTGGGCCTGGCATTGGCCGCCAGCTCGGCGGCGTATCCCCTCGTCCTCATGCTGGCGATTTTCGCCGGCGTGTTCCTCGTCACCGGGCGCGCGCCCCGGCCAGACCGGGCACTCATCATCCGCACCGGGCTGGTCCTGGGCGCAGTCCTGGTGGTGGCATCCACCGTAGCGCTGACCCGGCTCGACGGCCTGCAAGAGGTGCTGGTGACTGTGCCGGGCCGCTGGCTGACGGCATTCTGGTCGCCGCGTACCGTGCCGTGGGAGCACGCCCTGCGCCTGCTGGCCCTCTATGATGTGGCAGCGCTGGTACTGGGCGCCACGGCGATGGGCTTTTTGCTGGCCCGGCCGGCCTGGCTCGTGGAATTTACCCCCGCCCTTCAGGATGAGAGCCGGGGAGAGGCTCGTGGTCCCTGGGCCGTGTTCCTGATCCTGTGGGCGCTGGTCGCGTTCCTGCTGACGACCCTGGCCGACTCGACCCAGACCGCGCCCATCGTGCTACCCCTCATCCTGCTGGCCGGCCTGTTCGTGGACCAATTGTGGGCCGAAGGACTCACCTGGACACGCACTCGGGGGCTGTTGGTCGTCTTTGCGTTAGCCTTTTTGTACGTGATGGCCGCCCTGGTGCGGCTGGTAGTCTGGCAAGACCAGGCCGGCAGCGAGTTGACCCTGGCCGCGTGCCTGATCATCCTGACCATCACCGTGCTCTATTGGACGTGGGCGGCCCGGCCCCGCTGGCTGGGGTTGTCCGTCGTCGGCGCGGTGCTCTTGGTGCTCTCGCTCCACGGGGCCACGTATCTGATCTTTCCACCCACTACCGGTCCCCGTGATTTCCTGGACCGCCAGCCGGTATCATCCGACATACGCCTGTTCCAGGCCGACCTGGGTGAGGCGGCATTTATGCACCGGGCCAATTGGACCGGGCTGGACGTGACCATCATCGGCGAGCCGGACCCGGTGTGGGACTGGCTCTTGCGCGACCATGTCGTCACCTATACGACGCAACCGGGCGACGAGTTTGCCACCGTGATCATCGCCCCGGTCGAGTGGCAGGCAGCCCTGGACGAGGCACTGCCGGGGTATACCCGCCGCCAATACACGCAGCGCATCGAGTGGCCGGGCGACTCGTTCTCCTGGAGCACCTTTATCGAGTGGCTGCTTTATCGGTACAGCGCCGTGCCGCCCTACAACCACGAGTACGTCGTCTACATACGACAGTAGCCAGTAGCTGGTTGCTGATTACTGGTTGCTTGTCTACTTGTCACACGAGGTTACCATGACTGCCGAAATCAAAACCCATCTGAATCGCCCCCTGGCCGCCGCCCTCCAGATCGACTGGGAAAAGCTGGCCTGGCTGGCCCTGTTCATCGTGGCCCTGGTGTCCCGGTTCTACAACCTGCAATTCGGCGCGCTCCACCACGACGAGGTGATCCACGCCTCGTGGTCGTGGGAGCTGTACCGGGGCATCGGCTATCAACACAACCCCATCTTTCACGGGCCGTTCCTGTATCACTTTCAGGCATTCATGTACCTGTTGTTCGGGGTGACGGATGCGACGGCCCGGCTGGGGCCGGCCATCTTTGGCACTCTCATGGTGATGCTGCCGTGGTTCCTGCGCAAAGAGCTGGGACGCGTGGGCGCGCTGCTGGTGGGGATGCTCATCCTCATCTCGCCCAGCATCCTGTACTATTCGCGGCACCTGCGCCACGACATGTTTTCTGCCACCTGTACCCTGATCATGGTCATCGCCGTGTTCCGGTACCTGGACGAGCGCCGAGAGCGCTGGCTCTATGTCCTCACCGGCGCTCTCATCGTGTCGTACATGAACCACGAGCTGACCTTTATCACCGTGTTCATCCTGGGCACGTTCCTGGCTTTCCTGGTGCTCTGGCGCTGGGCCGTAGACAAGCAGCGCCCGTTCCGGCGGACCGAGACCGGCTGGGACTGGGACCCGCCGGCCGATCTCATCATGCTCATTGGCACGCTGACGGCGCCCTTTTTCACGCCCTTTTTGGTCAACATCCTGGGCCGCGGCCTCACGGCCCTGAACGTCACCCTGCCAACCATCCCGCTGCCCTCCGGGCCGGTGCAACTGGTGGCCGACCCCATCAACTATAGCACCGGGGGCATCCTGGTCACCGCGCCCCTTTATGTGCTGGTCATGGTCATCTCGGTGCTCATCGGCCTGTGGTGGAGCCCCCGGCGCTGGCTCATCTGCGCGGCCATTTTCTACGTGCCGTTCGTGCTACTGTATACCACGCTGTTTACCAACCCTCAGGGGTTGGCCACCGGCTCCGTCGGCTCGCTGGGCTATTGGCTCACCCAGCACGAGTATGCCCGGGGCGAACAGCCGCCGTATTATTACCTGCTCATCGTCCCGCTATACGAGTTTACGGCCCTGTTCCTCAGCCTCATCGGGCTGGGGTTCATCGCCATTGGCCGGGCCAGATCGCCCGAATCGTCGGCCGAGGCCCCGGCAGACCTGGCGCCGACCGAGGCTCCGGCAGACCTGGCGCCGGCCGAAACCCCGGTTGACCTGACCCCGGCCCAGGCCGAGTTCCTCGAATCGACCGACAAGGCCCCGGCGCCCCGGCGAGACGTGCTGCACGCCGCCGGCCTGTTCCCGGCGTTCATGGTCTACTGGACGTTCCTGAGCTTTGTGCTCTATTCCTGGGCCGGCGAAAAGATGCCCTGGCTCACCATCCACATCGCGCTGCCCCTGGCAGTGCTGGGCGGGTGGGCATTGGCACATCTGGTAGCCCGGGCCGACTGGCCGGCGATTGCCCGGCGCGGCGGCGCCATCCTGGCCGTGCTGGTGCCGCTCATCATCATTGTGGCGGCGGCGCTGCTGGGCCGCCGGCCCTTTGCCGGCGCCACGGCCGCAGACCAGTCGCAGACCATGCAGTGGCTGGCGCTGGTCATCGCCCTGGCCGTGCTGGGCGGCGTGTGGGTGTGGCTGGCCGGCTGGCGCGTGGGCCTGCGCGACTCGCTGCGGGTGCTGATGGTGGCGGTGGTCCTCATCCTGGCAGCCTTTACCGTGCGCGCAGCCGTGATGGCGAGCTTTATCCACGGCGACGTGGCGGTCGAGATGCTCATCTATACCCAGACCACGCCGGACGTGCCCATGATGAACAACAGAGTCTATGACATCACCCGCCGGCTGGGTACCGACACTAGCACCCGGCTCATCCACGACGAAGAGATGCGCACCGTGCTGTGGTGGTACTGGCGCGATTATACCAACGTGTCGTACCAGGACTTGAACGCCAACAACTTTGCGCCGGATGCCGACGCGCCGGTGATATGGATCGGCGCCAACCACGACGACAAGGTTCGGCCCATGATGGGGCAATACAATCGCTACCAGGGCCGCATGCGCTGGTGGTTCCCCGAAGACTATCGCGGCCTGACCTCAGAGCGCGTGATCAGCACCTTTACCGATCCCGGCAACCGGGAAACCATGATCAAATACCTCCTGTACCGCGAGCTGCCCAATCCCCTGGGCTCGTGGGACTTTGTGTGCTACATTCGCAAGGACGTGGACCAGGGCGGGGCCGGCCCGGCCGAAAGCCAGTGGCCCACCACGTCGGGGACGGCCGGCCTGGAAGAGCAGTACAAGGCATATACCACCAGTTGGACCAGCTCCCGCACCTGGGGCACTCCGGGCGCGGAAGAGGGCCAGTTCAACGCGCCCAAGGGCATGGCCCTGGGGCCAGACGGCAACCTGTACGTGACCGATAGCGGTAACCATCGCATCCAGGTCTTTGACGCGCAAGGCAAATTCGTGCGCGCATGGGGCCAGCAAGGCACCAACCCTGGCGAGTTCCAGGAACCCTGGGGCGTGGCCGTGGCTCAGGATGGCACGGTGTACGTGGCCGACACGTGGAACTATCGCATCCAGATCTTTGACGCGCAGGGCACCTACAAGGACGCCTGGACCCAGACGCCCACCCTGGGCTTTTACGGCCCGCGTGACCTGGCCATCGACAAGGACGGCAACGTGTTCATCACCGACACCGGGAACAAGCGCATCGTCAAGTTTAGCCCGGCCGGCGAGGTTCTGGGCGACTGGGGCACACCCGGCACGTGGGAAGGCCAGTTCAACGAGCCGGTGGGCATTGCCATCGGCCCGGAAGGCGACATCTATGTGGCCGACACGTGGAACTATCGCATCCAGCGCTTTGACGCCGACATGGACTATCAGGCCCAGTGGCCGGTGCTGGCCTGGTACAGCGAATCCATCCTGAACAAGCCCTACCTGGCCACGGCCAGCCGGGGCGGCTACCTGTACGCCACCGACCCCGAGGGCGCACGCATCATCCGGTGGAGCGGCAACGGCATCCTGATGGACGTGTGGGGCACGTTTGGCGTCGGCGCCGGCGAGCTCAACACCCCCACCGGCATTGCCGTGGGCATGGATGGCACGATCTATGTGAGCGACAGCGGCAACAACCGCATCATGGTGTTCCCGCCGCTGCCATAGCTCGTATCGCATCGCCGCCAAGGGGATTCCCTTGACCCCGACCCATGCCTGAGCCATGAGGAGAGAATGACCATGACCGAAGACATGCTAACCGCAGAAGAACACGACCTGGAGCCGATCGAACCGACAGCAGAGCCGGTGCCGGCCGTGGAACCGGAGCCATCCCGGGCGCTGGTTCCCGTCGAAACGCCGCCGAGCACCCGGCCGCGTTGGCAGAACGAGTGGGAAGCCCTGCACCCGGCCCTCCGGGCGGCCCTCACCTGCTGGCCGGCCATCCTGATCTTTGCCATCCTGGCCCTTGGGTCGCTGGGCATATTGACCCCATTCCTCTACCTGCCGCAACTGGTGGTCTATGGCTGCGCCGGGGCGCTGGCTGTGCGCTGGGCGCGCCAACAGGGTCGAGCCGACACGCCCTTTGGCATTGGGCTGCTGGCCGGCATCACCCTGGCCGGCCTGGACATCCTCACCTACTTTTGCGTGAACGTGCTGGTGGGAGTCGCCACCGGCGGCCTGGGCCTGGTGAGCCTGTGCTGCATGGCCGGCTGCGCCCCGCTGGACGCGGCCATCTCGACGCTGGTGGCCGGCCTGGGCGCCATCATCTATGACACAATGGCGGCTCCCCGGCGCTGACCGTGCCCCCAACAGTGTAGGACAAGTTGACAACTTGCTACGGTGACGGCGATGCAAACCAATCCCCCGGCATCGAATACGTTCACTACATTGACGCCGCACTCGTGCGCAACCACGAGGCGGCGTTGGATGTGCTGGCTGCGACACAACCACACCATATCAATTCTGTGGAGGTCAACCTGACATGAATCATACCTGTCGCCGATTCCTATTTGGCTGCGTGCTGCTGGCCGGGCTGCTGGCGCTGGCCGGCTGTGGGAGCAGCCAGCCCTTTGTGCTGACCGACGCGTTCCCGGCGTCGGACGCGCTCCCCGGCTGGACGATCACCGACCCGGTGCGGACGTTCGACCGCGAGAACCTCTATGACCTGGTGGACGGCCAGGCCGACGCCTTTTTCGCCTACGGCTTTGAGCAGGTGGCCGTGCAGGGCTATGAGAACGCGGCCGGCGTGATCCTGCGGGTCACGATCTGGCAGGTAGCCACCCCGGCCGATGCCTATGGCCTCTTTGCCACCAGCGCCTCCGGCACGCCGGTCGCTATCGGCAACGACGGCGACAGCGACCCCGGACGCCGGATCATCTACTGGCAGGATCGCTATTACGTCCAGGTGAACGCGCGCCCGGAACTGCTCGACGCGGAACTGCAGGCCTGGGCCCAGGCAGTCGCGCCCAGGCTGCCAACCGGCGGGAAACGGCCGGCGCTGGTGGACCGGCTGCCAGCCACCGATCGGGTGGCAAACAGCACGCGCTTTTTCCACCTGGAATTGTCTATCCAGGACGAGGTGTGGCTAGGCGGCGAGAACGTGCTGGGGCTGAGCGCCACCACCGACGGCACCCTGGCGCGGTATATCATCGGCGGCGCCACGGGGCGATTGCTGCTGGTGCAGTACCCCACGGCAGAGGCGGCGACGGCCGCGCTGTCTGCGCTGCAAGGCGTCCCGGACAGCGGACTGGTGACCGCCCGGACACGCGACAACCTGCTCGGCGCGGTTTTTGGCGAAATAGACGAGTCCGCGGCCAACGCGCTGCTGACGGCGGCACTGGGTGGCAAATAGAGGAAAAACAGATGACAGGCGAATCTCATCACAATGATACGGGCCATTCACGCACGTTCTCCCGGCGCGAGTTCCTCATTGAGCTGGCCGCGTTGGCCGGCCTGCTGATTGCCTGCGGCCCATCGGAGGTGGCCCAAGCGCCCACCGCTGTGTCCCTGGCGAACACGCCAACCCCCACGCCGGAGCCGGTCGCGCCCACCTCCGATGTCCAGCCCACTCGCACCCCGACCCCGGTGCCCACCCTGCGGCCCGTCTCGCCCCGGCCCGAGATCGTCAAGTTCCATCCCGCCGCGCCAAGCCGGGTCGTGGACGTCCAGCACGCCGGGGTGTGGGACGGCAAGGACCTGAATCCCCGGGTGATCCGGCAGATGCTCGACACGTCCATCACGAAACTCACCGGCCTCAATGACGCCGGCGCCGCCTGGAAGGCCCTGTTCCGGCCCACCGACCGCGTGGCGATCAAGGTAAACACGCTCTTTAGCGCCGACTGTACGCACCTGGCCCTGGTGCTGGCCGTGGCCGAGTGCCTGCAAGAGGCGGGCGTGCCGGCCGAGCAGATCGTCATCTTTGACCGGGATTCTTACGAGATGACCCGGGCCGGCTATACGATCGTAAAGGATGGGCCGGGAGTGCGCTGCTATGGCACCGATTCCAAGGCTATGGGGGGATGGGTGATCGACAAGGTCAAGGTCACCCTCAGCAACATCCTGCTGGATAGCGACGCCCTGATCAATATTCCCATTCTCACCGGCGTCGTCTTTGCCGGCATGGGGATTTCATTTGCCATGAAGAATCACTATGGCACGTTCAACCGGCCCTCGACCTTTCACGACGCCCGGTTCGAGCGCGGCGTGACCGAGCTGAACGCCTTTCACCCGATCAAGGAACGTACCCGGCTTGTCATCGGCGATGTCCTGAATGCCAAGACCTACCGGTCGGACCTGGGGCGCCTGGTGGTGGGAGGTAGCCGGATCCTCACGAGCTTTGACCCGGTGGCCCACGACACCGTCGGCGTGCAGCTTGCCGCCGATGCGTATGCCGAGATGGGACTGGACGCCGCGGCCGTGACCAAGCAAACCACCACCTGGCTGACGACGGCGAGCGCATTGGGCCTGGGGACCAATGACTCCCAGCACATGGACGTGGTCAAGGTGAAACTGACATGACCAACAAGACGGCATCATCGTTCCTGCTCATCCTGCTGCTCCTGGTGACCGTTCCGGCCTGCACCGGAGGCCAGGGAGAGCCGCAGCCAATGCCCACCGGCCAGGCGACCGCTCTGCCGACGACTGTGCCAGCCGAGTCGCCCACGCCGGCCATCCCGCCGACCACAGGAGTTGAGACCCTGGCCCTGGTCAACGGGACGCTGATCGACGGCACCGGCGCGGCCCCGGTTCCCGACGCCGTCGTGGTGATCCGCAATGGGCGCATCGAGGCCGCCGGCCCGCGCGACCGGGTGAGCATCCCCGCCGACGCGCGGGTCATTGACGTGGGCGGGGCCACCATCCTGCCCGGCCTCATCAATGCCCACATCCACAGTGGCTTTAGCACGAGCAACCTGACCGCCTGGGCGCAGGCCGGCGTCACCACCGTGCGCGACCTGGGCAGCGTGGGCGACTTTGACCTCCGCGATTCGCTGAACCATAATCCACAGCACGCCCGTCTGGTGGCGGCAGGGCCGCTGGTCAGCGTGCCCGGCGGCTATCCGGCGGTCCCCTGGGGCGCCAGCTCGATCATGCTGCCCGTCACTTCGCCCGACGACGCGCGCCAGAAGGTAAACCAACTCTTGGACGACGGCGCGGACCTCGTCAAGATCGCCGTGGAGCGCGGCCGCGTCTTTGGCCGGACCATCCCCACGCTCTCGCTGACAGAGACGGTCGTCATCGTCGGGGTGGCGCATGCGCGGGGGACACTGGTCTCGGCGCACGTCACGTCGGCGGGGGACCTGGCGCAGGCCGTGAACGCCGGCGCGGACGACATCGCCCACATGGTCACGGACGACGTGCCGGACGCGGTCATCGCCAAAATGGTGCAAGACGGCATCTACTGGACGCCGACCCTGGAATTGTGGAACTGTGTGAGTCAGAGCCAGCCGACGGTCGCCAACCTGAAACGCTTTGTCAGCGCCGGGGGCCTGGTGGCCCTAGGCACCGACTATGACGGCTACTCGTGCAAGTTCGACCTGGGGTTGCTGGCCACCGAGATTGGGTTGATGCAACAGGCCGGCATGACGCCCATGCAAGTCATCGTGGCCGGCACCCGGAACGCCGCCCACGTCTGCAACCTGGACCGGCAGCTTGGCACCCTCGAAGCGGGCAAGGTCGCGGACGTGCTGGTAGTGGACGGCGACCCGCTGGCCGACCTGGGCGCGCTTGCCAATGTCCGGCTGGTGATCCACAACGGCGTGGTGATCAGAGGAGAGTAATTGCCGACGATGTCTTCAACCATCGAATGCGTTACCTACACTGACGCTGCCCCACGCCTCCGCGTGCTGGACGACGCCGCCCTCGCGCGTATCCACGCGGCCGCACTGGACGTGCTGGCGACGACCGGCGTGCGTGTGCCGCTGGCCCCGGCCCGGGCCTTATTCGCGGAGGCCGGCGCGCACGTGGACGAAGCAACCGGGCATGTGCGCCTGCCGGCCACGCTCGTGGAAGAGGCCCTCAAGCAGGCCACCACGCGCTACACCCTCTGCGCCCACGCTTCGCGCCCGGACCAAGACCTGGTCATCGACGGAACGCGCGGCTATCTCTCCACCGACGGCTCCCCGGCGGCCATCGTCGATTGGGACACGCGCCAACCCCGGCCCTCTACCCTGGCCGACCTGAAACGCATCGTCGCCCTGGCGGACGCACTGCCGGCCATCGGGTTCCTGTGGCAGTCGGTGAGCGCGGCCGACGTGCCCCCGGCTGAACGGCCCTTGCGCGAGTTGCTAGCGTGCCTGATGGGCAGCACCAAGCACGTGCAGGCCATGACCATCGTCACCGGCCACGAGGCCCGGGCGGCGGTGCGCATGGCCCGGGCCATAGCCGGGGGCAGCGACGCGCTGCGTCAGCGCCCCATCCTCTCGGCGTTCCAGTGCGCCATCAGCCCGCTATCGCACGACGCCGAGGCGCTGGCGGCGGCCCTGGTCCTGGCCGAAGCCGGTGTGCCCACCGGCTACCTGTCCATGCCCCTGAGCGGCGCCACGGCTCCCATCACCGTAGCCGGCCACCTGGTCCAGGCCCACGCCGAGGTCTTGAGCGGGCTGGCGCTCATCCAGTTGGCCCACCCCGGCGCGCCGGTGTTTTACGCCGCCTGCGGCACGGTGATGGACCCGCGCACCGGCGCGCTCACCGGTGGCGGGCCGGAGGACGCGCTGCTGGCCGCCGCCACGTGCGAGCTGGGACACTGGTGCGGGCTGCCGGTGCTCGTGGGGGTCTTTGCTCCGGGGGCGACGGCTCCCGACTGGCGGTCCGGGCTGGAGGGCGGGCTCAACACCGCATTCAGCGTGCTGGCCCGGGCGGAGTTGATGAGCGGGGCCGGGTGCCTGCGCACGGCGCAGGTGTTTGACCCGGTGCAGATGGTGCTGGACGCCGAGGCGTTTCGCTTGCTGGCGCACCTGGGCCGGGGCATTGCCACTGACGCTGCGGCGTTGGCCGCCGACGCCATCCGGCGCGCCGGGCCGGGCGGCAATTACCTGATGGCCGACCACACCCTGCGGCACATGCGGGGCGTGTGGCAACCCCGGACCTATCAGCGTGGCGGCGAGGCCGGCGACCCGATGACCGAGGCCCAAGAGTTTATCCGCGACCGGCTGGCCCACGCCGAACCCCTGGCGCTGGACCCGGGCCTCCGCGCCGAGTTGGAGGCCATCATCGCGGCTGCGGCCAGCGGGCGGTTGTAGAGCACGCAAGGCAATCACAAGGCGCGACGCACATCCGGGTTGCGTCGCGCCTCTTGTCCCTTGCGACCCCGGGGCTACGTCGCAAACCGAAAGTGGATCACGTCGCCGTCCTGCACCACATAGTCCTTGCCCTCCAGTCGCAGCAACCCTCGTTCGCGCAAGGCCGCAAACCCCCCGGCCGCGTCTAAATCGGGAAAGGCCACCACCTCGGCCCGGATAAAGCCGCGCTCCATGTCCGTGTGGACCTTGCCGGCTGCCTGGGGGGCCTTGGTGCCGCGCCGAATGGTCCAGGCCCGGCATTCCTTGCCGCCGGTGGTGGTCAAGAACGTCACCAAATCCAACAGGCGGTAGGACGCGGCGATGACGCGCGCCAGGCCACCCTCGTGCTCGCCCAGCAAATCCGCGCGATACTCGGCGGCTTCATCCGGGTCCAACTCGGCCAGCTCCATCTCCACCTGGGCGCAAACGCGCACGGCCACCGCGCCATGCTCGCGGGCGTAATTCTCCACGGCGACGGCGGCCGGGTCGCCGGGGGATGTGTCCTCGCCCACGTTCGCCACATAGAGCACCGGCTTGTCGGAGACCAGCGAGATGGCGCCGAGTTGGCTCGCGTCATCCGGGGATAGGCCCTGCCAGCGGGCCGGCGTTCCGGCGTCCAGCCCGGCCTGCACGCGCTCCAGCAAGCGCAACTCGGACTGGATAGCCTTTTCGCCGGCCCGGGCCTGGGGCTTGAGCTTTTCCACGCGCCGCTCCACCACCGTCAGATCCGCCAGGCACAACTCGGTATCGAGCACTGCGATGTCGCGGACCGGGTCCACGTCGCCATAGACGTGGGTCACGTCCGGGTTGGCAAAGCAGCGCAACACCATCGCCACGGCGTCCACGTTGCGAATATGGCCCAGGAATTGGTTGCCCAGGCCCTCGCCGTGGCTGGCCCCCTCGACAAGGCCAGCAATGTCGATGAACTCGATGGCCGTGGGGATCACACGCTCCGGCTGCACGATGGCGGCGACGCGGTCCAGCCGCGCATCTGGCACCATTGCCATGCCCACGTTCTGGTCGATGGTGGTGAACGGGTACGCGGCGACGGCCGCGCCGGCGTTCGTCAGCGCGTTGAACAGGGTGGATTTGCCGGCGTTGGGCAAACCCACGAGACCGAGTGATAGGGGCATAAGGAACCTCCACAGTGCGTCAAACGTGAAACCCGAGGTCGTATGGCAGTCGGCCGACGGCCGTCGGCGGTCAGTGGTCAGCCGTCGGCCTATGCCAGCGGCTCCATTTCTTCCCAGTTTTGCCCTACTTTGACATCCACCTTGAGGGGGGGCGTCATCTCCAGGGCGTGCTCCATCACGTCCGCCACCAGCGCCACCACCTCGTCCAGTTCTTCTTCAGGCACCTCCAGCACCAACTCGTCGTGGACCTGGAGGGTGAGGAGGCTGTGCAGGCCCCGGGCCTCGATCTCGCGCTGCAAGCGAACCATCGCCACCTTGATAATGTCGGCGGCGGTGCCCTGGATGGGATGGTTGATGGCCGCGCGTTCGCCGGCCGATTGCAGGTTGTGGTTCCGCGACTTGAGTTCGGGCGTGTAGCGGCGCCGGCCCAATAAGGTGGCGACATAGCCCCGCTCGCGCGCCTGCTTTTTGGTTTCTTCCAGGTACGCGCGGACCCGGGGGTATTCGCCCAAGTATTCGGCGATGTATTGGGACGCCTCTTCCGGCGACACGTCGATGCGCCGGGCCAGGCCGTACTCGCTCATGCCGTAAATGATCCCAAAGTTAATCGCCTTGGCCTTGGTGCGCTGCTCCTTGGTGATCTCGTCCATGGGCACGTCGAACAAGGCCGTCGCCGTGGCGGCGTGAATGTCCTCGCCTCGGGCAAAGGCCGCCTGCAGCGCCTCGTCGCCGGCGATGTAGGCCAGGATGCGCAGCTCTACCTGGGAATAGTCGACAGCCAGCAGCACCCGGCCCGGCGGCGCCACAAAGGCGGCCCGCACCTGCCGGCCCAGCTCGGTGCGGGCCGGGATGTTTTGCAGGTTGGGATTGCTGGAACTGAGCCGGCCGGTGGTCGCCACCGTCTGGTTGAACGAGGTGTGGACCCGGCCGGTCTCGGGGTTGACCAGGGCCGGCAGCGCGTCCACGTAGGTGGACTTGAGCTTGGTGAGCTGGCGATAGTCCAGCAAATACTTGACGATCTCGTGCTTGTCGCGCAGTTCTTCCAGCACGTCGGCAGCGGTGGAATAGCCGGTCTTGGTGCGGCGCGCGCCGGGGAGCTTGAGTTGCTCAAAAAGCACCTGCCCGAGTTGCTGGGTAGAGTTGATGTTGAACGGCGCACCGGCCACCGCATAGATGCGGTCCTCCAGCGCCGCAATCTCGTCGCCCAACTCGCGGGAAAACGCGGCGAGTTGGTTAGTGTCGATGAGCACGCCGTTCATCTCCATGACCGTGAGGACGTGGACCAGGGGCATCTCGACGTCGTGGAACAGGTCCCACACGCCTTCCTCGTGCAGGCGCGGCGTAAAGAACTCGCGCAGGCGCAGGGTCATCTCCACGTCGGCCCCGGCATAGGGCGCGGAAGAGGCCACCGGTACCTGGGCCATGGTGATCTGCGATTTGCCTTTGCCGATGAGGTCGGTAATCGGCGTCATTTCCACGCCCAGCCGGGTGAACGACAGGTCCTTGAGGCCCAGCCCCTTTTCGCAGAGCAGGTACGCGGCGATCATGGTGTCGTACGCCGTGCCGGCCACCGGCATCCCGTGGCGAATGAGCACGGTCACGTCGTACTTGGCGTTGTGGGCCACCTTGCCGATGGCCGGGTCGGCCAGGACCGGCCCCAGGTGACGTTGGACCACGTTCAGGGACAACTGCTCCGGCGGAACCGGATGGCCGATGGGCAAATAGTAGGTTTCGTCAGGCGCTGGAGCCAGGGCAATGCCCACCAGATCGGCGGTCATGGCGTCTGGCGACGTGGTTTCCACGTCCACGCAAAAGGACTCGCCGGCGGCGAGTCGGCCGGCCAGGGCGGCCAGCCCTTCTGCGGTGACGATGACGACGACCGGCGATGTGGCATCGGCGCGGGTGGGGGCCAGGGAGAACGCCGCGCCGGTCTTGCCGGCCTCGACGGGGGTTTCGTCGCCAAAGAGGGACATTTGGACCGGGCGTTCGGACGGTGGCGGCGGCGAGCCCCCGGGCAACCGGTCCACCAAGCTGCGAAACTCGAGCTCGCGGAACAGCTCCAGCACGGCGTCGCGGTCGTATTCCGTCACGCGGCAGGCGGCCAGGTCCAGGGTCACCGGCACGTCGGTGACGATGGTCGCCAGGTGCGCGCTCTGGCGGGCCTGATCCTCCTGGCCGGCCAGTTTCTTGCGCGCGGCTGGCGGCACCTCGTCCAGATGCTCGTAGACGCCGGCCACGGTGCCAAATTGCTGCAAGAGCCGGGTGGCGGTCTTGTCACCCACGCCCTTGACGCCGGGGATATTGTCGCTGGGGTCGCCTTTCAACCCACGATAGTCGGCCAGTTGATTGGGCTCCAGGCCATAGCGCTCGCGGACGGCCGGGGCGTCATAGGTAATGGTGTCGGAAAAGTGGCCCTTGGTGGTATAGACGCGCACGTGGTCGTCCACCAGTTGGAGGGTGTCCAGGTCGCCGGTGACGATGACGGTGTCCACGTCCTGGGCCGTGGCCTGGCGAGCCAGCGTGCCCAGCACGTCGTCGGCCTCATAACCGGACACCTCGTAGGCCGGAATGTTGAAGGTCTGCACCACCCGGCGCACCAGGGCAAACTGGCTGCGCAAGTCGTCGCCGGGCGTGGGGCGATGGGCCTTGTACGGCTTGTATTCCTCGTGGCGAAAGGTGGGGCCGGGCGGGTCAAAGGCCACAGCGACATAGGCCGGCTTGAGTTCGTCCAGGGCCTTGAGGAGCATGGTGATGAACCCAAAGACGGCGTTGGTGGTCTGCCCGGTGCGTGTGTTGAGTGGCGGGATGGCGTGATAGGCGCGGTAGATCAGGGCATGACCGTCGATGAGCACGAGGGTGGGTTCTGTCATGGGGCTGACTCCTGTCTGATCAGGTAGGGCAAATTGGCTACGAGCGGGCGGCTAGTCGTCGTTCAACCAATCCAGGCGTGCGCGCAACTCGGCCAGCAAGGCCTCTGGCGATATGAACCGGATCGCGTCCAGGCCCAGGGCCTGCGCTGCCTCGATGTTGTCCAGGCGGTCGTCTACAAAGAGGGCCTCGTGGGGGGCCACGCCCAGGCGCTCGAGCGCGAGGCGGAATATCGCCGGATCGGGCTTGGCCAGGCCCATCTCGGCCGAGATGAACAGCTCGTCAAACGTGTCTGGCGGGATGTTCCACTCGACCTCAACTCCCTGGCGCAGGTCGTCGGAGGCATTGCTCAACAGGGCGGTCTTGAGGCCCTCGGCGCGGGCCCGGCAGATCAGGGCGACCAGGTCACGGTCCAACCGGGTCCCGGCAAAAAAGCGGGCGCGCAGGTCGTCGCCGGCGTCGGGGCCGGGCCAGCCCACGTGCCGGGCCACCGTCTCCCAATGCGCTTCGCTGCTGATGTGACCCACCTCGGCCTGCCTCCAGCTGGGACTGCGAAACACCAGGTCGAACAACTCTTCTGGCGACAGGCTCATCTCGGCGGCCAGTTGTTGGCGCACGGCCGGGTCACCGGTACGGGCAAGCACGCCGCCCATGTCAAAGATGAGGGCACGAATCATGAGCCTTGCTCCTGCTTGTATTCAGACCTCAGCGGTCTCGGGCGCGGGGCAGCGTGAAGTAGAACACGCTGCTGCCGTCCTCGGTCGGTTCCATCCAGATGCGCCCACCGTGGGCCTCGATCAGCCGTTTGCAGATGTACAGTCCCAGGCCGGTGCCAGAGGCGGAACGAGTCAGGCCGGTTTCCACCTGGTAAAACTTTTCAAAGATGTGCTCGCGATGCTCGGGCGGCACGCCCCGGCCCTGGTCTTGCACGCTAACGCGCAAGAAACCCGGGTCTGCCGGATCGTCCTGGACGCCGATGGCAATGATGCTGTCCGGCGGTGAGAACTTGATGGCGTTGTGGACCAGGTTCAGGAGCACTTGTTCGACCTTGTCGGGATCGGCGTGGGCCACGGATTGGGCGGCGCTCATGGTCAGTTCGAGTTGATGGCCGGCGGTGGCCGGCTGCATATCCTGGATGACCTTGCGTACCAGTTGGCCCAGGTCTAGATCCTTGAGCAGCAGCTCCAGCCGCCCGGCCTCGATGCGGCTCACGCTGAGCAGGTTGTCGATAAGCCGCGTGAGCCGGTTGGCGGCCTCGTCGATCTGCTGGATAAAGCGGTATTGCGTGTCGCCGGACAGATCGATGTCGGGCCGCAGGAGGGTGGCAGCATAACCCTTGATCAGCGCCAGAGGGGTGCGCAGTTCGTGAGACATGGTAGACAGGAAATCGTTGCGCAGCCGGTCCAGTTCTTTTTGCTGCGAGATGTCGCGAATGACCTCTACCACGCCTTCCATCTGCCCATGTTCGTCGCGGATCAGGCCATAGCTGACCCCCACGTCGATGAGGCGGCCGTCGCGGGTGCGGATCTGGCACTCGGCAAAATACGAGGCCCGGTGATCATCATCCACAATGGGACAGTGACTCCGGCAATAGTCATGCCCGGCGCAGCGGGTTTGCAAGACCTCGTAGCACGGCACGCCATACACCTCTTCCGCGTGCCAGCCGGTGAGCCGCTCCAGGGCCGGGTTGAACCCCACCACCCGCCGCTGCGCGTCGATGAGCAAGATGCCGTCGGCGCTGTTCTGGATGATGGCCCGGCTGCGCTGCTGGTTGAGCTGGGCCTGGGCCTGGAGGCGTGCCTCTTCTACAGCCACGGCAGCCTGGTGCGCGAACGAGGTGAGCAGTTCGAGTTCGTCGTCGGAAAAGGCGGCCTGACGGCGACGGGCCAGGCTCAGAACACCAATCACCTCGTCGTCCAGGACCAGCGGCACGCCCAGGTAGGTGTACAAGTTTTCATAGTTGACGAGGCCAATGTGCCGGGTGCGCGGGTCCTGGCGCAGATCGGGGATGTGAACCAGGGCCTCTTCCAGGACCACCACGCCGCCCAGGCTCCCGGCGATGCCCAGCCGGGCCGCCCGCTGCGCCCGGGGGCTGCCACCCCAGACCGCGCCCAAGACCAACTGCTGGGTTTCGTTATCCAGAAAGCGCACCTCGCAAAAGTCAGCTTGCAGGGCCTCGGCAGCCAGACCCACGATGATCTGCAAGACTTCGTCCAGGGCCAGTCGCGAGGCGATGGCGGCGCCGGCCCGGCGAAACGCCGAGCGCAGGGTACGGCCATCTTGCTGGCTGGCCTTGTATAGCTGGGCCTTTTCCAGGGCCAGGGCCACCTGGGCCGCGATGGTGCCGGCCAACTCTTGATCTTGGTCAGTAAAGGTGCGCGGCGCATCGGTGGCATCCAGCCCAATGGTCCCCACCACCTCACCCTGGACCACCAAGGGCACGATAAGGATGGACCGAATGTGGCGGAGCTGGATGACGTCTCGAATGGGAGCCAGCAGCGGGTCATTGGCGGCGTCGGCGATAGCCAGCGGTTGGCGGGTGCTGATGACGCGCGCCAGCGACGGATTGTCGGCCACGGGAATCTGCACCTGCCGGGCCGTGCCGTCGGGCTGGGCCTGGTACTCGGCCATCACCTGGCCTACCTGCCGGGCCTCGCCAAACAACACCACGCCGCTCTGCCCCACGCCAAAGACGCGGGCCATCTCGGTGCAGGCCGTTTGCAGGATGCGGTCCAGATCCAGCGTTGAATTGACCAGGGTGGCGATGCGATTCACCAGGGCCAATTGCTGGGCGCGCTGCTCTGATTCGCGCGCGCGACGGTGCGCCTCGTCCAGTCGGCGCGCCGTTTCCACGATAGTGGCGGCAGTCGAGCCCACGGTTTCGAGGAACTGGATGGTGGCCGGGGTGAGCGTGCGCGGCGCGGCGAAATAGACGATGAGAATGCCCACGGGCCGGTCCTGGAACACCAGGGGCAGCGCCACCAGGGCGCGATAGCCCTCGCGCTGGGCCAGGGTGGCCCGGGGCGCAAAACGCGGGTCTTGCTGCACGTCCTGGATGTGCAGCAGAGTGCGCTGGGCCAGGGCCTGACGAAAGGCATCGCCGGCCGGCCCGTGCCCCAGGGGCGAATCGGCCAGGGGGCGGCCCACCCGCTCGGCCAGGTCCTGGAGGTAGGTATCGCTCAGGCCGTGGCTGGCAATGGGCGGGGCTTTTTCGCCGGCCAGGGTCACTGGCACGACCACGGCGCTGCTGGCGCCCAAGGCATCGCAGGTACTGCGGACCAGGGTTTGGAGCACCTGGACCGGGTCCGGCGACGACACGAACGCCGTGATCAACTGGCGCAAGATCTGCAATTGTTCCACATCGGGCGAGTCTGAGGTTTGGCTCACGGGGCCTCGGCTGTTCAATGAGCCGGGTGGCAGCGGGCCAGGACGTATTCTACCTGGCGGAGCAGGGATTTGGGCTCAAATGGTTTGGTGATAAAGCCAGCCACGCCATAGCGGGCGACTTCTTGGGCTTCTTCGAAATCCAGGCAGGTGATGACGATGACGGGTGGGGGCGCAAGAGTGTCACGCACGAGTTCAAGCAGGCGAAAGCCCGAGATGGTGGGCAACCCCAGGTCCAGCACCATCACATCTGGCGGCGCAGCCTCATAAAGCTGCCAGGCTTCCAGACCATCCCGGGCCGTGTCTACCTGATAGCCAGCGGCGCGCAGGTTGAGGGCCAGCACCTCGAGCAGGCCGGGTTCGTCTTCGATGAGCAGGATGCGGGTGGATTCGGGTTTGGACATGGCGTCACCTGGTCTAGAACAGGTCCTGGAGAGGTTTGGTGAGGCGGCGCCGGTGATCCATGATCTGGCGCCGGTGTGCATCGCGGCCACGCCAGTCGGCTTGCTCCAGCACAAAATGCACACGCTGCACCAGGTCTACCGGGTCAAAGGGCTTGGTGATGTATTCCACAGCGCCTTCTTCCAGCCCGCGCACCACGTCGGCGTCGGCGGCCTTGACGGTGAGCATGATAACCGGCAGATCGGTGGTGGCCAAGTCGGCCTCGATGTGGTGCAGCACCTCCCAGCCGCTCATGCGCGGCATCATCACGTCCAGGATGAGCAGGTCGGGCCGCTCGGCGCGCACCGCTTCCAGGCCGGCCACGCCGTCATGGGCAGCCAGCACGCGATAGCCCTCTAGCTCCAGGTTTACCCGCACGATCTCGATGATGCCGGGCTCGTCATCGATCACCAGTATGGTTTTGCTCATGGTCATCCCCTTTGCATTTGACTAGGCCTGAGCCGTGAAACCTTGTTTTCAGACAAGACACTTTCCGTGGTCCTGATCAGCGGATTGAGCGAATTGAGCTGATTTGTTTATCCGCTCGCTTCTCGTCTGCTCGCCTTGCGTCTGCTGACACGCCTTTTTCACTCTGGCTCGGCCAGGTCAGGGCACCGTGAGTTCGATGTCAGTGACCAGGGGCAGCACATCAGTCAGTTGGCCGTCGCGGGCCAGGGTGACGCGCAGCCCCACTCGGTCGCCGGGCCGCAGTTCCAGCACCTGCCGGGGGATGCGGACCTCGGCGCTGTTGTGGCCGCGTGCCACGGCCGGGGCGTGGTCGGTGCGATGCCAATAGTCATTGCCGTCGGCGCGGTTGAGGGCCGGGCCTTCGTCATAGGCCGGGACCACCAGCTCCCACTGGTACAACACGGCATGGGCGGGCGCCAGATCAGGCCGGGTGCCGGCAAAACGCACCTGGGTGTTGGCCGGACCGCCGGCCTCGCCGGTGTGCCAGTACAGCCCCACCAGGTCGCGCCAGATCTCGCCGCTGGTCTCGATGCGCACGTACAGGTTCTGGGGGCCGTAGCCGTAATAGACCCCGCGCAGGCGGGGGCCGGTCTGGGCACGCTGCATGGTGCCGGACCCGCCGGCGCCGCAATAGCCGGCAGGTCCCCACGCCGGAGAAGCGGTATCGGCGGCGCGCAATTCGGGCGTGATGGGACCGCGGATGGACCGGTCCGCTTCGGCGGCCGGGGCCTGAATGCCAAGCCAGTCGGGCACGGCCTGCCCCATGACCTGGAACACGTGCCCCAGATGGTCGCGAAACAGGCGGTCAAACAAGGCGTCTTCGTTGGAAGTGTTGCGGCTATAATACCACCAGAACCAATCGCTGCCCTGGGCCACATAGAGCGATTGCCACGCCTCGGCCAGGGTTTGCAGGTCGGCCAGGGGATAGGTGACCTGCCAGTCGAGCAGGTGCTGCCGGGTGCGGGCGAGCAACTCCCAGCCCCGGTTCTGGAGCGGCTCGCCGATCCAGGTTTCCATGTTGCCGCCGATCCAGGAGCCCGCCGCCACGCGCAAGATTTCCTGGCGCGGCGCAAAGCGGTCCAGATACTCGCTCACGGTGACGGTTTGCAGGTTGGGATCCTGGGCCAGCCCCCGGTACAGGGCGTGAAGGAACACGTCGCCATTGTGCTCGTATTCTTCCCAACAGTTTTCGCCGTCCAGGATGATAGACACCAGATAGGGATTGCCCGGGTCGTTCAGATTTTCGCGGATGCGGTTCAGGCGATGGATGAGGTCGCCGGCGGCGTCGTGCCCGTTCACGTGAGCATAGACAAAGCCAATGCGATCCGATAGCACGTGGTCGCGAAAGACAATGTCAATGTCGCCGGCGACTGTGTGGCAGCGATAGGGCTGGTACAGGACCCAGGGGTTGGTGACGTGAGCGTATTCGTCGCGATAGATGCCCACGCCCAAGGACCGGGCCAGGATATCCTCGTCAGAGGCGCACCAGCGTAGCCTTTCGCCGGCGATCAGCTCGATGGCGGACTGGCTCACGGCCCCTTCGGAGGGCCAGAGGCCCCGGCAGGGCCGGCCAAAGGTGGCCTGATAGAGCGCCTGACCGCGCCGGATCTGCTCGGCGGCGTCTTCGGGATGGGCATAGATGGTGTCGGGCAATGGCAGGTGCGGGCTGGCCTCGCGGGCCGATCGGCTGTCGATGAGCAGGGGCAGGATAGGGTGATAGTAGGGCGAGGCGCTGATCTCGATTTGCCCTCGGTCCTGAAGCTCGCGGTGGGCCGGCAAGACCCGGCGCAGGATCTCCTGGTGCTTGTCCAGGATGGCCTGCACGTCGGCCGGGCTGAAATCACGTTCTTTTTCCACCAACCGGCGCAACACCTCGTCACGCTCCAGCCAGTTGGGGTCGATCCAGGCCAGGTTAAAGTAGGCGATGAGATCGCGCAGATCGGCATCGGACCAGACGCTGGCGTCGCCGCCAGTGTCGTGGCGCAGTTGGAGCAATTGCTGGTAACGCGGATACTGGCATAGGACGCGGTGCCAGTTAATGCTGAAAAAGAAACTCAGCACAAAGGCCCGGTCGCGAGGCGTGAGCTGCTCCACCGGCGTGCGGCTGATGCGCTGGCACTGGTCCTGACGCCGGCCCGTGGCATAGTCGTCCAGTTGCTCGATGAGGCTGGGTACCAGATTGATGGTCTGGTGGATGGTGGGATAGGCCTGCAGCACCTCCAGCATGTGCAAATAGTCTTTGGTGGCGTGCAAGCGGACCCAGGGCAGCGAATACTCGCCGCTAACCGGGTCCAGGTAATAGGGCTGGTGTTGATGCCACACAAAAGCGACATAGAGGGGGTAAGACATGGCCCCGCCGATCTATTTGGTACGTAGTTGAGGAAACAGGATCACCTCGCGAATAGAAGCCTGATCGGTAAAGAGCATGGTCATGCGGTCGATGCCGATGCCCAGGCCGCCGGTGGGTGGCATGCCATACATGAGCGCCAGCACAAAATCCTCGTCCAGGGGTTGAGCTTCCTGGTCGCCGGCCGCGCGTTGCTGGGACTGGTCCTGAAAACGGGCCAACTGGTCCAGTGGGTCGTTCAACTCGGTAAAGGCGTTACCCAACTCTAGCCCGGCGATGATGGGCTGAAAACGCTCCACGTGGGCCGGGTCACCGGGCTTTTTCTTGGCCAGCGGCGACAGGGCCAGCGGATAGTCGATAAAGAACGTGGGCTGGACGGTGTGGGCCAGGACGTATTTGCCAAAGAGCTTGTCCACCAGCTTGGCCCAGGTGGGCTGCGGCGGGATCTCGAGCTGACGCTCGTTGATGGCCCGGCGCAGGCTGTCCTTGTCGGCACATGCCATATAATCGATGCCGGTGGCGTCCTGGATGGCCTGGCGCAGGGGCACACGCGGCCAGGGTGGCGTCAGGTCGATGGCCTGGCCCTGATACGTCAACGTGAGGCCATCGGCCAATTCCCCGGCCACGGTCTGGAACAGGTCTTCTACCAGGGTCATCATGTCGGTATAGTCGGCATAGGCCTGGTAGCATTCCAGCATGGTGAACTCGGGGTTGTGCTGCAGGTCAATGCCCTCGTTCCGAAAATCCTTGCCGATCTCGTAGACGCGTTCGAACCCGCCCACGATGAGGCGCTTGAGATACAGTTCCACGGCGATGCGCAGATACAACTCGCGGTCCAGGGCCTGGTGGTGGGTGACAAAAGGGTTGGCCGTGGCACCGCCATACAGCGGTTGCAGGATGGGGGTTTCCACTTCCAGGAAACTGCGCTCGTCCAGGAACCGGCGTACGACAGTGACCAGGCGCGCACGCGTGCCAAAAATGTGCCGCACATCCTCGTTGGCGATGAGATCGGCGTACCGTTGGCGATAGCGCAGTTCGACGTCGCGCAGGCCGTGCCACTTTTCTGGCAAGGGGTGAAGCGACTTGGCCAACAGGGTCAGGTCCTGGGCCTGCACAGTGATTTCGCCGGTGCGCGTGCGGAACAGCGGGCCGGGCACCTGGATGAAATCGCCAATATCCAGGTCTTGAAGCAGGGCGTAGCGTTCTGTTCCCAGCAGGTTCTGCTTGAAATAGACCTGGAGCCGTCCGCTGCCATCCTGGATATGGGCAAAGGTGGCCTTGCCCATGGCCCGCACACTGACGATGCGCCCCACCACCGTCACGGGCACCGTGACCACGGAACCCGTGGCTGGGTCTGCACCGGCGGCTTCGGCGGCCTCAAAAGCGCGCACGACCTCGGCCGCGGTGTGGGTACGTTCCGCGCGCGGCGGGTAGGGGTCGATCCCTTGCGCACGCAACCGGTCGGCCGTTTCCGCCCGTTGTTGGGGTTGTTCGCCCAGGTCTTGCAGCAGGTGGTGTTGGCTCATGCTCGTCTCGCGTTCAGCGCGATGATACGCATTTTGACCTCGCCGGCCGGCACCAGCACCCGGGCGGTATCGCCCACGCGCCGGCCCAGCAGCGCCCGGCCCACCGGCGACTCGTTAGAGATGCGCCCCTGGCTGGGGTCCGCCTCGGCCGACCCGACGATGGTATAGGTGTCTTCAAAGTCATCCTCGTCTACCACCGTGACAACGGAGCCCAGCGTGACCGTATCGGACCCGCCGTTCTCGTCGATGATCTGCGCGTTGCGGATCATCGCTCCCAGGGTCAGGATGCGCCCTTCCAGAAAGGCCTGCTCGTTCTTGGCATCCTCGTACTCGGCGTTGTCGGAAATGTCGCCGGACTCTTTGGCCTGATAGATGCGCTCAGCCACCTCGTGCCGGCGCACGGTGGTCAGGTATTCCAGCTCGGCTTCGAGTTTGCTCAGTCCCTCGGCGGTGAGAAAAACAGGTTTGTTGGCCATCCACACTCCTCAAATTGGCGATTGTTCTGGCGGGAATGCCAAAAAAACTGAGAGCGCAGTGGCCCTCAGTTTCCCTCCAGATGACGGTTCTATTATAGCCTACTTGTGACGTTTTGTAAAGCCCTTTTCGATATCAATACTTGGCGTTCTACGTTTCACGCATTCGGCAGTGCCACATCTACCGTGGGCGCATACACCCGGATGGCCGACTCGCCTTCCAGTGGACACTTGAACTCGCAGATACCGCAGCCGATGCATACGTCGCGCAGCACCCGGGGCCGGCGGACCGTGCGCCCGTCCGGAGTCTCGATATCGTCCAGCACGATGGCCTTTTCCGGCGTGGGGCACATCTCTTCGCACACGATGCAGTCACGGCTATCGGCCCAGGGGATACAGCGATTCGTGTCGATGTAGGCCAGACCCATAACCACGCGCCGCTTTTCCTCCAACGCCAGCCGCGGGATAGCCTCGGTGGGACAGACCTGACCGCAGTTGGTGCAGCCATAGTCGCAGTAACCCAGCCGAGGCACCAGGCGCGGCGTCCACAGGCCCTCCAGGTCGGCCTCCAGGAGCGATGGCTGCAAGCCGGCCGTGGGGCACACCTGCATGCACTCGCCGCAGCGAATGCAGCGGAGCAGCAGGGTTTCTTCTACGCTGCCCGGGGGCCGGATCAGCGTGGCAAACCGCCGGAAGGCCGCCGGCGCCGTTCGCAGCAGGGCTAGGCCGGTCACCGCCGTCAGTGCCGAGGCCAGCAGCGTCCGCCGCGACGGGTCGTACTCGCGCCAGGAGGCCGGCCGGGTCACCACGTGGAACCCGATACCGCTGCGCGGGCAGTCGGTCAGGCAGTCAAAGCAGACAGTGCACTCGGCCGGGTCGCTCTGGAAACCGCGCGAGGGGTCGATGGTGCCGGTGGGACACGACGTGGCGCACGTGGCGCAATTGTTGCAGCCCTCGCCCACGGTCCGGCGCACCAGCGCCACCTTGGACAACAGGCTCAGCAGCCCTCCCAGCGGACATAGATAGCGGCACCAGAACCGGGGCACCAGCGCGTTCAGAGCCACCAGCCCGATGAAGAACAGGGCCAGCAGGAGGTTGAGCTGGAAATACGGCTGGATAAACGGCAGCATCGGACCCCGGATATAGCCTTCGACGGTGTCCAACGGCTGCTGCAACGGCGGAACGGCGTATAGCACCGATTCGATGCCGGTCACCAGGGCGTTGAGCAGCGGCAGAACCACGGCCGCCAGCGTGCGCGTGAGGATGGCGATGGGGTCAAAGGCCATGAGGGTCTGATTCGCCAGGAGGGCCAGGATGAGCAGCGTGAGGAGCAGCAGATACTTGGCGTTGCGCCAGCCGTCAGGGACCTGTCGCAGGGCGCGGAACGTGAACAATTCGAGCACGGTGCCCAGGGGACAGATCCAGCCGCACCAGACCCGGCCAAAGGCCAGCGTCAGCCCCGCCACGACCAAGGCCAGGGCGAAATGCGGCAGCAACTCCAGCCGGGCCAGGGACGTGCTCAGGGCCGCCAGGGGATTGGCACGAAAGAACAAGTCCACCGGCAGCAGGGCTGTACTGTCCGGCAGCGCGCCGAAAAAGAGATAGAGGAACAGCAGCAAAAAGAACCACTGCGAGACCTGTCGCAATCGTCGCCAACGATACGGTGTCACCATACCCCCTGCAATGTGCAATCAGATCGAGGTCTCAGCCACCTTGAGTGTCTGCCAGGCCATCGTGCCCAGGCCCATGTCGACCGCGGCCTTGATGTACGTGATGCGCTCTGGCGGCACGTCGAACAGGCCGGCGGCATACGCATCGGCCGCCACCATGTCGGCGCTGGCGATGACGGTGTCCTTTTGCACCACGTCGTTCAGGCTGCCGCCGGTGGGGCCGTTGCGGGTGAGGATGCGCACCGCGTCTACCACGGTGAGGCCGGGCCGCACCAGGCTCATCAAGTCCGCCACCCGTTGACCCAGGTTGGCGTGAAACCGGGCCGGCTGCGTGATGACGCCCATGAGGTTCTTGCCCGCCAGCGAGAGCCGGGCCAGGTTGTGGTGCTTGGCGATGGGCACGTTGATGACCAGGTCGGCCTTCAGGACGTCATCGTAGACGTTCCAGCGCGTGATGTCACGCCCATCCGGGACGCTGGTGTCCACAAACTTGACCTGGGTCATCACTTCCATCTCGCCCCCGGCCTCGCGCACCGCATCGGCGATGCCGCTGATGTCGTAGGCTCGCCGGGCCGTGCCCCCGAAAGGCATGTCCATCACGCGCACGCGGGCCGCGCCGGCCTCGCGGCACATGGTCACCAGCGCCGCCACCACCCAGGGGTTGGTCGTCGCCGCGTACTCGTAGGTGTGATAGTCCACGCAGATGTTGGGCTTGATGACCACGTCGGCGCCGGGCGAAACAAAGCGCTTCATGCCGCCCAGGGCGTCTATGGCGGTGCGGGTGATGGCGGCCGGGTCTGATCCGTGGACCACGGCCAGATCGGCGGCGCCGGCCGGGACCGGGGCGCCGGGGGTCGGCCGGGTCACCGTGGACGCCGGGGCCGGGGTGCCGGTGGGCAGCGAGGTCGCGGGTGGCCGCACGATGGGGCTAGGCGCCGGGCCCCGGCTGCACGCAGGGAGTAGCGTGCTGCCCAACCCCAGGGCCAACAGGCGCGCCAGGAATTCGCGCCGGGTCAATGATTCGGACATGAGGTCCTCTGTCTAGGTCGCAAAGTACGACGGGCTGAGGGCAATGAGCAACTGGCCGCCATAGTATAGAAACAGGCTGAGCCGGTGAGTGCGGAACGGCCGCCGAAAGCGGTTCACGGCCAGCACCAGGTCCGAGAGCCAGAACAGCGTGGCCCCGGCCGTGAGCAGCACTGCCTGGGTGGGGGTGAACGCGGTCCCCAGGAACGTGGATGCGGCGCGCTCGACCATGACGCAGATGATCAGGATATACAGCGCCACGGCGAGTTTCATGTTGCCCAGGCCCGGCCAGAGATAGGCATATATCGCCGCGCCAATGGCCAGCAGCCCCGCGCCGATGACCAGGTCGCCCGGATAGAAGCCGTTGAACACGGTAAACGCCACGGCATACACCACGTGCGCCAGCAGGAATAGCACCAGCCCCACCAGGAACGCCTTGTTAGTCGCGAACATCAGGGCCACGTCGCCGCCCAGCGACAGGATCAGACCGGCCGCGATCCAGATCGTAAACGCGGCGTTGGCCTGGGGCGCCAGAAACGAGAGCAAGGCCACCAGGATCACCAGTAGCGTAGACAAGGGCTTGAGCACATAGATCTGTCGCGTGTCCGAGCGGAATTCGGCGCGTACCAGCAGGATGACGGTGACAACCAGGATGGGAATGGGGACGAGTTGGGCCATTGGTTTCTCCTCCGGATCCATATCGCGCGAACCACATTGTAGCGCCTTTGAGGCAAAATCGCAAGTAGGAGCCGGTCCTAGCCGCCGTCTCGCAAGCCGTTGGGCTCGGGCTGGCCAATGTTGGCGCAGCGCTCGCCCAGCAGCCGCGATTTTTGGTACGCGGCCCAGATGGCCTTGGAGAGCACGGTGCGCAGGCCGCCCTTTTCCAGTTGATAGATGGCGTCGGCGCTGGTGCCGCCAGGCGACGTGACCATGTTGCGCAGTTCGGCCAGGTGGCGGTCGGATTGCTGGGCAAACAGCACCGAACCCAGCACGGTCTGGATGACCAGATCGCGGGCCACGCGGCGCGACAGCCCCATGTGGACGGCGGCATCGATCATGGCCTCCATCATCAAAAAGACATAGGTGGGGCCGGTGCCGCTGACGGCGGTTGCCATGTCCAGAGCATCCTCATCAGGTCCATAGATCTCGGCGCCCATTGCCTGCAAAATGGCCCGGGCCTGATCGCGCTGGCGCGCGGTGGCGGCCGGCGTGGCCGTCCACACCGACATGGCCTGACCGATCTGGGCCGGCGTGTTGGGCATGACGCGCACCACCGCCGGGTGGGCCAGGCCGGCGGCGATGGTCTGCATGGGCACACCGGCCACGATGGACAACACCAGGGCCGCCGGGGGGATGTGCCCGCGCAACTCGGGCAAAACCTGGGGCATCACCTGCGGCTTGACCGAGAGCACCACCACGGCCGCGGACTGGACCGCGTCGCGGTTAACGGTGGTGGTGCAGATGTGGTAGCGCTCGGCCAAAACCTGGCCGCGTTCGGCCCGGGGGCCGCTGGCCGTGATCTGGGCCGGCGCCACCAGGCCCTTGTCCAGGATGACCTTGATCATGGCCTCGGCCATGATGCCGCTGCCGATAAAGGCCAGGGTTGTGTCTTGCCAATCGGTGTTCGTCGTCGGGATAGTAGGCATGCGTTCCTCCTTGCATAACAGACGACGCACCAGCGCGGTGCGTCGTCTTTGACTGCCGGGGCTTATTGTACTGCTTTTGTCTGATGGCGTCAAACCGGTCAGTAGGTGGTTTCGCGAGCCAGTATGCGCAGCATGAGGTCCACCACGCGCCCGGCCTGCATCGCCTTGTCAGCGTCCAGGTTGTCCACCGTGTCGGTGGGGTGGTGCATCACGTCTTCGCTGCCTTGCCAGCGCAAGACCAGAGTGGGAACTTTGTCGCGGACCGGCGGTACGATAAAGAACCAATGCGGCGGCCGGATCAGGGGAGCAATAGTGCCCAAGGTCGATTCGTCTTGCCGGGGGCTGGTCGGCGTCAGATTGCCCATGCGGAACAATTCGTTGTTTACTCCCAGCTTGCCGGCGGCGCCGGTGGCCAGCGCGTGCAGTCGAAAGGTCTCGTCGCTGACGAGCAGCTTGTCGCCTGAGCCCCCACCGATGCCATCGAGTTGGATAAAGGCCACGGGTGTGAGCGTCTTGAATATGGTGTGATAGCCCTGCAACTGTTCCAGGGCCCGCAGGGTATTTTCGCCGCCGGCCACGGCCACAAACATGATGGTGCGCCGGGGCTGAAAGCCCTGCTCCTGCCACAGCCGGGCAATCTCGAGCATGGTGGCGATGCTGGCGGCATTGTCCACCGCGCCGGGCGCAATCGCACCCTCGGTAGGCTGGGGCAACCCATCATAGTGGGCCACCACGACGACCAACTCGCGGTCCAGCACGGTGTCCGTGCCGGGTAAAAAGCCCACCACGTTGGCGGCCGTAACCACGCGGACCGGCGCAATCTCGACCGACATGGTCATGGTAACCGGCAATGGCTCGATGATAAAGAGATCGCCGGTGTCGGTTTCGTCATCCCAAGACATGGCCTCCATACGCTGGCGCAGGTCGGCCACCGTCAGCCCGCGCCCGGCCAGCAGGCGATTGGCCGTCTCGGGCGTGATATAGCAGGTGGGCGTGGGATTGTCGCGCGATGAGGTACCCCACCAGTTTTCGCTGGGTTTCGAGTATCGCGTGTCGAAATCGAGGGTGCTGATGCTCATGCTGGCCTGTATCGGAGCCACGCTTTGCTGCTGGATGCGGTTGGGATCGTCTGTCACCACGAGCAGGCCCGGGACCGGCTGACTGGTGGCCGAGTTATCGCGCAGCCACAGGGCCACCTGGGGCGGTTCGTCTTCTTCTAACATCATCACCATGCCGCGCCCGATGTCGGGCGGACGGTCGCTGGGTTGGTACCAACTCGCGCCCCAATTGCGGTGGGAGTTCAGGGCCAAAAAGGTGACGCCGGCGGTCTGAACCTGGCCCGGGCCGCTGTTGCGATGCAATCGCTCGCGAAAGTCCTGGCGATAGACAAACTCGTGGGCCACCGAGCCGTCCGGGTTCAACATCGCCAGGCGTGGCGTCTCGCCCAACTCGGTGACCTGGAACTCGACGTGCTGAAAATAGGTCTCCCAGTTGTCGCCCCAGGGCTGCAGGCCCAATCGCCGGAATTCCTGGGCGATGTATTCGGCAGCGGCCGTGGCCCCGGGCGACCCTGGTGGACGCACAGCCATGTCACCGGTGGTCAGCGCGCGCGTCTGCACCAGCACATTCTGCACATCAAACCCCTCGGTCATGCCGACATAGGCGGCCAGAGGGCCGGTGTATTCGCGCATGAACCACAGGGCCACCACCACCAGCCCAATACCCACCAGGGCGCGCTTGGAAATGAGCAGGGCAATGTTGACGCCGCTCTCTTCGATGATGCGTCGAAACCCTTCGCCCAGCAGGTTGAATCCCACTACGGCCAGGAAAAAGGTGGCCGCCGGCCACAGGGCCAGCCACGGATAGGTACGGGCATAGAGCCGGGTGCCGGCCAGCATGGCCCCCCACTCGGGCACTGTGGCGTATTGCACGGTGCGGTCCATGGCATCGGTAGTAAAGGCCCCGCCGCCCACAAAGACGCTCAAAAAGCCCAGCTCGCCCAGCAGCATCAACACGCCGCCCATCTCCAGGGCCGACAGGGCGATGAGACTGGGCAATACGTTGGGCAGCACGTGCCGCACGGCAATGCCAAACCCCGACAGCCCCACGGCCCGGGCACTCTCGATGAACGGCTGCTGTTTGATCGTCATAAACTCGGCGCGGATGTACTGCGCCAGCTCCGACCAACCGACAAAGGCCAGGGCCACCACGAACACCTGCAAGCCCTGGCGAATGTCCAACGCCAGGATGAGGATCATGCCGGCCAGCAGGATGGGAAAGGCCGAGAGGAACCGGGCCACGCCCATGATGACGCTGTCCACCAGGCTGTTCTGGAACCAGCCGGCAATAGAACCCAAAGTCAGGCCAATGAGCAGTCGAGCGATGGTGACAGCGCCGGCCGCGATAAGCGTGGTGCTGGCACCGTACAGCAATATGGACAGGATGTCGCGGCCAAAACGGTCGGTGCCCAGGGGAAAGACATCCGAGGGTGGGTAAGGTGGGTTGCCCAACTCGACCACAAAACGCTGGTCAATCGAAAGCGCATAAGGGTTGTGAGGCGCCAGCCGAGGAGCCAGGACGGCCCCGGCAATGAGAGTGCCCACGATGAGCAGACCCAACAGAAAAGGCAGGTTGACCAGCATAGACCGCCGGAACCGGCCGCGGGGCCGGGGAAATTCGGCCGGCGATTCACCCTGACGCGTGGGAATGACCCAGCGCGGCTTGCGAGATTCTTGGCCCAACAAGCGGCGAACTAGATCTGTCATCAATCACTCCCTAACCTGGATAAACCAGAGCCAACCAGGTTGATGCGTTTGGAGATACTTGTTCATTGTACAGAAATCTCACTGGATAGGCCTAGTACGCGGTCTCGCGAGCCAGGACCCGCAGCATCAGATCCAGCACACGCCCGGCTCGCGACACGATATCTGGATTCAAGGCTTCTACGGTGTCTGTGGATCGATGGATCACGTCATCACTGCCTTCCCAGCGCAAGGCTATGGCGGGCACTTGCACGTTCTGCAGGGGCAGCGTGAAATAGCGATGCACCGGGCCGATGCGGTTGGCATACTCGCCCAGCCGCGCGCCCTTGGGTGCTGAGCCATAGGCCCCCTCGCCAAAATCTGGGTGCTCCAACGCCACACCGATGCCCAGCTTGCCGGCGGCCTGGCTGACCAGGGAATGCAGGCGAAAGTCGGCATCAGTGACCACCAGCCCGTCGCCGGTGCCGCCGGCGATGCTGTCGACCTGGACAAAGGCCACCGGCGTAAGCGTCTGGAACACGGTATGATAGCTCTTGAAACGTTCCAGAGCCTTCAGGCTGGTCTCGCCGCCGGGCACCGCCAGGAACACGATCGTGCGCCGGGGCTGAAAGCCCTGCTCCTGCCACAGCCGCGCGATCTCGAGCAGGGTGGCGATGCTGGCTGCATTGTCCACAGCCCCCGGTGGAGGAGCGACCGCATCCGGGGGTGTCGGCAGTCCATCATAGTGCGCAGCTACCACCACCATCTCGGCATCCAGTTCGGTATCGGTACCGGGCATGAACCCGATGACGTTGGTCGCCGTCAGCGTGCGCGGCGGCGTCACCTGAACGGACATGGTTATAGAGATGGGTAATTGCTCCACGATAAAGGGCTCGCCAACATCATCTTTCGCGTCCCATGACATGGCCGCCAGGCGTTCCCGCAGGCCGGCCACCGTCAACCCCTGTGAAGCCAATAGCCGGTCGGCTGCTTGCTCACTGATGTAGCACGTGGGCGTGGGCTGATACAGTTCAAAGGCCAGCAGCGTGGTGCCCATGCTGGCCGAGACCGGCGCGTCGCCTTGCTGCTGGATGCGATTGAGGTCAGACGTGACGACCAGCAGGCCCGGGACCGGCTGCCGCGCCGCACGACTGCGGCGGAGCAGGAACGTCAGGTTGATGGGCTCGTTCTCCTGCAGAACCATGACCACGTCTTGGCCGATGACCGGCGGTTGGTTGTCGTTTCGGCCCTGCCAGGCGTCAATATCCCACGGTCGCTGCGGGTTTAGCCCCACAAAGGTCACGCCGGCCGCCTTGATGGATCCACCGCTGCTGGCCCTGAACAGCCGCTCGCGAAAGTCCTGGCGATAGACGAACTCGTGGGCCACCGAGCCATCCGGATTCAACGTCGCTAGGCGCGGCGTCTCGCCCAACTCGGCGACCTCGAATTCCACGTGCTGAAAATAGGTCTCCCAGTTGTCGCCCCAGGGCTGCAGACCCGCTTGCTGGAATTGCTGGGCGATATATTCGGCGGCGGCGGTGGCCCCGGGCGAGCCGGGCGGCCGCACGGCCATGTCGCCAGTGGTCAGCATGCGCGTCTCGGCTATGACCGCGCTCGCGTCGAACTGGTCGGACTGGAGGGCATAAGAAGTCAAAGGGCCGGTGTTCTCGTGCACGAACCACATAGCCACCACCACCAGCCCAATGCCCACGAGCGTCCGCTTGGAGATGAGCAGGGCAATGTTGACGCCGCTCTCTTCGATGATGCGCCGGAACCCCTCGCCCAGCAAGTTGAATCCCACAATGGCGAAAAAAAAGGCCGTGGCCGGCACCAGGGCCAGCCAGGGATAGGTGCGGGCATAGAGCCGGGTGCCGGCCAGCATGGCCCCCCACTCGGGCACATTGGCATAATGCACCACGCGCTCGAGTTCCATGCTGCTGGCGGGGACCTCGATAGTATACGCTCCCCCGCCGATAAAGATGCTCAAAAAGCCCAGCTCGCCCAGCAACATCAGCACGCCGCCCATCTCCAGGGCCGACAGGGCAATGAGACTGGGCAGCACGTTGGGCAGCACATGGCGCACGGCAATGCCAAACCCCGACAGGCCCACGGCCCGGGCACTCTCGATGAATGGCTGCTGCTTGAGCGTCATAAACTCGGCCCGGATGTACTGCGCCAGTTCGGACCAGCCGACAAAGGCCAACGCTACCACGAACACCTGCAAACCCTGGCGAATGTCCAACGCCAGGATGAGGATCATGCCGACCAGCAGGATGGGAAAGGCCGAGAGGAACCGGGCCATGCTCATGATCACGCCATCCACCAGGCCATTCTGGAACCAGCCGGCGATGGCGCCCAAAGTCAGGCCGATAAAGAGCCGGGCGATGGTGACGGCGCCAGCCCCAATGAGCGTGGTACTGGCACCGTACAGCAGCATGGACAGGATGTCACGACCAAAACGGTCGGTGCCCAGGGGAAACAGGCCCGACGGCGCATAGGGTGGCGCTCCCATCTCGGCCAGGTAGCGCAAGTCCACCGAGACGGCATAGGGATTATGGGGCGCCAGGACCGGGGCCAGGATGGTCACGAGGACGAGTGTCCCCACCATCGCCAGGCCAGCCAGAAACGGCAGGTTTGCCAGCATAGACCGGCGAAATCGGCCGCGGGGCCGGGGAACCTCGGCCGGGGCCGTGCCCTGGCGCCCGGGAATAACCCAACGTGGCTTGCGAGATTCTTGGCCCAACAACCGACGAACGAGATCTGTCATATCTTCCCTAATCTGGACAAGGCCGCTTTGCTATCAAGCCAGAACCAAAGCAGAAAGCTAACCGCCGAGATCACAGAGAACGCTAAGCAGATTATGAATAATCTCTGCGTGCTCTGCGGTGAGATCCTTGCTCTCGACAAGAATCTCACTGGTAACGTACTAGTACAGGACCTCGCGAGCCAGGACCCGCAGCATCAGGTCCAGCATGCGTCCGACGCGCAATACCGCGTCCGGGTCCAGCGCCTCAACGGTATCGATGGGCCGATGGACCACGTCATCGCTGTTCTCCCAGCGCAGGGCTACCGCAGGCACCTCGGCTTGCTGCATGGGCAGCGTAAAATAGCGATGCACCGGGCCCATGCGGTTGGTGTATTGACCCGGTACCTGCACCTCAGACGGGCCATATCGCGGCAAGGTCAGGTCCAGGTGAACCAACTCGGGGTTCAGGCCCATCTTGCCGGCGGCCTGGCTTGCCAGCGAATACAGCCGAAAGTCCCCATCGGTGACGAGCAGCCGTCCCGAGGGACCGCCCACCATATTGTCCAACTGGATAAAGGCCACCGGTTGCAGGGTCTTGAACACGGTATGCTGGCTGATCAGTTGCTCTACCGTCTTGAGGCTGCTCTCGCCGCCTGCCAGGGCCACAAACATCACGGTGCGCCGGGGTTGAAAGTCTTGCGCCTGCCACAGCCGGGCGATCTCGACTAGCGTGGCGATGCCTGCTGCATTGTCCACTGCGCCGGGGGCCTGCAAATCGGCTTCTGGCGGCAACGGCAGGCCATCGTAATGGGCTCCCACGATCACCAACTCTTTATCCAGCTCGGTATCAGTGCCCGGGAAAAAGCCGATGACATTGGTTGCCGTCACCGTGCGGATGGGCGCGACCTGGACCGAGATCGTCACCGAGATGGGCAGCGGTTCGATGATGAATGCCTCGCCGGTGTCATTGATCGCGTCCCAGGTCATGCCCTCGAGGCGCTGGCGCAGGTCGGCCACCGAGAGGCCCTGCGTCGCCAGCAGGCGATTCGCTGTCTCTTCGGTGATATAGCAGGTGGGCACCGGCAACATGCGCTGGAGCGACTGGCCGCCGATGAGTCCTTCGATGCTCATGTCTCGCCGATAGGAGAAATTGAGCGCGTCGGTGGTGTGGCTGGCCCCAACCGGCCCCACGTCTTGCTGCTGGATGCGATTGGGATCGCGCGTGACGACCAGCAAACCCTGGGCCGGCAGCGGGGTCCGGCCTCCAGAACGCAGCCAATCGACCATGCCGTATAGCTCGTTTTCCTCCAGCACCATGACCACGTCACGGCCCAGGGGCGGCGGGTCAAAGCCGCGCCGCCAGATTTGCCACCGTCGCTGGGGATTAAAGCCCAGGAACGTCACGCTGGTGGGTTTGATACTGCCATCGCCGCTGTTCTTGTATAGCCGCTCGCGGAAATCCTGGCGATAGACAAACTCGTGAATGGGCACGCCGTCGACCCCCACGGTGGCAAAACGCGGCGTCTCGCTCAGTTCTGTGAGCTCGATCTGGGTGGTTTGGAAATAGGTTTCCCAGTTGTTGCCCCAGGGGTGCAGGCCCACTTGCTGGAATTGCTGGGCGATGTATTCGGCGGCAGCCGTGGCCCCGGGCGAGCCGGCCGGGCGCACCGCCATGTCGCCAGTGGTCAACGTGCGCGTCTCAGTCACCACCGTTTGGGCATTGAAATCTTCTGTCATGCCGGCATAGGCAGCCAGAGGGCCAGTGTTCTCGCGCACGAACCACATGGCCACCACCACCAGCCCAATGCCTACGAGCGCCCGCTTGGAGATGAGCAGGGCAATGTTGACGCCGCTCTCTTCGATGATGCGCCGGAACCCCTCGCCCAGCAGATTGAATCCCACGATAGCCAGAAAAAATGCCACGGACGGGGCTAGCGCCAGCCAGGGATAGGTGCGGGCATAGAGCCGCGTGCCGGCCAGCATGGCCCCCCACTCGGGCACGTTGGCATAATGCACCACTTCTTCCAGTGATACGCTTCCCAGCCTGACCGTATAAGCCCCGCCACCCACAAAGATGCTTAAAAAGCCCAGCTCGCCCAGGAGCATCAGCACGCCGCCCATCTCTAGCGCGGACAGAGCGATGAGGCTGGGCAGCACGTTGGGCAACACGTGCCGCACGGCAATGCCAAACCCCGACAGGCCCACAGCCCGAGCACTCTCGATGAACGGCTGCTGCTTGAGCGTCATAAACTCGGCGCGGATGTACTGCGCCAGCTCGGACCAGCCGACAAAGGCCAACGCCACCACGAACACCTGCAACCCCTGGCGAATGTCCAACGCCAGGATGAGGATCATGCCGGCCAGCAGGATGGGAAAGGCCGAGAGGAACCGGGCCACACCCATGATCACGCCATCCACCAAGCTGTTCTGGAACCAGCCGGCGATGGCGCCCAACCCCAGGCCGATAAAGAGCCGGGCGATGGTGACGGCGCCAGCCGCGATCAGCGTGGTACTGGCGCCGTACAGCAGCAGGGACAGGATGTCACGGCCAAAACGGTCGGTACCCAGGGGAAACAGGTCTGATGGCGGGTACGGGGGCGATCCCATATCGGCCAGGTAGCGCAGGTCCACCGAGACGGCATAGGGATTATAGGGAGCCAGGACCGGGGCCAGCACGGCCAGGGTGACAAGCCCACCCACGATGAGCAGCCCCAGCACAAAGGGCAGGTTGACCAGCATGGTCCGGCGAAATCGGCCCCGGGATCGGGGGAACTCGGTTTCGCTGGCCTTTTGGGGCGAAATGACCCAGCGCGATTTCTGGGGTTCCCGACCCAGCAACCGTCGAATAGTTTCTGTCATCATCCTGCCTGGACCAGACCCATTTGGGCTTCACGCAGGCGCGGGTCAAAGATGCGATAGCTCAGCTCCAGTAGCGTTTCTATCACCATGAACGTGATGCCAATCGACAGCGACAATCCGGTCGCCAGAGCCAGGTCGCCAGAGCCAATAGCCCGCAGGAGCATAAAGCCCACACCGGGCCAGGAAAAGACAAACTCGACCACCGGCAAGCTGCTCAGTGAAAAACGCAGGCTCACGCCCAGGGCCGTGAGCACCGGCACGGCGGCGTTGCGCAGCGCGTGTTTATTCAACACCCAGAACTCGCGCACGCCCTTGGCCCGGGCCGTGCGGATATAATCCTTTTCCAATATCTCGCTCAGGGTAACAAAGGTAACGCGAGCCACCTGGGCCACCGGTCGCGCGGCCAACACCAACGCCGGCATTACGATGTGAATGTCCCAGCCAAAACCACCCAGCGGCACCAATTGGTTGCCAGTGGTGGCATACCAACGAATAGCCACGATCTGGATCAGCACGGCCGCAAAGAACGACGGCGTCGAGATGCCCAGCAGCGTCACCACAAAGACCAGCAGCGATAGTTGCGAATGGCGTTTGATGGCCGAGATGATGCCAAAGGCGATACCCAACACCAGGGCAATACCCAACGAGACTGCCAGCAGGCCCAGGCTCTTGGGATAGGCGTCGGCAACGACTTCGCCCACCGGCCGAACGTACCGGCCCGTGGTATTGCCCAGGTTCCCCTGAAAAAGCTGCACGAAATAATCGCCGCTTTGAGCCAGGGCCTCGGTCACCACCTCTGACACGGGACGGGGCGTGCCCTGAAGGTTAAAATTGGCTGCCATCAGCAGCCCCAGGTGAACAAAGAACACAATAGCAATGCAGATCAAGACCGTGTAGACCAGGTTGCGCAGGATCAATTTGAGCATGGGATACCGTCTCCTATGAGGTATCTGACAAGTCGGGCGACTATAATACCCGCGATCCTCCAAAATGGTTCATTTTGGGGCACCCAGCGCCACGCCGCTGGGCGCCGGCCGTGATTGACACACCCTGGCTAGTGTGCTATATTGTACGAGTTCGCGGCGCCTACGCTGCAACGGGAAGAAAGGCGATATGAGACTGTACCTTATCCGGCACGGCGAGTCCACGTGGAATGCCGAAGGACGTTTTCAAGGACAAAAGGACCCGCCGCTGAGTGAGCGTGGTCAGCAACAAGCCCGGCGGCTGGCCGAGCGCCTGCGCCCGGTGCCCGTGGGTGCCATGTATGCCAGCCCCCAGCAACGCGCCTGGCAGACCGCGCTGCATCTGGCCGATGGGCGCGATGTACCCCTCGTCCCCCACGACGGCCTGCGCGAGGTGCGCGTGGGCATCTTTGAGGGGCTGGTTTGGGACGAGATCCAGGTCCGTTATCCCGTCGAGTGGGAACGCTGGCAAGCCGAATCTTGGCACTATACCATTCCCGGCGCCGAAACGCAAGACGAGTTCCAGCAGCGGATCTGGCAGGCCATCACCGAGATCGTGGATCGGCACCCAACCGAAGACGTGGCAGTGGTGGCGCACGGCGGGGTCATTGGCATGTATCTGAACACCCTGTTGGGCCTGGACATCTGGCAGTGGTCCCCGTTTCGCCAGGGCAACACGGCGCTCAACATCATCGAGGTGCAGAACGGGCACGTGCGCGTGGTGGGCGTGAACGACCTGTGCCACCTGGAGGATCGGGCTGACTAGGTCTTGCTCGATTGGGCCACGAGTTCGCGGGCCTGGCGCAAACAGCGTCGTTTACCACGTCTGCCCACTCCAAGCCGTGATGAGGTCCCGAGCCTTTTGCTCCTCGTCCGGCCCGGGGCCCGCGTCGAGGTAGGCA
>JAHJIN010000184.1 GCA_018823415.1 Chloroflexota bacterium | reverse complement strand
CCTTCACAGTTTGGCAAATATGCGGTACAATAAGATCGTTCCTAAAGACTGGGCTAGGAGGTGTCACGATGAAACCCAAGACCTTGTTTGGCTGTCAGCACCGTCGGATCTTGGCGGTGTTGGCCCTCAGGCGACGCCTGACAGGTGTGGTGCTGATGGCTGTGCTGCTGCTGGTACCCCTGTCCGCCGGGGCGCAGCCGACCGGCACCGAGTTTGTCATCTATGGCGATATCCCGCGCCAGACCTGGGCCGGCAGCGTGGCCTACGAGCCTGTGAGCGGGCGCTATGCCGTCGGCTTTTTGGCGCAGGAGGCGGACGGCGGCGCGTTGCAGCCTTGCTTCATATGGCAAGGACGCGGCATATTTGTTCCCTTCCGCCTGACCGGCTCTTACGCCGGCGTCGACAGCTCATACCCCAGCGTGGCCTGCGGGGATGGCGGCTATTGCCTGGCTACCTGGGTGGTGGGGGGCAGCACGTACTATCGGGGCGTCGGCCGCAACGAGATGTGGGACGACATCAAGTCTGTGGATTACCCCCCGGGCAAGGCCAGCGCCAGCACCATCGCCGCCGCCGGGCACGACGCCTTTGTCGCCGCCTGGGACACCATCGACGGCGACGTGGTTCTCTGCAACATCGTCCCCTCGTCTAGCTCGACATGGCGAGACACGCTCAAGAAACCGGCCGGGTGCACCGAGCTGGCCTTTCCCCAGCTCGCGTACAACCCCTATCGCATGGGTCTGTACAATGCCCCCATCATCGCCGTCGCCGCCAGTTGTCTCATGGAAGGCGAGGTGTATGTGCAGGGCTTTAAAAGCTACGGCTACTCGAGCGAGTACCTGTGGACGTTCAGCCCGGCCATGCCGACTGGTGGCGAGTATAGCCCGGATGTGGCGACGGACAAGTATGCGAATTTCCTGGTGGTCTGGCAGACCGATCTGGGCGGCGCCAGCTCGCGCGTCTACGGCCAGCGTTTTGACGCCGAGGGCCAGGCCGTGGGCAGCGCCTTTGCCATCGCGCCGGCCAACAGCCCCCAGCAAAGCCCCCGGCTCGCCTACAATCCCGACGACGACGAGTTCCTGGTGGTGTTCAAGCAAGACAACGACATCTATGGTCAGCGCCTCAAATCCGACGGCACGCGCCTGGGCGAGGCCTTTGCCATCACCATGGCCGATGGCGAGCAACTCGGTCCCGAGGCCGCCTATGGCCGGGTAGACAATAGCTCTCGCTACCTGGTGACCTGGACCGACCGGCGCGGCGCTATCGAGACCGTGTGGGGGCGCTGGGTGGAGCCGGCACAGCCGTTTAGCTTGGACACCGACAAGCCGCAGCCCGGGCAGGAAGCGGCCTGGGCCAGAGCACGGCTGGAGGGCCTGGGTTACACCGTCTTGTACGAGCCGGGCGTCATGTCGTTTCCGGATGGTGACCAGGCCGCCGTTGCCATCATCAACCTCATGTCCTACGACCTACGCCTCTCGGATGCCAGTACCCGGCGCCAGGTAACGGACACCTGGGGCGTCCTTCAAACTGCCTTTCCCAGCGTCCAATATCTATGGGTGGGGCTGACATATCAGAGCCGCTACGTCGCCTACTATGAGGTCGCCGGCGCCGATTTCACCCGCTATGCCCGGGGCGAATCGCCCCTGGAGAGCCTCCGCATTGGCTTTGGCGTCTATGATGCCGTGGCCGGCGAGTGGGTTCCCGGGACCAAGAACTTTATCAACAAGAGCTTTCAGTAGGCCGAGATTCGCTCATTCGCAAAGGAGGTCCTCATGTCTACTTGTACGAAACGTACCATCGTTGCCCTGGTGGCCTTGACCTATGCCCTGTCGCTGCTGGCGTGCCTACCGCCCGGCCCCACGCCGGTTGCTGGCGGCAAGCCGGCGGTCAGCATCACCGCGCCAGCCGCCGGTGCCCAGTTCGCCCCCGGCGATACCGTGACCGTCCAGGTCATGGCTGCCGACGCGAGCGGCGTCGCCCGGGTGGAACTGCTGGTGGATAATGCCCTGGTGGCGGCGAACAACTTGCAGCAGCCCATGACTACGTGGCAAGGCTCCCTGGTCTGGGTGGCGGCTACCCCCGGCGCTCATGCCCTGCTGGTGCAGGCCACCAACGCGGCCGGCGCGGTCAGCGACCCGGCTGTACTCAGCGTGCTGGTGACAGAGCCGGCCGGGCCGACTCAAGTAGTCGTGCAGCCCCCGACGCCGGTCATCCCCGGCGCGACGACACTGCCCACTCAGCCGCTCCCGGGGCTGCCGACCGTACAGTCCACTACGCCACCCACCAAGCCCGCCACCGTCCCGCCAACGAAACCACCTACGGTTCCGCCAACAAAACCACCCACGGCCCCGCCGACCAAACCGCCCACGCCCACCACCGGGTTCAGCAACTTGCAGGTCAAGGTGCTGTCCGACACCCGGATCCGGGTCACGGTGAATTATGCCTACGACGGCACGCAAGGCGACACGGTCCTGGTGGTAGCCGAGCCAGCCGGCGGCACTGCCGCCGGAGCTGCCTTCAACCTCACGCCCAGCCCCATCCAGAAAGGCCAGGGCACCGTCAAGGTTGAAACCGAGTACCAGGGCGTCGGCACTGTGACCAGCCAGCGTATCGAACTGGTCCTGTCCAACAACATGGGCCAGAACTTTTACCGGCAGTCCTTCGACCACCAGCAAACCTGGAAAGCGAGCGTGCCCAGCACGGTGGTCTATGATTTCGTGGCCCAGGCCCAGAGTGCCCAGTGGAAGAATTATCCCGGCCAGGCGACCGTGCCCTTTGGAGAGGCAAACTGCACCGATGCTGGTTGCGTCTTTTTGCGGTCAGCCCCGGCCACGGTGATGGAGGATGGCTCCCAGCCGGCCCAGGTGCTGGTAACCCGGCCCCAATGGGTGGCTAACGGCGAGATCAAGGGTACTTTTAACCAACGGTTCACGATCCAGGCCGGCGACCGACTGGTGGGCCAGGTGGGCCTCATCGCCGGCGCGGCCACCGGCGACGTCAAGTTCGTCATTTTCATCGTCCCTGTGGCAGGCCCCTCCAGCGCACGTATCGTGGACATCGCCGATACGTCCAATGGCGCCCTCAAATCCTTCGACGCTTCCCTGGACCAATGGGCTGGCCAAGAGGTCATCTTTGATTTCTCAGTGGTGGGAGGCCCATCCCCGGACGACGACTGGGCCGCGTGGGTGGAAGCCAAGCTCATGCGGTGATGCGGGGCGTGAAACGTGATGCGCCCCTGGCCGATTTGCAGATTCGTAGGCTGGCCCCGGCGCGGGACCGGGCAGCGACCAACGTCGGCGCGATTGGGATGGGTGAGTAACGTGGACGATTCATCCGGGGACACGGTATCATCGTGGTCGTGCCGCGCAGGAACCTGCTGCCAGCAGTACTTCACATCACATTCATCCAGGAGGGTTCCTCTGTGAAAGCCAAGTTACAGGCACTGAAAACGCGATTGCTCGAAATCGACGACCTCAACGCCGCGGCCAGCCTGCTGCAGTGGGACCAGGCCACGTACATGCCGCCCGGTGGCGCGGTGGCCCGCGGCCGGCAACAGAGCACATTGTCCCGGCTGGCCCACGAAAAGCTTACCGATCCAGCAATTGGTGGCCTGTTGGACGACTTGCAGGCCTACGAGGAGAGCCTGCCCTACGATTCGCCCGAGGCCAGCCTCATCCGGGTGACGCGGCGCAAGTATGAAAGGGCCGCGCAAGTGCCGCCCTCGTTCATGGCCGAACTCAACGAGCACGCCGCGGTCACTTATCAGGCCTGGACCCGGGCCCGGCCGGCGGACGATTTCGCAGCCGTGCAGCCGTTGCTCGAAAAGACACTGGTCCTGAGCCGGCGGTTGGCCGGTTTTTTCCCCGGCTATGAACACATCGCCGATCCGTTGATCGACTATGCCGACTATGGCATGACGGTGTCCATGCTCAGGGCCCTCTTTGCCGACCTGCGGGAGCAACTGGTCCCCATCGTGCAGGCCGTCACGGCTCAACCACCGACAGACGATAGCTGCCTGCGCCAGCACTTTGCCGCGCCCCAGCAGATCGCTTTTGGGCTAGACGTCATCCAGCGCCTGGGCTACGACCTCGACCGGGGGCGCCAGGACCAGAGTCCGCATCCCTTCTCGACCCATTTTTCGCTGGGCGACGTGCGCATCACCACGCGTGTCAACGAGGGCTACCTGGGCAGCGCCCTGTTCGGCACAATGCACGAGGCCGGCCACGCCATGTACGATCAGGGGATCTGCCCGGACTTTGAGGGGACGCCGCTGGCAGATGGGCCGTCGGCTGGGGTTCACGAGAGCCAGTCGCGCCTGTGGGAAAACCTGGTAGGCCGCAGCCGGGGCTTCTGGCGCTTTTTCTATCCCCGGTTGCAGGCGGCGTTCCCCGAGCAACTGAGCGGGGTATCCGAGGATGCCTTTTACGCGGCCATCAACCAGGTCGAACGCTCGTTGATCCGGGTCGCGGCCGACGAACTCACCTACAACCTGCACGTGATGATCCGTTTCGACCTGGAGCTGGCACTTCTGGAGGGGAACCTGGCCGTGCGCGACTTGCCAGGGGTGTGGCGTGAACGCTACCTAGCCGACCTGGGGATTGCCCCGCCCAACGATCGCGACGGGGTGATGCAGGACATGCACTGGTATAGCTGGGTGATCGGCGGCATGTTCCAGGGCTACACGCTGGGCAACGTCATGGGCGCGCAATTCTTTGACGCTGCCCTGCGCGCGCACCCGGAGATCCCCGCCGAGATGGAGCAGGGCGAGTTTGGCACGCTGCACCGCTGGCTCAAAGACCACATCTACCAACACGGCGCCAAATACACGGCCACTGAACTGGTGGAGCGTATTACCGGTCAATCGCTCAGCGTGGAACCGTATATTCGGTATCTGAAAGAAAAGTACAGTGCGTTATACGGGGTGACATCCTCCCCGCCGTAAACGGCGGAGCTTCCGCACCGCGGAAGTTGGTTGGGGCATAGGCTGGGCCGCAATTCCAGCAATTGCTCTACTGGCTGTGGCTTCGACGCCAGTCCCCTGCCCCCCATCCGAATCCAACGGCTTGGGGGGGCTCGCGCCCGAGAGGG
>JAHJIN010000018.1 GCA_018823415.1 Chloroflexota bacterium | reverse complement strand
GGCCCAGTTGCAGTCCCACTTGCCAACGGGGCAGCACGAATCGCACCGCATCGACCGCCTGGGTGATAAGCGGACCCGGCGCATCAACCACTACTTGCACACCGCCAGTCGGCGCATCGTGGACCTGCTGGTGCGCGAAGGCATCGGTACGCTAGTCATCGGCCAGAACCCCCACTGGAAACAGCAGATCAATATCGGCAAGCGCAACAACCAGAACTTCGTGTCCGTGCCCCACGCCCGCTTCATCGATATGCTGGTCTACAAGGCCGGGCTGGTGGGCATTCAAGTGGTGCTATCTGAGGAAAGCTACACCTCCAAGACCTCGTTTCTGGATTGGGAACCGCCCTGTAAGCAAGAATCCTATGCAGGTCGGCGGGTGAAGCGAGGCCTATTCCAGGCCTCGGATGGGCGCACCATTAACGCCGATGTCAACGGGGCCTACCAGATCATTCGCAAAGCATTCCCGGATGCCTTGTGGCTACGGGATAGAGGGCTCGTAGTTGGCCCGATGCCGTTGGGCATAAACTAGCTTGTACACATTTGTCTACAAGATTAGGAACTATAACCCTCCATCGATGCGATGTGCGTTTACTATCGATCTATAGACGCGTCTACCTGACCTCTTGTTCCGCTATCGGTGCTTCCAGTATAGCCCAAACCCGTGCCCAAGTCAATAACGTGTCGCGCCGGGCCAGATCGCCCAGGACGCAGGTTTCGGATCTGTTGAAATCGTGCCGCCAGAGGTTCACAAGTCCTGCAATTTGTGGTATAATGGTAGCACAATCCACTGGCCCAGCCATCAGCATCACCGGTTGGGCCACCAGCAAGGCAATCTGGTCGGAGAGGAGGTGGTGGACGCTCACAAATCAGTGCTTTTGGCGGCGTACGTGTTGACAGTACCATCAGCTAATGATTTGGGTCCACTGGAGAGCGGTTTTGGCCTTGAGCCCGCCGGGCCAACGCGCCGGGCGACCGAAAAATTCTGTCTCCAGACGAGACCTCGCGGCGATGCAAACATCGATTCGCACCGCCCACGCGCCGACACTAGTCGGCCCCCCTCTAAAAACCTCAAGGAGAAGCATAATGTCTAGTGTTACCTACGAACATGCCACCAAGCGATTTGGCAATGTTACCGCTGTGAACGACCTGAGCATCGAAGTGGCAGACAAAGAGTTCCTGGTCCTGGTTGGGCCCTCTGGCTGCGGCAAATCCACCGCCTTGCGCATGCTGGCCGGCCTCGAAGAAATCACCGAGGGCAATATCTATATTGGTGATCGCCTGGTCAATGACGTGGCTCCCAAAGACCGCGACATTGCCATGGTGTTTCAGAGCTATGCCCTGTATCCCCACATGAGCGTATACGACAACATGGCCTTTGGCCTCAAGCTGCGCAAGACCCCCAAGCAAGACATCGAGCGCCGAGTCCAAGAGGCCGCCGACATCCTGGGCATTCACCAACTGCTGGACCGCAAGCCCAAAGCCCTGTCTGGCGGTCAGCGCCAGCGCGTGGCCCTGGGCCGGGCTATCGTTCGCGAGCCGGCAGTGTTCCTCATGGATGAGCCGTTGTCCAACCTGGACGCCAAGCTGCGCGTGCAGACGCGCGCCGAGATCAGCAAGCTCCACCAGCGCTTGCAAACCACCATCATCTATGTGACCCATGACCAGGTGGAAGCCATGACCATGGGCTCGCGCATTGCCGTGCTCAAGGATGGGCTCCTGCTGCAGTGTGATGCCCCGCAGGTGTTGTACGAAAAGCCAGCCAACGTCTTTGTCGCCGGCTTTATTGGCAGCCCGGCCATGGACTTTTTCGATGGCAAGCTCGTTGGTACCCAGGAAGAGATGTACCTGGAAACCGCCACCTTCAAGGTGCGCGTGCCTCCCGAAAAGGCGGCGCGCCTGAGCAGCTATCTGGGCAAGAAAATTGTCTTTGGCATTCGACCAGAGGACATCATGGATCGCCGTCAGTTGCCCGATGCCCCAGACGACCTTTGCTTTACGGTCAAGGTAGATGTGGTCGAGTTGATGGGTAGCGAGTATTATCTGTACCTAGTAACCGGCGACCAGACATTTGTGGGGCGCGTCGAGTATCGCAACGTGATCCATCCTGGCGACGAGCTCCAGATCGCGCTGAACATGGACCACATGCATGCTTTTGACAGCGACACTACCTTCTCGCTCACGTCCTAACCCGTTCTAGTACCAAATGAAAAAGGGGGCAGCGGCAACGCTGTCCCCTTTTGTTGTGCTTGATGCGGGTCACGCTAGACCCGATGGCACGCGACCCAATGGTCCCCGCCGCGATCATAGAACTCGGGCTCTTGCTCCCGACAGATGTCGATGGCCTGGGGGCATCGGGTGTGAAAATTGCAGCCAGATGGTGGGTTCACCGGGCTGGGCACGTCGCCGGTGAGGATGATTCGCTTGCGCTTTTCTTCCACCAGTGGATCCGGAATGGGTACGGCAGAAAGCAGCGCCTGCGAATAGGGATGTAAGGGGTGGTCATACAGTTCCTTGCGAGTCGCCAACTCGACCAGCTTGCCCAGGTACATCACGGTGATCCGGTCCGAGATATGCCGCACCACGCTCAGGTCGTGGGCAATGAACAGATACGTCAGCCCAAATTGCTCTTGAAGGTCTTCGAGCAAGTTGATGATCTGCGCCTGGATCGATACGTCCAGTGCCGAGATTGGCTCGTCGCAGGCGATAAAGCTGGGCTCCACCGCGAGCGCGCGGGCGACGCCAATGCGCTGACGCTGACCACCGCTAAATTCGTGGGGATATCGGTTCGCCATGTACGGGTTCAAGCCCACAATGCGCAGCAACTCCTGGATCCGTTCCTGGCGTTCCTTCTTGCCACTGACCAGCTTGTGGATCTCGATGGGCTCGCCAATGATATTTCCCACTGTCATGCGCGGGTTCAGAGACGCATATGGGTCCTGGAAGATCATCTGCATGTTGCGCCGCATAGCCCGCAGTTTTTGGCCTTTCATCTTTGTGAGGTCTTGCCCCTCAAAATACACATCGCCGGCCGTGGGGCGATAGAGCTGGATGATACAACGACCCGTGGTCGATTTACCACAGCCGCTCTCACCCACCAGGCCCAGGGTCTCGCCTCTGCGCACAGAGAACGTGATCCCGTCCACAGCCTTTACCGCTCCCACCTGACGCTGGATCACAACACCCTGCGTAATGGGAAAGTGCATCTTGAGGCCCTCGACGCGCACCAGTATGTCATTCTGATCGGTCATTAGATCTCCTCGTCGAGTTATTTTGTCAGCACCAGTTGGTGGCTTTCGGCCTAATGGCCCCCTAACGCTTCACGATCCAAACCGTGGGCCGCCCAGCCGCCCACCTCCCTGGCGCGATCCATGGACTCTGCCGACTTGACTTCCACCCAGCACGACACGTGGTGGTCCTTGGTTTCTGGAACCGGGCGCAACGCGGGCGTTTCGTGGAAGCATCGCTCGATGGCATAGTCGCACCGTGGGCTGAATGCACACCCGGGAGGCATGTCGATGAGATCTGGCGGTAGTCCCTCAATGGGCACCAGTTTCTCCTTGGAGACTGCATCCAGGCGCGGCAGAGAAGCGAGCAGTGCCTTGGTATAAGGGTGTCGCGGATCGCCATAGATGGCCTTGACCGGGGCGGATTCGACGTGTTTGCCCGCATACATGACCACCACTTTTTCGCACATCCCGGCTACTACGCCCAGGTCGTGGGTGATCCAGATGACAGCCATGCCCAGGTCCTTTTGCAGTCGTCGTATCAGGTCAATGATCTGGGCCTGAATGGTCACGTCCAGGGCCGTGGTCGGCTCGTCGGCGATGAGCAACTGTGGGTTGCAGGCCAACGCCATGGCGATCATCACGCGCTGGCGCATCCCGCCAGAGAACTGGTGCGGATAGTCTCCGATGCGATTTTGCGCCTCGGGGATGCCCACCATCTTGAGCAACTCGATGGTCCGCGCGCGCGCCTGCTTGCGATCCATGCCCAGGTGAAGTTGCAGGGCCTCGCTCACCTGGGTTTCGATGTTCAGCACCGGGTTCAGCGAGGTCATGGGGTCCTGAAAGATCATGGCCATTTTGTTACCCCGGACCTGGCGCATCTCTTCTTCTTTGAGGGCCAGCACGTCGATCCCATCAAAGTACACTTCGCCATCTGCAACGCGCCCAGGGGGCATGGGGATCAGACGCATGACCGTGAGGACGCTAACACTCTTGCCGCATCCGCTTTCACCGACGATGCCCAGGGTTTCGCCTTCCCCGAGATCAAAGGTGATGCCATCTACGGCCTTGACTATTCCGTCCTGAGTCTTGAACTCGGTCTTGAGGTTTTTTACTTGAAGTAACACCTAGATATTCCTCCCTATCGCCGCTAGTTGGCGCCGCGCATGCGGGGGTCCATGGCGTCGCGCAGGCCATCGCCCAAAAAGTTGAAGGCCAACATCACCAACGCCAACGCAATCCCCGGAAATATGATCTGGTGCGGATAGGTCAACATGGCCGTGCGCCCGTCGTTGATCATCGTCCCCCAGCTCGGCGTCGGCGGGTTCACCCCCAGCCCGATGAAGCTCAAGAACGCCTCACTGCTGATGTACCCCGGGATCGACAGCGTTCCGGCCACGATCACCGGCCCCAATACGTTCGGCAGCAGGTGCCGCACAATGATCCGCGAGTTGGTGGCCCCGATCGTGTGCGCCGCTTCGATGAACTCTTTGCGCTTCAGGCTCAACATCTGCCCTCGCACCAGCCGGGCCTGGCCCATCCAGGCCGTGATGCCGATGCCGATAAAGATAAAGAACAATCCCCCCATCGAGTCATCGATCCGTTTCATCATCCCCTGGAAGCTGTCGGGGTCCACCTGCACCAGCGCCGACCGAAAGTAGACCATCATCAGGATGATCAGCAGGATCGTCGGAAACGCATACATGATGTCGATGAAGGCCACCATCAAGGTGTCGGTCATGCCCCCAAAGAAGCCGCAGATGCTGCCATAGGTCACTCCCAGAATGATCGCGGTCATGGCCCCGATGAACCCCACCAGCAGCGAGATCCGCGCCCCGTACACCAGCCGGCTCCACAGGTCGCGCCCCAGCGTATCGGACCCCATCAGAAACTCGTTGCTCACCTTGGCATAGCTCTCCGTGTTGGGCGGCAACATGGGCAGCAGCCACGTCGGCACCGTGTTGGCCTTGTCCTCGGGACTCAGGAATTGCTTGTCGTACGGAAACGGCGCCACCACGTCGGCAAACACGGCCAGCAGCACGATCACCAACAGCACAATGCCCCCGATCACCGAGGCCCGGTTCTTGATCAGCCGCCGAAAGGCGTCTTCCCAGAACCCCACCGGCCGCCGGGTCGGGATCTCGAGCCGCCGCCGCTCTTGCTGTAGTTGCTCGATTGTTGTCGTCATCGCGTCCTCCTAATTTGGATAAACCAGACCCAACCAGGTTGATACGTGGGGAGAGACTGGCTTTTTGTACCAGAATGTCACGGGTTAGGCCTAGTCAAATCGAATGCGGGGGTCGAGCCAGGCATAGGTCATGTCTACCGCCAGGTTCGCCAGAATGATCAACACCGCGTACAGCAGCGTGGTGCCCATGATCACCGGATAGTCGCGGTTGGTGATCGAGGTGATAAAGTAGCGCCCCAAGCCGGGGATGGCAAAGATCTGCTCCACGATGATCGACCCCGTCACCACCGCCGCAAACATGGGCCCCAGGATGGTGGCCACCGGGATAAAGGCGTTCTTCATGGCGTGCTGGATCATCACCGCCCGCTCGCTCAACCCCTTGGCCCGCGCCGTCCGGATATAGTCCTCGCGGATCACCTGCAGCATGCTGGCCCGCGTCAAGCGGGCAATGATGGCCGCCGCCCCCGACCCCAGGGTGAACGCGGGCAGGATCATGTGCATGAACCACTGCCCCGGATCATCGGTGATATGCGTCCAGCGGGCCGCGGGGAACCAGTGCAGTTGCACCGACAGGAGGTAGATGAGCAAGGGGCCCATCACCATGCTGGGCACGCTCACCCCCAGCACGGCAAAGAACATGCTGCCATAGTCCAGCATGGTGTTCTGCTTGAGGGCGCTGATGATGCCCAGCGGCACGCCGATCATCAGGGCAATGATCAGGGCCACCACACCCAACTGGGCCGAGATGGGGAACTGTTCCCGGATCACGTCGTTCACGGTCCGGGCCCGCGAGCGATAGGTGGGACCCATGTCGCAGAGGCCCAGGGCCAACATGGTTTGCTTGGGGTCGGGGGGAATGCGCAACTCGATCAAAAAGTTGCCGCTCAGTTCGGCGGGCTTGTCGGCGGTGGGGAGGGCCATCTCCAGGCGCACCAGGCCGCCCATATAGTCGGTGTATTGCCTCCACAGCGGCTGGTCTAGACCATAGAAATCTTCCAGGTTTTTCTTGATCTCTGGGGGCAACGGCTTTTCCCGGTCAAATGGCCCCCCGGGCACCGCGTGCATCAGCCCAAAGGTCACCAGCGAGATCGCAAAGACCACCGGGATCGTCCACAACAGCCGCCGAATGATGTATCGTCCCATGGCTTCTCCTTCCTATCACCAATCCAGGATACTGGATAATTCCAACTCGCAAGACAATGCGGTACATAGAACAAGTGGCCTCCCACTGCGTTAGCCAAGCGCTGACCAATGAAGAGACCACCAACTACAAAAGGAGGTTACGTGCCCCCCTTGGGGGGCACGTAACCTATGTGTGAGGCCCTATGGCCGATTGATCTTCCACTTGTTGATCTGCTCGCCGCCCAACGGGGCGTAGGTGCGAGTCACATAAGACTTGGTCACGTTCACGCGGGTGTAGTAGTAGATGGGAATGATCGCGGCTTCGTCGACGCACAGGATCTTTTCCGCCTTGTAGTACAGCTCTGCACGCTTGGCCGGGTCGCTCTCGAACGCAGCCTGCTCGGTGAGCTGGTCAAACTCGGCGTTGTTCCACTTGATCGAGTTGTTGGACTTGACGCTGTGGAACACTTCTAGGACCCAGTTGTTCTCGTCCGGATAGTCCGCACACCACCCCATGCGATAGACTTGCGGTGCGTCCTCGTACACGGTCTTCAAATAGACGGCCCATTCCTGGTTGGCGACCTCGACGTCGATGCCCAGATATTCCTTCCAGTTGGACTGAATGAACTCGGCGATCTTTTTGTGGCCTTCCGAGGTGTTGTACATGAGGGTGAGCTTGGGCATCCCCTGGCCGCCGGGATAGCCGGCCAGTTCCAGTTCCTTCTTGGCCATGTCGGGGTCAAACTCGATGCCCTTGAACTCGGGATCTTCGGCCGGAGTGCCAAAGATGCCGGGGCAGGCAAAGGTCTTGGCCGGCAACTGGCCGCCCTTGAGCACGGCGTCGATGAGGGTCTGGCGGTCCACCGCATAGCTCAGCGCGCGGCGCACGTTCTTGTTGTCCACGGGCGCCTTGGTGTTGTTAAAGCCATAGTAGTAGGTGCACAACACTGGCGCGATGTAGAGCTCTTTGCTCAGCACCGGGTCCGCCTTGACGCGGTCCATGTCTTCCAGGGGCACGCCGGTGGACTCGAGCTCGCCGTTCTCGTACATGGCCATAGCCGTGCTGGCTTCGACGATCATGTACCAGTTGATCTGGTCGATCTGAACATTAGCCGCATCGGGATGCTCCATGTTCTTGACCATGACTAGCTTGTTTTCGTGTTCCCAGGATTGCAGGGCGTAGGAACCGTTGATCCAGATGTTGCCAGGCTCGGTCCAACTGTCGCCGAACTCTGCGATGGGCTCCTGGGGCACCGGGCGGGCTGTCCACATGCCAGCGATGGCGGGGAAGTAGCCAGCGGGGGCCACCACTTCGAACTCGATGGTATAGTCATCGATGGCCTTGACGCCAACCGTGTCTGCCGTTATGGGATCGGTCACGGTCTGGGTGTTGAACTCTTGGCCGCCCTTGATGATATAGAGCACATAGGCGTACTCGGAGGCGGTGGCCGGGTCCAGGGCACGCTTGATGCCATACTCGATGTCCTTGGCGGTCACGGGGCGCTTGACCTCGAACTTGCCGTCGGCCGGGAAGTACTGCACCCAGTTGATGTCTTTGCGCATGCTAAAGGTCCACTTGAGGCCATCACTGGTGACTTCCCACTTTTCTGCCAACTGCGGGATGACTTCCATGGTCTTGAGGTCAAAGCTGGTCAGACCCAGGAAGAGTAACTCGTCGCACTGCACCGAGGTGGTGTCAGTGGCCAGACCGGGGTCTAGCGTGGGCGGCTCGGTGCCCAGGTTCAGGTTGATGACCGTGGGCTCTGCTGGCGGGGGTACGTCCGTCGGCTTGGCCGTGGGCGGTACCGTGGTCGGCTCGCCGGGCTTGGTCGTGGGCTGCGGAGCTACGGTAGGCTCTGCTGGTGGGGGGCACTGCGCGCCAATGACGGCAAAGACCACCATCAGGGCTACCAATGCAAATACTAGCTTTTTCATGTTCGTCCTTTCCTCCTTGAAGGTGTGCTAAATTCGAAATGTGTATCTCGTACAAACGCTAAATCGTGCCTTACTTTTGTACAGGGCGTGTCATCACCTCCTTTCAAAACTGCTGTTTGGGCTCGTGTCAAGCGGAACAGGAAAAACGTACTACACGAGCGCTATTATAGGCGAAAACCTGGGGTATTGTCAAGGGCTACATGGAAGCTAGTTGACCTAGTGGCCCACTGCTTCCGGGCTGATTTGTAAGTTTTGAAGGATCAGTTGCCCCTGTGGTGTGATCTGCAGGCCCTTTACGTAGGGCTTGACCAGCACGTAATCTATGCTGTGAAAGAGCGGCACCCACGGCGCGTCATTGACAATGATCGCTTCGGCTTGTTGATACAGGGCCATGCGTTTGGCCGCATCGGGCTCGGTGCGCGCCTGTTTGAGCAGATCGTCTACCGTTGGGTTGCTGTACCGGCTGTTGTTGCCTTCTGTGCCGGTGTAGAACAGGATGTCCAGGAAATTTTCGGGATCGGGATAGTCTGCGATCCAGCCCAGCATGAACATCTGGTAGCGATGATCGTGCAGGCCGTCGAAAAAGCCGCTTTCTACTTGCTGGACCTGAACCTCCACCCCCAGGTATTCCTTGTACATGTCTACCAGGGCTTCGGTCAGTGGACTGGTACCGCCGCTCCCGCTGACGGTGAACACAATGGGCGGCAAATCATCGGGGCCGCCATAACTTGATTCGGCCAGGGCTGTGCGGGCCTGGTCCGGGTCAAAGGGCAAGCCGGCCAGCTTTTCGTTATAGCCGGGCATGCCGGGGGGCAATATTCCCCGGGCCTCGCGGCGCATCTTTTTGAACATCACGTCCACGATGCCGCGCCGGTTCGTCGCCATTGCCAGGGCCTGTCGTACCTTGACATCGTCAAAGGGCTTGGTCTGGGTGTCAAATCCCACGTACCACACGTCCAGAGAAGGCACCACCATCAGCTCGCTGTTCAGGGGCGATGCCGGGTCCAGCACGCGCTCGATGTTGTCGATCCCCACGTTGACCACGTCCAGGTCGCCCTGTTCGTACAGTGTCATGGGGGACCCCGGCAACAGGTTGTAATCCACCTCTTGCAGAGCGATGGTGCCCTGGTAATAGTGCGGGTTGCCAGCCAGGACAATGTGCTCTGCCGTGCGCTCCTTGAGCATGAACGGCCCGGTGCCGTTGGGCCTGGTCATCCAGTTGTCGCCCGACTCGACGTTGGTCCGGTCCACCACGAACGACGTGTGATAGGTGAGCTTGCTCAAAAAGTAGGACTTGGCGGCGTCGATGGTGATGCGCACGGTATAGTCATCGACAGCTTCTACCCCGCGCACCTCTGACGCCTGGCCCTGTAATTTGGCCATCACTCCCACAATATCGCCCAGGTACAGGGAGGCGGTACGGGACCCGGTAGCCGGGTCGCAGGCGCGCTCGATCGAATATTTCACGTCCTGCGCGGTGACCGGTTTGCCATCGTGAAAGACAACGCCATGCCGCAGGTCAAAGGTATAGACGGTGCCGTCTTCACTCACGGTCCATCGTTCGGCTATGTCGGGCACCACGTTCAGGTCGGCATCGAGACTCACCAGCCCGGAAAAGATCTGCAAGATGTACGTGGACGAATCCACATCACCGGCCAGGGCCGGGTCCAACGTGTCGGGATCGTCGCCCACCAACCGCAAGACCTGTCCGCTGGGCGGCGCGGCTATGCCGGTGGGTTGGGGCGTGCGGCCGGGGCTGCCCAAGTCGGCGCAGGGACAGGGCCAGCACAGGCACCCGATACTGGCCAAAAGCACAAACACCGGGGCCACCAATCTGATTTGGTTGTTCATGTGCTTCCATTCCCTTCCACTGTTAATACAGGATCAGCTAGAGAAAGGTTCAGTTCTATCGATGACAGGCTACCAGATGGCCCGGCGAAACCTCTACCAGGTTGGGCTCGAGCTCGCTGCAGCCGTCCTGGGCCTGAGGGCACCGGGGATGAAAGCGGCAGCCCGAGGGCGGATTGGTGGGGTTGGGAATCTCGCCCTTGGGCATGGGATGGGTACGCCGGGCTTTGGGGTCTGGCACCGGCACCGCTGCCAGCAATGCCTGCGTATAGGGGTGCTGGGGGTCGCTATACACGTCCCACAATGGCCCAACCTCGACGATGCGGCCCAGGTACATGATGGCGATGCGGTTGCAGATGTATTTGGCCGTAGCCAAGTCATGGGTGATGAACAGGTACGTGAGGTCCAACTCTTCCTTGAGCTCGATCAAGAGTTCCAGGAGCATGGCGCGCACGGACACGTCGGCCATGGCGATGGGCTCATCGGCAATGACCAGGTCCGGCAAGGTCGCCAGGGCCCGGGCGACGACTACTCGCTGGCGTTGGCCACCGCTGAGCTGGTGCGGGTATTTTTCATAGAGCACTGGGGCCGGCTTGAGTCCCACCTGGTCCATCACCTGGCACACGCGGTCACGCTTGTCGTGGCCCTTGGCCATGTGGTGGATCACCAGGCCGTGACCGATGGCGTCACCCACCTTCATGCGAGGGTTCAGCGAAGCAAAAGGGTCCTGAAAGATGATCTGCATGCGCTGCCGCAGCCCGCGCATTTGCTCGTTGGGCAGGCCCAGGACATCAATGCCATCAAACGTTACCTGGCCGGCCGTGGGTTCGATGAGCCGCAAGATCAGCCGGCCGGTAGTGGTCTTGCCGCTGCCGCTCTCGCCGACCAGGCCCAGCACCTCGCCGCGCTGGATGTGGAAATCCACGCCGTCCACGGCGCGCACAAAACTTTTGTCCCGGGTGATCAGGTTTTCTATCAGGCCGCTTTCCACCGGAAACCATTTTTTCAGGCCCTGCACGTCTAGCAGGTGTTCACTCATGAGTCGCTCCTGACAAGGGGCTGTGGCCATTTCTCGCTGCGCTCGAAATGGCTTGGCAGTTCCGAAGGAACTGCCGGCCTGAACGGTGGCATCACTGCATCAGATCGACAATGTTTTGTCAATGTTGCCGCCGTTAGCGCCTATGGGTTATTGGTATAACAAACACGCCGCCTGCCGCCGCGGCCCCACGTTGACCAGTGGGGGGTTTACCTCGCGGCAGGCCGGCATGACCTGCGGGCACCGCGGCGCGAACCGGCACCAGGGCTGCTGGTCGATGAGATGGGGCGGTGAACCGGGCAGGGAGGCCAACTCTTGATCCTTGAGCAGAATGTTGGGGATGGAACGCAAAAGGCCCTGGGTATAGGGGTGCTTGGGGCTGTCAAAAAGGGCCTGGGCCGGGGCAATCTCAGCGATGCGCCCGGCATACATCACGGCGATGCGGTCGGCCATCTCGGCCACGATGCCCATGTTGTGCGTGATGAGGATCATGGTCACGCCGTATTCGCGCTGGAGGTCACGCATCAGGTCCAGGATCTGGGCCTCCACGATGACGTCGAGCGATGTGGTGGGCTCGTCAGCAATGACCAGGTCACTGTTCAAGACCAAGGCCAGCCCAATCATCACGCGCTGCCGCATGCCGCCGCTGAGCTGATGCGGATAGTCGATCAGGCGTTCAGGCGCGATCCCCAGATGCTCAAACATGTCGCGCGCTCGCTGGACTGCTTGCTCGCGCGTGACCTGTGGCTCGTGGGTGCGGATGGTCTCTACGAAATGGTCATCGATGCGCTGAAGCGGGTTCAGCGAGGTCATGGGGTCCTGAAAGATCATGGCGATGCGCTTACCGCGCAGCCGGTTCATCTCGGCTTCGCTCTGGGCCAGCAGGTTCTCGCCGTCAAAGACAATACTGCCGCCGACGATCAGGCCCGGGGGCCGGATCAGGCGCAAAATGGAAAAGCCCAGCGTCGATTTGCCGCAGCCGCTTTCGCCCACCAACCCCAGCACTTCGCCGTGCTGAATATCCAGGTCCACGTGATCCACGGCTTGCACCCGGCCCACGCGGGTATCGAATTGCACCTGCAAATCTCGGATCGTCACCAATGTTTCGTTCATCTACTCTCCAGCCACGTTGCAGCCTGCAAATTGCAGCCTGCAAATTGCAGCCTGCAAATTGCAGCCTG
>JAHJIN010000183.1 GCA_018823415.1 Chloroflexota bacterium | reverse complement strand
TGGCAAGAGAAATCACTTTCCTATCAACGGACAACGCGCCCACAGCCCAGCTGATGCGCTTGACGCGGAGAACCCTCTGATGCTCAACCCATACAAGGACCATCCCGAGGAGCACCTGTCTTTTCCGCCCGGGATCATCAGTCCCGAAAGGGAACTGGTCTGCATTGGGACCGTGGAAGGCACCTCGCCCGTTGGTGCTCAGACAATTGTAATCTGCAATCTGCGTCGACCTCAGCTTTGTGAGGAACGTAAGAAGGAACAGGAACGTTTCGTGAATGATCTCCTGCTAGCTATGAACAGGCTTGATACTGCCAAGATTGTCTCCATCTGGTATGATGTTCTCAGAGGTATTCGCCCCTATTCTGCAGCAGTTCTGGCGCAGAGTGAGGTCTTGGGGCAAATGGGCATAGTTTGCCCTCAGGAGGCACGAGAGCTGGCAGCCGCTACGCTTGCTTGTTCCGATTCGTAAAGACAGGTTCGTCTCTTGGGGATCATTCCAGTGAGGACTTGATCAGCGAGCAGTCACCCTCACCCCCGCAGCGCCAAGCGGAGCATCTAATTCAGGTATTGAAGGTATGGTCTGTGCAGAACACACTTCAATCACACGCAGGGAGTCTATGCGCACCGTCACCTCGAAACCATGGCTTGGCCTGGTTTGTGCAGATTATGCTCGGAACGGCTGAGAGTTGGACTTTTCACACGAGAAATTGACGGGGATCAAACGGAGCCCTACAAGTTCGCACGTTTATGAAGCGGCTCGGGCTGAAACCCCACCAAGTGGGCCACGCACCGGGTCGGGCGGCCGACCCAGATAAGCGAACTGAGCAAGCCGCGTTTCTGGAGCACCAGTTGGAGCCCCGGTTGATCAAGGCGCCGACGGGCGAGTAGCAGGTATTGTTCATGGACGCTGCTCATTTCGTCCACGGTGTGTTCTTGGGCGTTGTCTGGTGCTTCATCCGCCTCTTTATGGCCTCACCCTCGGGCCGCAAACGGTTCAATGTGCTGAGGGCCGTCAATGCGGTCACTAAAGAGGTGTTCACGATTACCAATGAAACCTACATCAACGCCCAGAGCGTGTACTTGCTCCTCACGCTACTCGCGCAGCAATATGGCACCGTCCCGACAACAATCGTGTTAGAGAGCAACTGGGCACTAGAACAGATGGTGGAGCAGATGAAAGTACAACCCCGGCGGGCCAGGTAGCCGCACCGGGGTTTCCGTATGGCGTTTCATGCAGAGCGGGGCTATGATCGGCCGAACAGCCCGCTACCTGCTGGCAGTGGCCGATGCCGTGGAGCGCCTCGGCTAAGATTACGTAAGCTGCCGAGGCCAGCGGGTCAGCGTCCCAGTCCTAGGCGCGTGTGCCGGCGGACAGTGAGCTCGACTACACGGTGTCGCTGTCAACTTTCGCACTAGACTGGTCGCCAGGGGATGACGCACGGCCGCGCGAGAAATTGGCTTGAACATCGGCTACGGGTAGCTTCAATGCCAGTCTGTCGGTGGCACCACTCCCGAGGTTGCCCAACAAGATGGGACACCAGCGGCTGGTGGCATAAACGGAACCGAGCCAAAACCGCTCCCGGCACCGGCCAACCAGCACCGGCACCGGGAGCTGAGCTCGCCCCGGCACCGACCCCGGTGGGACGGAACGCGATTTGTGCGGCGGTTGTCGAGCAATTGCGACGACGAGAACCGCGCCAGCGGCTGATCGGGACCGCTGGGGCCGCGTAGCTATCGCGCACGCCCGAGGCACGGAGCCGAAACCGGCGCCAACAGTCCCTCACTCGACACCAGCTAGCATATCAAGAGCAGCGATTTAGCCGCGCCTACGGCTCCCGGCTGGCCAAAAGTGGCCGAAATGCAGCCGCCAGTTGACCATCATGCGCCAATACGCGCGTCGCTCTTGCCACGGAGTGGGCATGCGCCTGCGACGTGCGCCGGTGTACGCTGAAAAACAACCTGCGCCAGTTCCGCTATCGAGTTCCGGAGTAACCTTAACCTGGTTCATCATTTCGTCCGATTGCCGGCTTGCTCCTGAGAACACCGGACCCAGCCACAAACCCCGGCTGAAGGAGTGACACCCCGGCGATAGCCGGACTCGAAGGCCAAACTGGTCTCGTGGCAGTTGTGGCCGGGCCGGCCACTGTTTTCGCCTCCAGTACCCGCACGCTCCCGGTGGCACTACCGCCGCCAACCCCATCTCGCCCCAGACCGGCCTTCGACCAAGCCGGCCAGCACAGCTTGGCCTCTACTGCCCAACAAGACACCACTCGTCACCGGGTCTGGCCGGGGCACCGGCCCGGCACTGGGTGACATGACCCATCCCCGTCCACAGCGGCCTGGGCCACTAGGTCACAGCGCAGCGGAACTCGGCCGGTCGAGTGCCGCTTTTTGTATTGACTGGGGATGTTCGGCGTGCTATACTGTCCCCACTTTGATGATGCTTTCTGGTTTTCCGCGCTAAAACCAGCAGGGTGGACCACCTCCCTGAGACGCCTTCCGCGACGAGGTGTCTGAAGAAATCGGCGACCGGGACGGCACCGATTCCACCAGGCCAACACACAGATGTCCGGTCCCCATCCCAAGCGCAGTCTTTTGGGTAGGAACTGGTGTGTCCAGCAACCCTCGGCGGTGACCCGCGCGAGGGTTGCGGTGTTTCTGAGGCCCCGACACCGCCCCACGTAGCCACGCCCCGGTATCACGAACACAGCATCAGCACCAGATAGGCACCAGCACGCGAAGCGCCAGCAGCGAGCGATTACCCATCCGCTATGCCATGCGCAACAAGACGCCCAACTGCACCAGGCGGACCACGTCCCGCGCCCCGGCACGGACGCACGCGGGGTACGCCGGACGCTGAGTAGCGCCCGGTCTGCCCGACAAAACGCCTGACGCCCCGCGCCCGGCGGAACTGACGCCGGCCGGAACTGGTCGCGTGGTAAGCACCGGACCCGGAAGTTGTGCCGGGACCGGGTCTAGCCAACGCGCCCGCGTATCATCCCCAGCTCCCGTGCCCAACAAGACGCCGGACTGGGCCGGGCGGAACCACGCCCCGTGCCCTGGCACGGGCGCACGCGAGGCACCCCGGACACCGGGTAGCGTCAGTCTGCCCAACAAGATACCGCTTGCCCTGGTTGGGCCGGCCCGACGCCGGGCAGCACGGGCAACCGGAGGCACCGGTCGGTACCCGCTCCAGGCGCAGGTTTGCTCCGCCGATGTCTGCCACCGAACGGCACCGGCCCGACGCCCCCGGCGCGCCGTCGAGGCCGGCACCGGCCCCGGCACTCGAACGGCACCGACTCTGAACAACAGCAGCACAACGAATATAGCCCCTGATGGGACCCGCCCATCCGGGGCTTTTCTGCGTGGTGGACAGCGACCGGCTTCTCGCCTGGGAGGCCGGTCGCTGGTCATCATCGACCAAGCCATCTTTTCACTGGAGGTAGCGCGATGGGCAAGAAGCGGAACACAGTGGCACACGACAAGCACGATGAGCAACCGACAGGAGGTGCAAGCATGATCTTGAAATCGTTCGAGGAGTTGGGCGTGGCCCTGCCGTGCCCAGCATCGCCAGACGCCTCAGCGCTGGTGCGCGAGGCCGACGACCTGCTGGAGGCCCTGGGGGCGATGGTCCACGCCGCCCGGGAGTCCCGCCAGCGGGCGGCCGGCCAGGCGGAGACCGCCGCGACCCTGGCGGACAAGGCCCAGGCCATTGAGGCCCAGCTCGCCCAGGCCCAGGGGCTGACCGGCTTCGGGGTGGATGGCGACGTGCTGGAAACCCTGGAGGCTCAAGCTACCGCGATGCGGCGCCTGGCCCAGGAGCTCCAGGAGGACCCGGCGGTACAGGCCTATCTCGCCCAGCAGGCGGCCGCGGCGGCGACCCAGGAACAGGTCACTGCCGCAACCCGGCGGCGGCTGACCCAGGCCCTGGGGCAGGCGCGGGACTGGCTGCGCCAGGGGGAACACGAAAAAGCCGCAGCCCTGATTGGGGAAATCAGGGCTGCGGCCTCAAAAGAGGACTTGGCGGCAGAATTTGAAGAGGCTACCGCCGAGCTTGAGTCTATTGTAGCACAAGCCCAGGAAACTGTCAAGATCCGCGCGGCCGCCGCGCGGGAGCGCGAAGCCGCCGCGCAAGAACGCGAGGACCGCCGGGCCTTTGCTCGCTGGCTGGACCGAGTGCGCGAGCAGGCCGACTGGTCCCGGGGTGACGTAGTGGTGACCCTGGGCCTGGGCCAGGGCTTGCACCTGCGCCCGCAGCCCGCGCGCCGGGGCCACACCCTCTGGCACCCGTTGAGCCACGTCGGGGTCGAGGAACCCCAAGGCCCCATCTCCAGCCTGCCTCGACGGGCCAAGGTCTGGGACTGGCGCGGTCAGGTCCCCGGCGCCGCCCGGACCCTGGCGGAGGCCGCCCAGCGGGCCGGGCCGGTGAGCCG
>JAHJIN010000182.1 GCA_018823415.1 Chloroflexota bacterium | reverse complement strand
CAGCCGGACCAAGCTCTCAGGGGGCGGGGTTAGTCAGGTCGGCGGCGGTTAGGGGCCTCCTCCTCGTCTCCAGTGTAACACAAAACAGCGCCGGGGGCAATCCCCGGCGTGGTGCTGTCTCGCTGTGGTTCCCGGCTCACCGCAGCGCACAGACCACGGCTCGCAGTGACGAACGCAATCGTCGGAACGGCCGCTGGGCCTTGTGGATGGGATGGCCTATGGCGACGGCGATGGCGTCACGTTCATCGAGCTGTGCGCGGACCTGGATGTGGTGGCCCACGAGTTGAGCCACGGCGTGACCGAGGCCACCAGCAATCTGATCTATCAATACGAATCTGGCGCGCTCAACGAGGCCTTCTCGGACATCATGGGCACGTCGGTCGAGTTCTACTATGGCTCTGGCAACTGGACCATCGGCGAGGACATTATGCCGAGTGCCAATGGGATCCGCAACACGGCCAATCCCAACGAGGACGGCGACCCTTCCCACTATGCGGACCGCTACACCGGCACCGCCGACAACGGCGGCGTGCACACCAACAGCGGCATCGCCAACCACTGGTTCTACCTGCTGGTCAACGGCGACCAGAACGCCAACCCGGCCCGGGCTTCCGGCACCAACGTCGCCGGCATTGGTATATCGGCGGCCGAGCAGATCGCCTTCCTGGGCTTTACCGCATTGCCGGCCAATGCCACCTTCTGCAACGCCCGCGCCGCGACCATGGCCGTGGCCGGTTCCCGTGAGGCCAATGTAGCCGACGCCTGGGACGAAGTGGGCGTGGATGACACGCTGTGCGGCGGCGGCGGTGGCGACGGTTCGCTCGCAGTCACGGTGAGCACCGACAAGTCCAGCTATTCCTTAGGCCAGACAGTGTACATCACGGTGCATGTAGAAGATGACGCTGGCGCGCCGGTGTCCGCGGCCACGGTGAACGTGACCATCGTCACGCCCAAGGGCCAACAATACGGCGGTAGTGCCGCCACCGGCACCAACGGCAACGTCGTCTTTACCTTCACACCAGGGCTGTTCAGTTCTAAAAGGTGTTGTCATTTGCGGCTGACTATGGTAGACTAGAAAGTCGAAACCACCATAGGAGGCTGCCTGATGTTGCAGAGTTTCTTGTTCAAGATAAAGGATCGGCGGCGGAAACAAGGTCGACGGTACCAACAGGGATACATCTTGCTCTTCTCGATATTCGCCATCCTGAGTGGAGCGGATTCCTACAGAAAGATCCAGGCCTTCATCAAGACCCACTACAAAACACTCGACGAGATCTTTGACCTGAACTGGAAGAGAATGCCAGCGTACACCACTATCCGGGCTATCATTCGTGGCGCGGCCTCTGCTGAGGTGGAAGAGCAGTTCCGGCAATACAGCGATTGGTTGGCCAATAGCGCCGAAGGGAAACGGTTTGTCGCCTTTGACGGCAAAGTGCTGCGTGGCAGTTTCGATCATTTCCAAGACCAGAAAGCGATTCAGATCCTGAGCGCCTTTGTGACCGATAGCCGCATCGTCTTGGCCCACGCAGAGATTGCCGAAAAGACGAACGAGATCCCCACCGCACGGGAACTCATCGTGAGCCTGGGTTTGTCTGGCTGCATTTTCACCTTTGACGCCCTACACTGTCAAGTAAAGACCCTGGAAGTAGCCAAGGCAACTGGGAATGAGGTCATTGTGCAGGTCAAAGAGAACCAGCAGACCTTGTTTCATGACTGTCAGACGACGACAGACACGAGGCAACCAGACGCTGTGTATCAAGAGCCGCTGACCAAAGCCCACAACCGGATTGAAAGTAGGCGCGTCAAGGTGTTCACTGACCTGGTCCTGCGGGATAGCGACAAGTGGCATTTGGTCGCAGCGATGGTGAAAGTGGAAAGAAGAAGACGGGTGCTTGATACCAAGACCAAGCGTTGGCAAGAGAGTGACGAGACTGCCTTCTACATTGCCACCTCTGTCTTGGATGCTGAGGTGTTCTGCCAGGCTATTCGCCGTCATTGGGACATCGAAAACGGTAATCATCATGTCCGAGATGTGACCCTGGGTGAAGACAGGTCTCGTATCCGAGATAACCCCCACCTCTTCGCCAAACTACGCAGCTTCGCTCTCAACATTCTCAGAGCCAACAACGTGAAGAATGTGAGTGTGGAGCTATTCGAAAACTGCATGGATCTGAATCGCGTCCTGAACTATGTCGGCGTTGGCTAGAACTGAACAGCCCTGACCTTCACACCAAGGAAAAACAATGGCGCCGGCACCTACACGGTTTCGGCAACGGCCAGCAAGACCGGCTATACCTCCGGCTCTGGCAGCACTACATTCACCGCGCAGTAGTCTCTACGCATCGCGTAATTCAAAGGGGGCGAGGTGGTCTCGCCCCCTTTTTTCGTTGCCCGGTCCTATTCGATTGGTCGCGCTTCCGTATGCGGCACGCCCTTGATCCCCGGGACCGATTCACGTATTATGCGGAGAGGTTAGTACTACAACGAGACTTCCGCACAGGTGTTCGGATTTAGGCTGTTTTGGCTTCCAGTTTCCGTGATCTTCAGCGACTCAGGGTATGTCCAGAATCGCTCAGAAGCATCAGGTTGCACTGAAAGCCGTACATTTGTTCCAAAGTCTCGTTGTAGTGTTAGTGTCATCAGGTTTTCGCCACCTTGACAGGAAGGTGGCAGTCATGGTACAACCGGGAGACCAATCTAACCCCGAGGAGTCTCCCGATGAGTATTGTCCAGCGTGAAGAACAGATCCTGCGGATCAAAGCCGCTAGTTTTCAATCCGCACTGAACGAGGCGTTAGAGCAACGTATCCAAGAACGGGTAGTCGCCACCGTGAAGGCGATCTTGGAAGCTGCACTGGACGAAGAACTGGCGGCGGTTCTGGTCACCTGGCCGGGGCCAAAACCCCGGCGGTCCGGCTCCTTCGGGTGCACCACCGACACCCAGTATGGCCGGATCACCGACTTGCGGGTACCCAAGCTGCGCTGGGGCAACAAACAGCGGCCGTGGCACATTCTGCAGCGCTACCAGCGGGCGCTCACGGGTTTGCTCGATTGGCTGGCCTATGTGTATGTGATGGGCCTGTCGCTGCGAGACCTCCAGGAAGCCCTGTACTTACTGCTGGGCGCCATGTTGTCCCCCACGGCGCTCAATCGGGTCACCTTGCGGCTGCAGGACCACCTGGCGGCCCTGCAGCACGCGCCGATTGTCACGACCCCGCCGATCCTGATTGTGGATGGGGTGTGAGTGAACATTCTGTACCCCCAGGACGAGTTCCAGATTGACCAGGCCGGTCATCAGCGGCACTGCCGGCAGGCGCAGGAGCGGGTGATTCTGGTGGCCCTGGCCGTCTGGCCCGATGGCACCTCCCACGTGCCCCACTTCGAAGTCGCGGAGGACGAAGACGAAGCCCACTGGCAGACCTTCTTTGACCACCTCATCGCCCGGGGCCTGGACCCCGCAGCGGTGGCGCTGGTGGTCAGCGATGGTACTCATGGCCTCCCAGCGGTCATGAAGAAGCGGTTGCCGCACGCCCGGCGGCAACGCTGTGTCACCCACAAAGTACGCGGCCTGAAGCGCTACTTGACCTATCAGCAGTTGCCGGAGCCAGCCCAGACCGACACTCCGCCGCGCCGGGCCGTCCGCAAGCAACAGTGGTGGGCTGAACTCAAAGCTGATGCCTACGCCATCTATGACGCGGCGACGTACGAGGCCACCCAGCAGCGCTTGCAAGACTTGGTCACCAAATGGCAACAGGGCTGCACCAGCCGCAGGTCATGGCCGGACGCCTCCAGGAGTGCGTGGCGAAAGTGTCCCTCGCTACGCTGCGGGAGGCTGCGCACTGGCGCAGTGTGTGCGGTGACACCCCGCTCAACCCGGCTGCCGTCGCATACTTCTGCACCAGGTACTTGATGCCAGAGGCCCCCAGCGGATCCCCCCGCTGCCCCACGAACAGATCGTCACCGCCCCCTTCAGGGGCCGGCCGTTCGTCCAGCCACGCCTGCAGCGCCGCCCGCACGTCTTTGTTCAGCGGAACCTGCCGGTATTGCGCCCCTTTCCCGGCCCGGACGGTCACGGTCCCCTGGCGTTCGTTTAGCTCGATGTCGCCCACCTGGAGCCGGGTCACTTCCCCCACTCTCAGGCCAGCCTGGGCTAAAAGCAGTACCACGGCCAGGTCCCGGGTATGGTCGGCCTTGAGCACCTCGCGGATCAGGCGGTTCAACTCGTTGCGGCTCAGGGCCTTGGGGCGATAAGGCGTGGTGCGCGCGCCTTTGAGCCGGCGGGCAAAGTGCTCCAGGCCGTGCTCTTCCTCGGCCCAGCGACCCAGGGCCCGCAGCCCGGCCAGGCGGCGGTTCACGGTGGCCGGCTGGGCCGCCGTACCCAGGAGGTGCTGGCGGTACTGCTGCGCGTCCAGGATGGTGATGTGCTCCAGGCGCAGGTCCTCGCCCTCGTTGACCCGGGCGAACCAGGCCGCAAAGTCGGCCAGGTCGGTGAGGTAGGCGCGGATGGTCTGGGGGCTCTTGCCCTGCTCGCGCAGATAGGTGGCAAAGTTGGTAGCCAGCAATGGTCTCGCTCCTGTGCCCGCCCGGGTCAGGGCCGGTCCTGGCGCATGCAGCAGCGCCGGTAGGGTTTGCCGCTCCCGCAGGGGCACGGATCGTTGCGCCGCACGCGCCGCCTGGGGGACCGAGGCAAGTCACGGGCCTCGTCCCGCAGCACCTGGCGCACCTGGCGATAGGCCGGGTGCCGGGAGTCAGAGGCGGCTTTTTTGACCAGCGCATAGTGCCGTTCCAGCCGGGCCGTGTACCGGGGATCGTTCAACACCGTGGTCTCTACCAGGCGCAGCAGCGTGGCCGCATGCGGGCTCTGGGGGTTCAACGGGTCGAGGTACGGGCCAGCCTCCGGCGCGTCCCGGTCAAAGCCGTAGCTGATGGACGCCAGGAAGCGGTCGGGCTGCTTTTCCTCGGCGACGTTGAACATCACCCGGCGGCAGTCGCAGGCCGGATCCGGGCAGTAGAACTCCAGCAGCCCATAGGACCCTAGCGGCAGCCCGTCCTGCCGGACGAGGGTGTGCATCACCCGCGTTTCCCGCGCGGCCAACTCGGGGTCAATGACGTAAAAGGGGATCAGATACACGATGCTTGCTCCTTGCCGGATCAACGGCCCTGGAATCACCGTGGCCCTGACCGGATGAGGCCCCGGACCAGGTTGTCCCGCCGGGTCGTCGCGCGCTCAGTGCCGCAGTGGTTCCACCCTCTCATCCAGGTCAGAGAGTGATTTTCCCACTCGACTAACCCTACCCGCGGCTGGTATGGGGGCGCTGATCCTGCTCGCGCCGGCAGGTTGCCAAGTCGTTGACCAGGGTAGACCTGGTCACATCCACGTTATCGGGTGAGATGTTCGGGCCTTAGCCTGGATTTCGCACCTTGAAAACCGAACAAGAGAACCTCAATGACCAGATTCGGGGTAGAAAACGGCCGCTGACAGGCGCAAATGCTCTCGGTGCCGGGGCCGCCAGTCTGGGACTCACCGCCCCAGGCTAGCGAGGTCTTGGGTGGTGCCCTGGGGGCATAGTGGCCCCGTCCTGGCGGCGCCAGGCTAGCGCGTCAATGGCGCCAGGAGTGGTATCGGCTGAGGCCGGCCCAGGCCCAGCCTGGCGACCACGCGCGGCGGCGCGGCGGACTGCACGGCCTCCCACTTCCCCGTGAACCACTGAAGCAGGTCGTGGTGCTCGGGGGTGATGGCGAGGCAGCGGAGCACACTGCCATCCCGACAGTGCGTTTCGGTGAGAGTGAGCGTGGTCAGTTGGGCGATGACCCGCCGGGTGGTCAACTGGCAGCCCTGTTGGCGCAATTGGCGTTCTACGAGGCTATAGGTCAGCAGGGCCACCATGTTGAGCACCAACAGGGCCTGGATGCGCTCATCCTGATGCACATGGATTGGGCTGATGACCAAGTCCTGCTTGCAGACCGCGTTACGTTTTTCCACGCCGTCCTTCTGGCGATAGCGGGTCAACATGAGTTGGGGCGTGAGGGTGGGGTCGTTCGTGACCAGCAAGTATCGCCCGTCCCGCTCCATCGCGGCGTGCAACGCTTCGACCTTGAGCCGCCAGTGCAGTTGGATGTGGCCTTTCTCGCCGGTGGTCCAGACCGCCACGAATTGGCCGACGGGGGAGTGCCGGAGTTGGGTCTCGGCGCGGGCCAGGACTGCGGCGGCACTGCGATAGTGGGGCGTATTGGCGGCGGCTTTGGCCGCGACGGTGTTCAGCGCGGGCCAGAGGGCCTGGAAGTGGCGGGTCCGGGTGTCGGCATGAGCCCGTCGCATGGGACCACTGAGCACGACCAGCCCGCGATGGGTGACCCGCTGGCCCTCATGTTCAAAGGGTACCGCCACGGGCACGCCCCAGTAGCTAGCCTCGGGCTCATCCCGCACGATGAGGGGCTGCTGATAGAATCGACTCTCGGGCATTTGGTAGACCAGGTCTTGGTGGACCTTTTTCTGCGGTTGCAGGCCCGCCAGATAGCGCAGGTGCTGGTCGTCATACACCAGGGCCAGCCGGTCATCCAGGGTCCCCCGGTCCCCGACCACCAGTACCTGCTGGGTCTGGTAGCCATGGGCCCGCAGCAGTTGCCCCAGCCGTTCCAGGTGGCTCTGGACGGTGGTCTTGTCCGCGGTATTGCCAGCCCAGGGCCAGTAATCGATCGGGACATTCCCATCGGCGGTGACCACGTCGGGACCTGGCGCGGCACCCAGGGCCGCTTTGACCTTGCGCTTGTTGCTGGGCGTATTGTGCGCCATACCGAACTTGACCAGGTCGCTCCCGGCATAGTCGCCGTGGGTGACAAAGGCGGTCAGATCGTAAAAGATCAGGCTCAGATCGAGGTCGTAGCGGCGCTGGGCCGTATCGACAATCTCGGCCCAGATGGCGGGACCATGTGGGGCCAACGCGTCCAGTGTCCGCGCCAGCCGGTCGTCATTGAATTTGCTGGCGGGGAGGCCCAGTTGCTGCACCAACACGCTCTGCGCGACCCAATCCGCGATGTGGCACAAGGGCCGGGGAGCCAGCAGCCGGTTGAGAATCAGGACCACAGCCACCGTGCCAGTGTCGATTTCCCGCTGACTGGGGCAGTAGCGGTTGATGATGGTCTGCACCTGGAGCGTTTCCAGCACCGCATAGAGCACTGGTAAGGCCCCGACCTGGCGGTGTAACTGCCACGTGGTGAGCCACTCAACCAGGGTCGCCAGGGTCAGGGCTCCCGCCCCGGCTAACCGCGCGACTTGGGCGGCGCGCCACTATAGTCCCGAGCGTAGCGAGTGGGGGCCTGGCGACGGGCCCGTTGCCAGCGCCGATAGGCAGTCACCGCCCGCTGCCGCCAGCGCCCGCGCGGCCACCAGGGAAACAGTTCGCGACCGGGCCGGGCGGTCAGCACCACGCTGGTCCCACTCGCCACCGCATCCGCTTCGTGAGTGGGCATCAGACTGGGCTGCAGGCCCATGATCAACACGACGAGCAGCCAGATCAGCCATACGCTGAGCCGATAGCGCCGACTGGCAGTAGCTTTGGGCATGGCCATACTCCTGGGAGTGGTTGTCGGCGCTATTATCCCACAGAACCGGCACGGTGGCTACTGGCTGAGGTTCTCTATTCGGTTGTTAACGTGCGAAATCCAGGCT
>JAHJIN010000017.1 GCA_018823415.1 Chloroflexota bacterium | reverse complement strand
CCCTGTCCAATGGGTGTTGAAAGGGCCAATTCCTGGTTGACATCGCCCCAGCCCCCTGGGAACACCGGTTCGCCAGTCGCCCCTCGCCAGGGTCAGCCCGGCTGCGTACTGGAGAAGGGGGTTTTTCAGCACTCTCCTAGAACCGCCTGGCGTATCGAGTCGCCGCATTCCACCGCTGAATAAAACGCTGAATAAAAGGCCCGACCTGTTGACAGGTCGGGCCTTGTTCATGTCCCGCGCGGCGAGTCGCCGGCGCTAGCTTTTGAATGCCAGGGGCAGCCAGATCTTCCACCAGCCAAAGGACCAGATGTAGGTCTCTTGCAAGGCAATGCCTTCTTCGGCCTCCTTGATACCGGTGGTGAGTTGAACCTCGTAGCGGCCGTGCGCGTCCAGAGGCGCGGACGGCGTAAAGGTGATCGTCGGGCTCACATAACTGACCACGCCCAGGATCGCCCCGCCGTTGACCAGCACCGTCTGGGTGCTCACCGTGGTGGGATTCAGGCCCCGGCTGAACGTGGCGACGATGGGGTCGTCCGGGTCGAATATCGTGGCCCCGGCCGGCGGGTCCACCGACACCACCAGCGGGTCACGCCAGTTGTGGGCGGTATCGTTCACCGTCATGGCGCCGGTCGCGCCATACTCCACGGTCAGTTCCCGGTTGGCAAAGCCGGTCAGCCAGCCCCACTTTTCCACCTTGTCCCACGAGCCCCGGGTATATTTGTATTGGAGCCGGGCGCCATCCGAGGCCGGCAGTGTGACGGTCCAGTGGGTGGCGTCTACCTGGGTCAGGGCCTGGTGGCTGGGGTTCCACGACGCGCCAAAGACCGGCGCGCTGTCTCCGGCGATATAGATGGTGTCGCCGGCCGGCGTAAAGGCCGGGATCTCGACGTTAAAGGTGACACTGACCTGGCGTTGCACCGCCTGCCCGGCAGCCTCATTGGAGAACCCGGACCGGTTGAACGACGTGTCCAACGCCTGCACGGTGTACGTATACGCCTGGTTGGTCAGCACGGCGTTGTCGGTATAGACGGCCGTGGGGGCCATAATGCGCGCGATGCGCACCTTGTCGCCAGCGGTCTGCCCCTGACCCCAGCGATAGAGATCGTAGGCATAGAGGTCGCCGTCGGCCACCGGGTTCCAGGCCAGGGAGATGTGGTCAGCGCCCCAGTGGATCACTTGCAGGTTGGTGGGCATGGCCGGGGCCGTGGTGTCGCCGGACGAGAGCACGTGCAAGAGGCCGGGATTGACCACGCCCTTGGCGGTCGGATCAATGATGCCGCTGCGGTCCGCATACGCCCAGTCGCGCCCGGCAGTGGTAGAGTAGCGATAGACATAATAGAACTCGCCGGTCTCTTCGGGCAGCAGTTGGCCCTTGAACTCGTCATTGTTGCCGGCGTCCCCGTTGAACGCAGCGTCCACCCACTCGGTCCAGGTGTTAGGAGCGTAGCCGGTGGGACCATAGCCCACCTGGGCCAGCAGGCCCGGGGTCGCGCCGGCCTGGCCGGTCACGCCGTCGATCCAGACCTGACCATAGATGTTTTCCGTGGGCGTGAGCCCGATAGTGTGGGTGATCTCGTAGGGCCACTGGAGATTGGCCCAGCCGATGGTATAGTGCGGCAGCGCGCCGGCCTCGTTGGAGAAGGCGCTCTCGTTGCCGGCCGCATCCACGGCGGTGATGACATAATAGTACCAGGTGCCGTCAGTCACGGTGGCGTCGGTGTATGGCGAACCGCCCACGCCGGTGGCGATCCGGGTGTAGCCGCCGCCGGTCAGGAGCGAGCGGTAGACGTTGTAACCGGCCGCGCCGGTCGCGGCGTCCCACGCCAGGCCCACCTGGCCCTGGCCTTCCGTTACCGTCAGGTTGGCCGGGGCAGCCGGCGGGGTCACGTCGCCGCTGGTGAGCACCAGCAGGGCCGCACCCATGCCCGGCACACTGGGCACCGTGATCTGGCCGGAGGCGACGGTATAGGGCACGTCGGCGTTCAGTACGTCCGCAAACGCCGCGCCTTCGCCCAGGTAGCCGCTCACGTCCACGGTCACGGCGTGCGCCGCAGCATCGCGGTTGATAATGACCACGGCGGCGTCGGCCTGCTTGCTGCCATGGAGCAGCCGGCGCCCGTAGGCGTAGACGTTGTCGGCGTCATCCGTCAGGAGCGAGCGGAAATCACCGGTGCGCAGGGCCGGGTGCGCGTTGCGCGTCAGGCCCAGTTGGGTGTACTGCGCCGCCACCGTGGCGCGCTGGCTGTAATAGCCGGCGGTATCGGCCCAGGGGAAGGGCACGCGGTTGTACGGGTCGTCCTCCCATTTGCTGTTGTACCAGCGGCCCGGGCTGTCCAGCCCCACCTCGTCGCCGTAATAGACCGTGGGCGCGCCGGGGAGCGTGAACTGGAGCACCGCCAGGAGCTTTTGGTACGTGTCCACCGTGGCCGGGTCATAGTCGGTGGCCGGGTTGTACGGGGTGTGCGTGGTGTCGTCGGCGATTTGCGCCTTGCTCAGGACAAAGCGCGCCCGGTTGGTATCGTGGCTGTCCAGCAGGTTCATCATGGCCTGCCAGGCCTCCGGCGGATAGTCTTCCTGGATGCTGAGGAGCCAAGCGTCCAGTTGCGCCGGGGTGATGGGGTCCAGCACGCCGCCGGAAGAGCCGGTGTTGTTGTCATTGTCCTCATAGTGGCGGTCGCGCAGGAAGGACAGGTTGGCGCTGCGGAAGCGATAGTTCATCACCGCGTCCCACTCGTTGCCCAGGAGCCACGGCGTCGCGTCGCCCCACTCTTCGCCGATGATGATGGCGTTGGGGTCGGCAGTCTTGACGGCCTGGCGAAAGCCTTCCCAGTAACCGTTGGCCGGGTCGCGGGTGACGCCGGGGTCGATGTCGCCGCCCACGTCCATGCGCCAGCCGCTCGTGCCAAGGTCGATCCAGCGCGTGGCGATGGGATCGGCGCCCTGCCAGAAATAGTCGCGCACGGCAGCCAGCCCCGAGTTCAGGATCGGCAGCGTGTCATAGCCCCACCACGAATTGTAATTGGTGGGCCAGTTGCTAAAGGTGTACCAGCTATAGTACGGGCTGGCCTGGGACTCGTAGGCCCCGTCGGAGGGATAGCGACCATACTTGTCAAAGTAGACGCTGTCGGACGAGGTGTGGTTGAACACGCCGTCCAGGATGACGTGCATACCCCGGGCCTGCGCCTCGGTCAGCAGCGTCGCCAGGGCCGCGTTCCCGCCCAGGTGATCGTCCACCTGTTCAAAGTTGGAGGTGTCGTACTTGTGGTTGGACGGCGACGCAAAGACCGGGTTCAGGTACAGGGCCGTGACGCCTACGGACTGCAAATAGTCCAGCTTGGCGGCGATGCCTTGCAGGTCGCCCCCGTAAAAGTCCTCGCTCCAGCGATCAACGTACGGGCTGGCCGGGTTGCGCGGGTCGATGACCTCGCTGTTCCAGGTGGGATAGTTGATGCCGCCGGCCGCGTTCCCATACATGAAATGCGTGCCGCTGACCACGTCGTTGGCCGTGGCTCCGTTGCGGAAGCGGTCCGGAAAGATCTGGTAGACGACGGCGTTTTTCATCCAGTCGGGTGTCTGGAACGATGGGTCATAGACCGTGATCTGGTAGGAATAGTCCGGCGACGTGACATAGACCTTGCCCGGGCCGCCCTCGTTGTAGCCGCGATAGGTGCCGCCGGCGTCGCGCACGTCGTCCTCATAGTAGACGATGGCAGTGCCGTCCTGGGCGACAAAGCGATACCACAGGACCGTGGGCAAGCTCTGGGTCGGGATGGTGTATGACCAATAATCGTACGTCCCGTCGGTGGCGACGACGCTCATGGGGTAGGTTGCCGCGGCGTCGGTCCGGTCGTCATAGACGCGCACCTTGGCGCCGGTGAGGTCGTCGGCATAAGCGCGGAAGCGCAGCGTGACCGCCTGGCCGGTGGTCACGGCCCTCATCGGCGTGCGATAGGCAGTGTCACGCGAGTCATGATAGAGGCCATCCCAAAAGATGTCGTTGTCGTGGGCGGCGCCGTAGGACACGTGGCGCACAACGGTGCGCGTGTCCACGCCATCGGTGGCCTCGACGGTGATGGTGTTGGCACCCCGGACCAGGGTCACCGGCTGAGTAAAGCTGCCGCCGGCATCAATGGTGGGAGTATAGGTATCCGTGCCGTTCAGGTCCACCGTCACGGTGGCGCCTATGGTGGGACTGACGGTGCCGGTCACGTCGATGTTGGCCGTGGAAACGAACTGGCCTTCCGTCGGAGTGGTGACATTCAGCGAGAGAGCTGGAGCGGCGACAGGGTAGTGCGTGGAGCAGTCCAACGTGGCCGGGGTGCTCCAGTCGGTGGCGTTCCAGTCGTCGGCCGGGTCATTGACAGTGTCCTGAGCGTTGTCACTGCTGCCGCCACCGGTGTCCCAGGCCTCGCACCAGAACTCGCTGGGACTGCCCAGCTTGGTCTTGGCTATCTGCCACTCGATGACGGAGGTAGCCCCGGCCCCGATGGCCGCGGCGTCTACCTGCACGCTGCTTCCTCCCGTCCATGCACCGCCTGTCCAGTGATAGACCTCGGTGTGATTTGGGCCGTAGGGCGGGCTATCCACCCACGTATAGATGGCGTACTCGGGCTTGTGCGGGTCGGCCACGGACACGCTGCGAGTCCAGGCGTCAGAGGTGGCGCCGGAGCCAGCCACGCCGTCGGTGTCGATATAGAGCGCGTATTTGCCCCAGTTGGTCGCGCCAATGTCGGCGTTGACCTTGAGGGCAAAATAATAGCTGGTAGCATCCTCCGTAGCATAGAGCTCCAGCAGGTCCAAATTGGCGTTGCCATTGCCGTCGCCGGCCGGGTCGGTAGCGATGGGCGGCCCATAGCCGGTGTCGATGATGCCGTCCACGGTGATGGCCAGGCGCGCCGCCTGGGCTGTGCCGGGCGGGATCGGGATCCAACCTACCACGAGAAAGACGAGCAGAACAAGCGTAGCCAGAGTTCGCTTCATGTTTCCCCTCCGCGATGATGTGTTTGGTACCGAACGCGCACCAGACGGGCACGGCTCCAGATGAGCCGGCCCGTCTGGTGATATCATGTCAAAGGCGGGTTTGTACGCCGAGCGTCAGACCAGGCAGAATGCCTAGTCGAACACCGGGATCAGCAGCACGCTAGGCAACGACCATTTAGGACAGTTGCGCTGGCCTTTGTGTGCGCAGGGCGCGCAGGATCAGGAGCAGCACCACCAATCCAATCCCCAGCCCCATCAGCAAGGTCACTTCGCCAATGCCGGTGTCGGGCACGCCGCCCTGGGGCGTAGCCGTGGGCTCACCAGGTTTGGTGGTGGGGGCCGGTGTCCCCGAGCCGGGATTGGTGGTGGGAGTCCCGCCAGCGGCCTCGGTGGGTTTCGCAGTTGGCGCAGTCGTGACGATGGGCGTGGGCGTGTCAGGCGGGGGCGTGTTGGTGACCACCACCTGCACAATCGTGTTGGTCGGCAGCGCCGTCGGGGTGGCGGATGGCCCACCGCCACCCATGAGCGAACTGATCACCACAAAGCCCAACAGGGCCAGGGCGCCCAGCAAAAGCACGCCGGCCAATCCAAAGACGGCCAATAGCAGAATGCGACGGCTTCCACCGCCGGTTGTTTCTGGTTCAAAGGGTGCCAAGTTGTCCATCTTGTCCTCCTATCCTCTCGCTGGCTGGGATGAATGCTCCATATTCAATGCAATACCAATTCCACATTAGTGCGCGGCACAAATACGCGCTCGCCGCCGCTCAGTTCTACCTCTACTCCCCGCACCAGCACGCCGGTCTCGATAATACGCGCCCGTGACGGCACGGCGAGCACGGTGCCAATCTGGCTCATATAAGGTTCGCGCACGACACGCACGGTGCTGCCGGGTTCCAGAAACGTATGTGCAGGCGGGGCCACGGTTTCGCCGGCCTGCATCCGAGGGACGATGACTTCGGCGTGGTCAGGTTCCCCGCGAATCGATGCCTCGCGCCCTTCCAGCGAAGCCAGCAGGTCAAACGTCTCCTGGGCCATGGGAATGTGCCCAAAACCTTCCAAGATCACCACGACCAGGTTTTGGTTGCGCTCGGTGTGCAGGTCCTGGCTGTGCTCCAGGCGGGTGGCGTCCATGCCCCCCACCACGATGCCTCGCACATTCATGCGCGCGGCCTGAAGCAGGGCCGCTTCGCTGATCCAAGCCCCGCCCACGATGATGCTGCCATGACAACTGATGTCGATACGGCCGGCCACCAACTCGTCGGTGGGATTTTCTACCACCATCCGCAAAACTCCGCTGGCCTCGCCCCCCCGGCCGGTGCAGCCCCAGATCAAAGCCCCCTGGGCCTCGATAACCACCCCAAAGCGGGGCATCACGTTCACCACACGCCCCTTGACGTGCGCCTTGAGCGAAAACGGCGTGGGTTGGGAAACGATCGTGACCCGGCCGGTGACGGTAGACAGGTCCACGAGCGTGCCAGCCACCGGCGTGCGAGAGAACCGCTGCTGGCCCAGCCCCAGCCGCCGACGCCGGGCGGCAATAACCTCGTCTGGCTGCAAGACATCGCCTTCTTTTTTGAGCATGAATTTCTGGATCTGGTCTTTGCCCACACCCAGGTGTCGGGCCACGTCTACCATATGACTCTGGCCGGGCAGGCTGGTCTGCGCCACATCTTCGGCGGGCTCTACTCGCTGGCCCATTTGCACCAGCACCTCACCGCGCACAGGCAGCAGGCGCTCGACCTGGATGGTGGTGGATGGGGCGACCCGGGTTTGTGATGCGAGATACATCCGTTTATTCCTGATCCCTGGAGGGATATGGCGGACTGATTATCCGCCGACAGCCAGCAGCCACTCGCGGATCTTTTTGCGGCGCTCGATCTCGTTGGTGGGCAGGGCCAACGGCCGGCCTCGGGCGTCGATCACCAGGCCCAGCACGCCGCCGTCCACTTCGATCTGGCCGGCTCGGTTCGGTCCCAGCCCAATATCGTAGCCACGCGCCGGGTGCAGGTCCAGCGTGGCTTGCTGCCCCAGGGGCAACGGGACCATTTCGAGCGTACCGGCCGGCACCTCGACATCCAGCGAGCCCCCCTGGGCATAAGTAATCCGAAAGCGCAGAGCAGTTTGGCCTTCACGCCCGGCCACCAAGCGGCCGCCGATCCGCCGCACCGGGCAGATCAACGTGCCCAATGGTAGCAAGGTATCACGCACCGTCACCTGGCCGGCTGCCATAGGTTCCAGTGCCGCCAAGGCCCCCAGTTGAGGCAGCAGCGACAGGTTGTCCAACCACACGCGCGTCACGCCCACTGGCTGCAGCGCATCCAGCAGCACCAGCACCGACTGTCCATAGTGCATGGCGTGCCGCAGACCGCCACCACCGGCAATGAGAATGTCTACCTCAGCGCCGTGCAGCCGCGCCTCGCTGACCACCAAACGCAAGGCTTCGCGAGACAGGGCCAGTTCCAGCAACAAATCCTCGCGGGTTTGCGGGATAGTGACCGGCCGCAGGCGTTTGTTCTCCAGCCGATTGCGGAGGTCGTTAGGCGCCAACTCGTAGGGGAGCCAGCGCGTAATGGCGCCCGCCCCGGCCTGCTCCCAGATGCCCAGGGTGCCGGTGCCCACACCCACCCCCGAGCGGACCAATGACCGAAATTGGCCCTGGAGCAGGGAAAACATGCTGGTAGAATCACCGCCGACGTCCACACCCATCACGTCGGCGCCGTACTGGCGCGCCAAAAAGCGCACCACCAGTCCCAGCGCATCGATGGAAGGCAAGATGGGTGACTTGGCCCAGGCACTGAGCTGGCCGAACCCGGGCAGGCTCGTCATGCGGCGCTGGCGGTACAGATCGCTCAGGGCGATCTGGGCCGGCAGCAAGTTCTCGTGGCCGGCAGACGGCAGCACATTATCTACCACGCGCAAGTCTACCAGGCCGCCCAAAAGCTCGGCCACCTGCTGGCGCGCCTGGGGATTACCGGCATAGATCAGCGGGATCTTGGCCCCGCCACGCACATCGGCGATGGCCGTGGCAATGATGCCGCAGGCCTCGCGCACATGGCGCGTCGAACCGTCATCAAACCCACCGGCCAGGAGGATCGCTTCGGGACGCAGGCGCCGAAACAGTTCCAGCTTGTTCTCGGCATCGCTCCACCGCCGCTGGTCTGTGCTATCGGCGGCAATGACGTCCTGCAGCACGCTGTAGATCGAGCGTACTGCCCGGATCCCCGCCGCGGCCGAGAGGTTGCGGGTAGCGCCGGCGACCACCAGGCTCATGGGTCCGGCCGCGCTGGTAGTGGCTACAAACGCATCTACCCCGCTCCCATCATCGCGCTCCGGGGTGATGAGCTCGCCTTCCTGGAGCAGGCGCCGCCCCGTGACGGACTCGATCTCGTGGATGGCGTTGCGCAGCCCCACCATCACGTCATGATACGGCACGCCGGTCGTCGTGGGCATCTCGCTGCGCGCCACAAAGCGATACTCCCCTTCGACAAAGTCGAGGAGCGCGACCTTGGTCAAGATACTGCCACAATCGGCCACTAGCGCCGATTGCATCTCGGTGGCACCGGGCATAGGCAAATCCTAGACCTCACATCCCAATTCCCAAGCTGCGCATGGCGGTCTGGGTAGATTCGATCAGAAACTCGATGCGGCCCACCAGCAACGATAGGCGCGACACCAACAGGCTGGCGAACAAGGCCCCCAGGGCCACGGCGATGAAAAATCGTCCCAGCAGCCGAACGCGGAAACCATCCAACACCCGACTGATCGGTCCATCCTGCTCGGCGGTAAAATAGAACGACAGTATCGTGAACAACACGCCCGCAAATATCAAGAGGCCGTTGATCGTGCCCCACGCATTTGCCGAGTCCCAATGGACGGCAGTGGCTGAACCGAGTGCTTGGGGGATCAATGTGCCGCTCACCGCGCCCACAATAGCCAGACCCGCCCCCACACCCAACATCAAGGCCAGGGGATAGTTGGAGAACCAAGCCAGGGACCGGGCCGGCCGCACCAGCAAGAACAGGCAGAGCAAAAAGGGCACCAGCAACGTCAGGTTGGTCGGCAACGCCAGGAGCCGGGGCCACAAGACGTTCTCGACGGCCACCACTACGGCATACCCCACCGCCACCCCCACCAGGATATGGCTGGCGATGCGAAACAGCACATTGTTGTCCAGCACCAGATAGCTGTAAACCATCACGGTCAGCAAGACAGCTACGGCCAATCCCACCTCACCCGCATAGGGAAAGGCTGTGTTGGCGATGTCCATGCCACCCTCCCGGGGCGAGCTACTTAGGGTCCAACCAGGCGCCGGAGCACGAACGCCAGATTACCCAACAAGATAAACGCAATGACTGCCAGATGCCCATATAGCAGAGCATCCACCCGATTCGTGGCGGTTCCGGGGTGCTGCAACACCGTGCTCTCGTACTCGGCTGCCCCGGGGATGCCCTCTAGAATGCCGGCCACCTGGTGCGTGTCCCAATAAGCGCGCAACATGGGGCTGGCGGCAGTGCTGGATGCCACGACCAGCGGCGGTTGGCCGCCGGTGCGCGCCGCAAGCTGCACGATCCAGCGTTCCAGGCGCGCCTGGTCGCTGCCGACGAGGAGAACCAGGCGCGCATCGGTTATCTTGGACACCGACTGGGCCACGGGCAGCCTATCCAATGCCTCACGATTGACAGCGTCCTGCGGTACAGTCGCCGGCAGATCGGCGATGGCACGCACCAGGCCGGCCTCTTCGCCAGGCAAATACGCGATGGCATAGTGCTCGCCATAGACATAATCGGCCGGCGCCACACGCTGGATTGCCTGTCGGATGATAGTCGGGGCCTCGGGCGTCATGCCCAGGGCCATGATCTGGCCGCCCTGGCGTGTGGTCACGGCATACAAGGCCGACTGGAGTACCGGATCCATCTCTTCTTGTGCTTCTGGACCATAATCCACGATCAACAAGATTGTATCGCCCGGTGCCACGGTGTTTACCGCCTCGGCGAACCCCTGCGTGGGCAGTCGGGGGGTGGCTCCCACCCAGGCGCTGCCGGTGCCAAACACCAGCGGCAAGGCAATCGCCAGGACCAGAACCCCGCCCATGAGCCGCTGGACAAGACCACCCAGGCCACCTTTTTTGCGCGGTGGTTTGGATTCCGGGTCCTGTTCTGGCGGCGTGGTGGCGAAATTCGCAGCCAGATCCGCCGAAGGTAGGGACGGCTCGCCGGGTTTGGCAACGCGCACGCCGGGCAGGATCGAGGGCCGGCCGTCAGTGTGCAACCCGCTTTCTATGTCGCGCAGCACCTCGGGACCGATAAGAGCTACGGGCTCTCCCGGCGCTGCCTGTACCCCGGTTGGTTTGAGGGCACGCACCCACTCGGGCAGTTCGTCTTCAGGCGTGACCCCGGCCAATGATTCTGGCGTGACAGGTGACGCCTCGGGTGGCCGCATGTCGCGCACCCAATCGGGCAGTTCATCGTCGGGCGTGGCAGCATCCGGCTCGGCTTCGCGAGCCCAATCCGGCAGCAGCGCCTCAGGCTCAGGTTCCGTGGCTGCTGCCGGCCAATCATCGCGAGCCCATTCCGGGACGTCCGGCGCGATCTCGGGCTCGTCGCGAGCAACAGGAGGCTGGGCCGCAGCATCATCTTCCAGGAACAACCACCCGGGCAGATCCCCACCGCCAGCCATATCCTCCTCGGCCGGGGCTGCGGGCTCCGGCTCGGGCTCAGAAGCGGGTTCCGCCTCAGCCGGCGATGTGGCGCGCAGACCAGCCAGCCAGTCGGGTGCCGCCCCCGGCGCCTCGGCCTCCGGCTCAGGGGCAGGTTCCGCATCGGCGGGCGGCGCGGCAGAAAGACCGGCCAGCCAGTCAGGCACAGCGACCGGCGCTTCGGACTCTGGTTCCGGCTCAGATTCAGGCTCCAGCACGGGTTCCGCCTCGGTCGGCGATGTGGCCCGCAGGCCCGCCAGCCAGTCAGGCACAGCGACCGGCGCTTCGGACTCTGGTTCCGCCTCAGGTTCAGGCTCCAGCACGGGTTCCGCCTCGGTCGGCGATGTGGCCCGCAGGCCCGCCAGCCAGTCGGGCACGGCGGCCGGCGCTTCGGACTCGGGTTCCGGCTCAGGTTCGGGCTCCAGCACGGGTTCCGCCTCGGTCGGCGATGTGGCCCGCAGGCCCGCCAGCCAGTCGGGCACGGCGGCCGGCGCTTCGGACTCGGGTTCCGGTTCGGGTTCGGGTTCCAGCGCGGGTTCCGCCTCGGCCAGCGGTGCAGCACGCAGGCCGGCCAGCCAGTCGGGCACGGCGATCGGCGCTTCAAGCTCCGGTTCCGGCTCAGGTTCGGGCTCCGATGCGGGTTCCACCTCGGCCGGCGGCGCGGCACGCAAACCAGCCAGCCAGTCGGGCACAGTGGCCGGCGCCTCGGCCTCCGGCTCAGGGGCAGGTTCCGCTTCGCCCGGCGGCGCGGCACGCAGACCAGCCAGCCAATCAGGAGCCCCGGCCTCGGGCTCAGGTTCGGGCGCGGGTTCCGCCTCGACCGGCGGTGCAGCGCTCAGGCCAGCCAGCCAGTCAGGCATGGCAGGTTCCGGCTCCGGCTCAAGTTCAGGCAAAGTCGGCGGTGGGGCCGCGTGTAGACTGGTCAGCCAATCGGGAGCCGTTGTCTCTGGCTCCGGCCACCCTTTGGGTGCCGGGGGCGGCGGAGAAGCCAACCAGCCCGGGACCTCTGTTTCAAGGGGCAATGCCTCTGGCTCTGGCCCAGGTGCCGATGGTGGCGGTGGGGCCGCGCGCAGGCTGGTGAGCCAACCGGGGGTAGGTGCCTCTGGTTCGGGCTCTGGCTCGGGTTCGGGTGCCGGGGCCTCTTCTGGCAGCGCCCTGGGCACTTCAGGTTCGGGTTCGAGTTCGGGTGCCGGAACCTCTTGAGCCGGGGCAGGAGCAGCAGCCAGGGGGATCGCTTCTGGCTGGGGCGGCGCAGTCACAGTGGGCACGGGTTCTATTGGCAGCGGGGCCGGCCGGGCCGGCGCTCCGCCGGTCAAGCGCGTGCCGCATTCGCTGCAGAACTTGGACTGGGGAGGATTAACGGTGCCGCACGCCGGGCAGGTAATGTCGGGCGGCGGTATTCTGGCCCCGCACTCGTTGCAGAACTTGCTACCATCTCGGTTAGCTATGCCGCATTCAGGACAATAGATCATGGGGTCTTCTCCCAATACAGTGCGATTGCTCGATGGGCGATCACAGCAAGAACCGTCGTTCCAGACCCATGAGCACGCGCAGGCCCGTGGTGATGGCGCCCAGGGCAGCGCCAATCAAGATGCCCCGGATGCCAGCCAATGCTGGCACGCTCAACACCCACTCGCGGAGATCCTGCAGGATGGGCCAATCGCTGCCCATCGGGATCTGGCCCACAAGTATCACCAGCCCTACCACCAGCATGATGGCGGCCTCGGCCGAGCGCAGTCGCAACACCCGATAGGCCGCCGAGGCCATGTAGAACGCCAGTAGCGAGAACATGGTGGCGCCAAGAGGAGCATAGACGTATTGGTACGTCCAGTTCATCAGTGGCGATTGCGCCCCAGCCAACCCGATGACCAGAACCACGCCTAAACTGAACAGCAGGACCAAACTATAGAACCGGTCCATCACCGCCGACTGTCTATTTACCAGCCGACGCCCATGCACGCGCAGCACGTTGAGCAGGCCCAGGAGCATGGCAAAGGCCGCCAGGATCAATACCCAATCCAAGAGTTGAGCGCCTACCAGGCTCACACCCGACAGAAACTCGGTCAGGATGATGAGCCCGGCCAGAATGGCAATGATGGTAGGAAGGAGGTGCCTCATGCGTGGCCCCTAATTGGACGTGTTGCGTGTTGCATTCACAGACCCAATAGCACGCGTGCGATCACCAGCAGGATCATCACGCCGATGACCAGGATACGGGCCCAGTCTTGGACGCGCAGGCTGGCAATGTGTACCGGGTCCTGGGACATGTACGCACCCAGTGCGTACATGTCTTCGCCAATCAACGTGTCGTCAGCCGACATGACCATGAATGCCAGGACCGCCGGATCGTTGCAGCCGGCCAGTTGGGTCATGCCCTGACGCGCGCCCACCTCGCCCATCAGCAGGTATTCGTCGGAAAAATGCCCCACCATGACATTGGCCGAGGCTTTTTCCTGGTACATGATATCTACCACACCGGCGGCATAGGCGGCGCGCCCGACCGGGGTATTGCCGGCGATATAGTGCACATCGGTGGGTCGGTATTCTTCTGGATAGCCCGCCGCGATATACGATTGCTCCAGGGCCGCCTGGGCCACCGGCAGGACGATGGGGCTGGCGGTGGTAACCACCACGCGCGCGCCCACGGCGTTGGCTTCGCGAGCCACACCTTCCAAGGCCACCAGGCCGGCGAGGGTCTCGGCCGTGCTGCCACCTGGCTCGCCCAGGCTGCCCACGCCAGGCGATACATGAATAGCGGTCCCGGCCTCAGCCGCGCGTTTGATGGCTTGCCGCAGCGCTTTCAGTGGCAGCGGGCGCAGGTCGGGCAGCCGGCCGTGGCGCGTGCGCAACCGATAGTAGGCATACAGGGATACCCCCATGCCAAATACCAGCAGCACGCCTACCACGCGCTCGATGTCACCGCTGTTCACCATGCACTTCCTTTGGGTCTGCCGCCAGTGTTTCTAGCCGTTCAATGAGCCGGTCCACGTTCTCTTCTTGCTCCAGGAGCAGAGCCGCCTCGCCAATAAGTGGATCTGGCAACACCAATCCCAGCAGCGGTTGCGCCAAGAGCAAGAACTGGCTGCCCACAAAGCTCAAGGGTTTGTGCGCGACCAGAAACAGGATCGCCGGCGTAACCAGGCCCCAACCATGCACCCGGCGCGCCAGATCCTCTAGCAGTTCATCTCGCCGGGCTGCATCAAGGTCTGTCATTGCCTTGCGCCGGGGCTACTGCCTCTCTAGTATACCACATTTCGCCGGGAATTTCCATATGTAGTTGAGCCTGCACGATTTGCAGAATGCTCTCCTTGTTGCCAGCGGCGCGCAAATAGACGCCGCGAGTGGCATCCAGGCGCCGGGGCGCGTCGAATGGGCTCAGCAATACACCGGCATCGTCTGCGGCACAGCGGGCAAAGGCAGACCAGGGACGAAACCGACTGCGCCAGACCTGGCGGACCAGGACGCCGTGCTCGTACAGGACATAGCGGGTGGGCAGCCACGCCGGGACCAGCGACAGCCACACCGCGCCCCAGAGCAGCACCGCGCCCATCAGATGCCCCAGCGCTGCGTACAGGATCGGCAACATGGCCAGCATGACCACCAGCAGCAGTGCCAGTTGCCGGGGCGCACTGGTCAGCGGGCGCACTTGCCAAGCCAGCAATTCGCGGCCGCGTTCCGGGTCTGGTTCTGCCACGAAAACTCCTTACCTCGAACATATCAAGTATATCACGCTTGCCGGGATAAGGCAATATAGAGACTGAGGTCATTCAGACATCAAAAAGGCCTGACCGGTTGAAGAAACCCGTCAGGCCGGTATTTTTTCCAGCGGCGCATAGCTGACCAGTAGCTTTTTGACCCCGGCGCCCACGAAGGCCACCGTCACTTGCTCGTCGTCGCGGGTGACCTCGCTGTTGATGACGGTTCCTTCACCGAATTTACTATGCCGGACCTTGTCGCCGGCCTTGAAGGTGATGCCCCGGGGCGTGGCTGGGGCCGGCGCTGCTGGTTCCTGCCAGGCTGGGGTAGCGCGAACCGGTGTGGTGGCCGGCGCGCGCCAGGCCCCGCGCGATTCGGAACTGGCCGGCCGGGACAGGGGTCGCTCGCCGCGCACCTGGCGCCCGGCGATGAGTTGCGTGGGCACGTCTTTGAGGAACCGCGAGGCGTCGTTGACGCGGCTGTTGCCGTACAGGGTCCGGCGAAAAGCGTGGAGCAGGTAGAGATGATCCTTGGCCCGGGTCATGCCCACGTAGCAGAGCCGGCGCTCTTCGGCCAGTTGGGCCGGGGCCTCGATGCTGCGGCTGTGCGGGAGCAAACCCTCTTCCATCCCCACGATGAACACAGCCGGGAATTCCAGGCCCTTGGCCGTGTGCAGCGTGAGCAGGGTCACGGCCTGGGGCTGCTCTTCCAGCGAGTCCACGTCGGAAACCAGGGCCACCTCTTCCAAAAAGGCCGACAGACCCTCGTCCGGCGACCGCGTAACGTATTCGGCCGTCACCGTGCGCAGTTCTTGCACGTTTTCCCAGCGCCCCTCGCCTTCTTCGGTGCCATCGCGGATGTATTCACTGTACGCGGTGCGCTCCAACACCAGGTCGAGCAGTTCGGGCACGGTGAGCCGGCCGGCCGCCTCTACCAGTTCGTCGACAAGCCGGGCAAAGTCCAGCAGAGGCCGGGCTGCCCGGCCCGAGATGGGCACGTCCTCGCCCGGCGCAGCCCGCAGTTTCTTGAGCGCCTCATACGTGCTCACGTCCAGTCGTCGCGCCCACCGGACCAGCTCGTCCTGGGTGCGCTGACCAATGCCGCGCCGGGGCACGTTGATGACCCGCTCCAGCGCGCCGGCGTCGGCCGGGTTGTGCGCCAGGCGCAGGTAGGCCAGGACGTCCTTGACCTCGCGGCGCTGGTAGAACCGGGTGCCGCCCACCAGCTTGTACGGGATACCCCGGCGCACCAGGGCATCTTCGATGGCCCGGCTCTGGGCGTTGGTGCGATACATCACAGCCATGTCGCCCCAGTTGAGCGCTCCCTCGCGGTACAGCCGGGCGATCTCGAGCGCCACGTAATCGGACTCTTCGCTCTCGTCGTAAGCCTCATAGAGAGTGATGGCCGGGCCGGCGACCTTTTCCGTGACCAGTTGCTTGTCGGTGCGGTCCGGGTTGCGGGCGATGACGGACTGGGCTGCGTCCAGGATGGTGCGGGTGGAGCGATAGTTGCGCGTGAGAATGATCTCGCGGCGTTCAGGATAATCCTGGCGGAACCGGCGCTGGATGTTGGCAATATCGGCGTTGCGCCAGGAATAGATGCCCTGGTCCTCGTCGCCCACCACAAAGATGTTGCGAAGCTGGTCGCCCCACAGCTTGACCAGCTCGTATTGCACCAGGTTGGTATCCTGGAACTCGTCTACCAACAGGTGGACGATACGGTCCTGGGTACGGGCCAGTACATCGGGGTGCTGCTGGTAGAGTTGCACCGGGGTGAGGAGCAAATCGTCAAAGTCCAGCGCGTTGCGGTCCAGCAGCAGCTTTTGATAGCGCTCATATACCCTGCTGCACACCTCTTCCCAATAGCTCTCGGTATGCTTGACAAACTCGGCTGGCCCCACCATCTCGCTCTTGGCGCGCGAGATGCGGCCCAGCAGCGCACCGGGCCGATATTGTTTGTCGTTGAGTTGCAGGTCCTTGAGCACCTGCTTGATCAGGGCCTCCTGGTCGTCGGCGTCATAGATGACAAAGGACCGGTCCCGGCCCAGGTGCTCAATGTCGCGCCGCAAAAAGCGGGCGCAGGTGGCGTGAAAGGTACCCACCGTCAGCCCCTGGGTACGACCACCCAGCAATCGCTCCAGCCGCTCGCGCATCTCCCGGGCTGCCTTGTTGGTAAACGTCACCGCCACGATGTGGTAGGGGGATACCTGCACCTCTCGGATGAGATAGGCAATGCGGTGGGTGATAACGCGGGTCTTGCCGGAACCGGGGCCGGCCAGGATCAAGAGCGGCCCCTCGATGGCCTGCACGGCCTCGCGCTGGGATGGGTTCAAGTCGGCCAGGATGTCCATACACACTCCTGCAAAAAAAGGCTCGCCTGGATTATACCATCGGCGAGCCGGTCTGCCAAGTCGAAGGGTTTGGTGAGGGAAAACCGCCGCGCGTGCTAGAGTCGGTAGCCCACGATACCGATGATGCCGGGGCCGCCGTGCACGGCCAGGGTCGACACCAGATCGACCAGGGGCACCTCGCTACACTGGAACGCGCCTGACAAGCGGGCCGCCAGGGCACGGGCCTCGTCTGGTGTACGGGCGTGGATCACGCCCAGGCGCGATGGCGCGTCGGCGCCCACCCGTTCGGTCACTATCTCGACAACCCGATCCAGCGATCGGCCCCGCGTGCGCACCTTTTCGCGCGCCTCCAACACCCCGTCCTCCATGTCGATGATGGGCCGTAGGTTGAGCATGGAACCCAGCACGCCGGACAGCTTGCCCACGCGCCCGCTCATTTGCAGGTATTTGAGGGTGGCCGGGGTAAAAACCAATTGCATCCTGGCCCGGACCTGCTCCAGCCGCGCCAGGATCTCGTCGCGACTGTGACCGGCCTCGGCCATTTGCGCGGCCTCCAGCACCATAAAGCCCGTCCCCATGGAGATAGACAGTGTATCAAAGACGGCTACATCGGCCCCGGGCACCATGTCCGCCGCCATCACCGCCGACTGATAGGTGCCGCTGTGCTTGGAGGTGAGAGTGAGGCACAGGATGGGGTCGCCCACCAGAGGCCGATAGGCATCGACGAACTGGCCGGGAGCCGGCTGTGATGTGGTGGGCATCATGGACTCGGTTTCGATTTTGTGGTAAAACAGATCGCGGTCCAGCGTCACGCCTTCCAGATAGGTTTCGGTCCCAAAATGAACGACCAGGGGCACCACCTGGATGTCATGGCGGGCAATATCCTCGTCCGACAGGTTGCAGGTACTATCCGTTACAATACGTACGGTCATGCGGTTCCTCCCGGGTATTCAACCCCATCTCATATGACAGCACCCCTGGCAGTACCAGGGGTGCCACGGTGGTGTAGTATGTCGGCGTGTCCAGGCTAGGTCTGGTGCAGCATAAGGGTTTCGATATAGGTGACCACCTCGCCCACGGTGGTGATCTGCTGCGCCTCCGGGTCGTAGATGTCACCTTCAAACTCTTCTTCCATGCGCATGATCAGCTCTACCAGGTCCAGCGAATCGGCACGCAGGTCTTCGCGAAAGTGCGCGTCCAGAGTAATGCGTTCCTCATCGATGCCCAACACTTCGGCTACGATGGCGCGTACGCGCTGAAAGATCAGATCGCGCTTGTCGGTGGCCGAAGCCGCGACGGTGCGCATCTTTTGCGAAGCCCGGTTCAATGCTATTTTGCTCATTACCTACCTCTCTCTGGACAGTTGCAGAGCCATTGATGGGCGATCAAGAAGATCGGGCGGCGGTGATCATCATGCCGACCATGCCCACCAGATCGCGGGCGCGGGCGTTGGCAATGCGGGCCTGTCCCAGCACGGAATTCCAAAAGCCGGCTTCGAGCATCTGAGGTTGGGTGGTCACACTGCCCCATTGGACCAGCGTGGTGGCCCAGGTCAACCCGGCGCCAAAACCGTTCAGGATGACCTTGTCGCCCTCTTTGATCCGGCCTTGCTGCACGGCCTCTACCAGGGCCAGCGGGATAGACGCAGCCGAGGTGTTGCCATAGCGTTCGACGTTCATAAAGACCTTTTCCATGGGGAAGCGCAACATCTTGGCAGCGTATTCGATGATGCGGGCGTTGGCCTGGTGCGGGATGAACAGATCGATGTCATCCATGGTGAGTCCAGCCTCGTATACGACCCGGCGCGTCACATCGACCATGGATTCCACGGCGAAACGAAAGACCTTGCGACCTTCCATATGCAAATAGATGTCGCCGTTTTCGAATGCTTTGGGGTCCATGCCAAAGCGGCTCCCGAACGCCGGCACCATTAGCCATTCCAGACCGGAGCCATCGGCGCCCATATCAAAGTTCAGGATGCCGCCCGGGGTGTCTGTAGCCTCCAGCACCACAGCGCCGGACCCGTCCCCAAATAGAATGCAGGTGTTGCGATCTTGCCAGTTGAGATAAGTGGAAATGACCTCGGTACCGATGACGACGGCGTTACGACAAGCTCCCGTCGCCAGGAATTGGGTGGCCGCCACCAAGGCGTACATGAATCCACAGCAGCCAGCCCGAATCTCAAAGGCTGGACAGCGCACGCCCAGGTGGTCCTGGATCAAGAACACGGCGCCGGGCAACAAATAGTCCGGCGTAGACGTGCCCAAGATCACCAGATCGACATCTGTGGGGGCCAGGCCGGCCACGGCCAGGGCCTGGTCCACGGCCTTGATCGACAGGTCGGAGCAGGCCTCACCCGGGGCGACGATGCGTCGCTCCTTGATGCCGGTCCGCGATGTGATCCATTCGTCGTTGGTATCGACTATTTGCTCCAGGTCGTGGTTGGTCAGTCGTTTCTCTGGCACGTACATGCCCCAACCAGTGATCTGCGCATACCGTTGTTGCATACTAGCCTCCAGATCAAAGTTTTCACCCGGATCGACCGGGTATCAATTACAAGACCACCCCACCATGCCCCTGTGGGGCTGGACGGGCGGTGAGCCGGCGCCGCACCATTAGCAAGACGAGGCCCAGCAAAGAAAACAGCGATGCTATCGAACCCACGGCGGCCGTGCCCAGCAGAAGGTGCTTGCGCGTGAGCCACACATTCGTAGGCTCGCCAGGTTCGGCACGCGGCGTGGGTGCGCGCCAGGCGGTCAGCAGGTCCTTTTCCAGCAATTGACGAAACGTACCGGTCGGTTCCACCGGAGTCAGGGCCAACCTGACTTGTTGAGCCAGCTCAGCCAGAGCCGGCTGAGACTCCCAATTGGGCATTTCATGAGGTCCTGGTTCTGGCAGATGCTCTCCGACGCGGGCCAGGACCTCGCCGATGAGATCCTTGTTCATGGCTGTCACCCTCTATCAAGTAGATCTGTGGTGCGAGTGAGCTCCTGGCGCAACTCTTTGAGGCTGCGATGCACCAAGACCTTGACTGCTCCCTCGCTGCGCCCGATAATCTCGCCAATCTGCCGGTTAGACAAATCCTGCCCAAAACGCAAGATCAGCACTTGCTGGCGAATGGGCGGTAACCGTCGAATGGCTGCTCGCAGAGCTTGGTTTTCTTCTCCTCGTTCGGCCTGTACCTGGGGGCTCTGGCCCCGGGCCATCAGGCCCAGATCATCGGTCAACCGTATGGTGGGGCGGCGCTGGCGATCACGGTGCCAGTTGGCCACCAGATTGTGCGCGATGCGATAGAGCCATGCCGTCACTGGCGCATCGGTAATCACATAGCGATCCAGGCTCTTGAGGGCCTGATGAAAGGTACGAGAGGCCAGGTCCTCTGCATCGGGCCGGCTGCCCGTGCGCTGATAGCAATAGCTATAAATGGCCGATACGTGTCGTTGATACAAGGCGCCAAAGGCGGCAGCATTGCCCTCCTGAGCACTGCGGATCAACTCTGCGTCTGAACTCGGTGAAAATGAGTCACCAGCCATAGGATTACAACACCATCTGGCGCAAAAGGTTACACGGATCACACGTATAGCAACAGTACGGTCGCCAGGCCCCACAAGGCCGCGTCTGCGAGCAATGGCACGTCGGCCAGCACGATTCGCTCAGGTACACCGCTCTCCACGCCGCGATCCAGCAGAAAAAGGTAGCGAAAGACAAAATAGAGCACAAAGGGAATGGTGAGCATCATGCGGTGGTCGGCTGGCAAGGACTCGGCAAAAAAGGTATAGAGTCCATAGCTCATCACCACGGCGGCTGTGGCCACTGCTGTGAGGGCTTCCCACAGTTCCAGTGAATACTCGGCGCTGGCCGGCACTTGGTGGTCGCCCTGGGCGCAGATCAACTGGTGCCGCGCCTGGCCCAGGGCCAAAAACAGCGCCAGGGCCGACGTGACCACATAGAGCCACGGGGAAATGGGCACGTCGATAGCGGCAGCGCCGGCCACCGTGCGCAGCACCAACCCAGCGGCCAGCACCAACACGTCGATGAGCAACATTTGCTTCAGGATCAAAGGATACAGGACCATGAGCCCGCAATAGGCCAGGGTCAGCAGGCCGAAATTTCGGCTCAACAGGAACGCCACCGGCAGGCAGATGAGAGCCAACGCCACTGCAGTGAACAGGGCAGCGGTTGCAGCCGGCCCGGCCGGTTGCTCGGTCAGGCCCCGGCGCTGGTCTACCAGATCATCGATGATGTATACGCTACCCGATAGCCCACACAACAGCACCAACGCCAGTAACGACCGTGCGGTCAGGGCCGGGTTCCCCAAGTCCCGGGCAAACACAAGAGGGATCAATACCGTCAGGTTGCTGATCCAACGTGGGATGTGCAGGGCTGTCACCACCTGGCGCACCCCAGGGGCAAACGAGGATTGAGCAAGCACGCCGGAACCTCCAGGCCAGAATGCAGCGGTTCACCATGCGAACGCGCCCTACAATACCTGATCTGGTGGCTTTTGTCAAGCAAGTGAGAACCAAATACCTTTTATCGGGTACTAGTACCAATGTTTCTATTTTTGGTACCAATTGGGGATTGTCCAGGCCAGGCCTGAAGGTTATAATAAAGATAGGCAATACCAATGACATCACGTACGTGCGGTGCTTTGAGCACAAAAGCAATACCTTTGACTGTCTCAGAAGGAGACAAGATGAAGAAACTTCGATATAGAAGAGTTGCCTGCATGGTATTGCTGGCTAGCTTGCTCTCGTTGATCATCCTACCTACCGCTCTGGCCACATCTCCTGGAGAGCATTCCAACCAGGGAGCCAGCATCAGTTTCGCAAACCCAGGGGCCATCCAAACCGTCGTGGGTGAAGGCACAGACTTTGCCACCGACGTGCTGGGCAATGCCTGGGACATGGATCAGCGCTACGACGTTGGTTTTGAAGTGGGGTTCAACAACGTCTCGGCCAGCAATGGCATCTGGCAGGGCACGTTCAGCGGCGTGGACCAGGCCTCCGGCGCTCCCACCACGGGCTATTTGTTCCCCTTGTTCCAGGGCTTTAGCACGCCAATCAATAGCCAGTTGTCCCAGGAATTGAACTGGGATGTCACCGGAGCACACGACGCATACACCATTGACACTTCCAAGTACACCTTGCTCTCCTTTCGCATGTACACGAGCGCCCGTACCCAATACTATGTACAATGGACCGGGACCAAGCCTGTGTGGTGGCCCAACGGGGATCATCGCTTTGGCGGTAACGATGGCTGCTACACCGGTTGCGAGTTGATCTACTGGCCGGCCGGCTGGCGCACCTATGTGTTCGACCTGACCCAACTCAACGGCGAGGACCCGGTGCGCGCTGGGACCTGGCAAGACAACCCCGTGGTGCGCGGCCTGCGGTTTGACCCCAGCGCCAGCGCCCCCGTGGGTACCCAGGTCAAGGTAGACTGGATCCGCTTGACCGACCCCAGTACTTCGCCAAGCATCAACCTGCGCTGGAACACCGTAGACGCGAGCGCAGGTGATACGGTAGACATCTATGTAGCTGACAACCCCACCGGTCAAAATGCCACATCGCCATCGATTCGGGCCATCCCAGTTGAGAATGGGTCATACCAGTTCAAGACCTCGGTGCTGCCGGCCGGGCAGTATTACTTTCAACTGCGCCTGATGTCTGGTGACCCAGTGAGCAACAACTGCGGTGTCACCAAAGCCTCTTCCCAGTGGGTGGGACCTCTGGTCATCAACGGCGCGCCCACCGTGCGCATCAACTCGCCCAGCATGACCAACGGGGCCGATTACGCCACCACCGAGTTGGGCAATCCCTGGGACATGAACGATGCCTCCGACATCATCTATCGACCGCCGCCCTATCCCGTGACCCAGGTCGATGAGACCTTCCAGAACGGCATCTATAGTGCCCGTGCCATTATCGTGCCCGGCAACCCGCAGTCAGATTCCCAAATCTTGCTCCACACCGAGGCGAATCGTCCCATCGACACTACCAGGTATCGCTATCTATCTGTGCGCATGAAAGTGGATACGCCAGCGGGGCGCGATGGCAACTGGCTGATCAAGACCGGCTGGGGCTCGCGCGCTGTGTGGTGGAATTCGCTCATCGAGACCGATGGGTCAGAGACCAAATATGGCGCGTTACACGAGGGCTGGCAGACCTATACCATAGACCTGGCCCGGGCCGCGCCCAATCCCTCATGCACCACGCCAGACAACATTCTCACACCCCCAGAACAGAACCCATTCCCGGCGCAACATGGCTGGACCCAACTGGGCCACGTCCAGAACCTGCGCTTTGACCCGTTGGAAACTACACCCGAGGCCTTGAACACCGGCGCGGATCGGTTCTCCATCGACTGGATCAAGCTTACCAGCGTTGACAGGGCTGACGTGGTCTTTGACATTCACTGGGAAGTATATGATCCCAACGGAGACGATGTCACAGTAAACGTCTATGCTGTGCCGGTCGAGGGCACCTCGGCGGCCGGCCGGCAGCTCTTAGCCACGGTCTTGCCCAATGGCGAGAAGGTGTATGCAACGTCCCAGTCTGCCGCGCCGGATTCCGCCGCGAGCGTCGGGCAGTACAAGGTATACCTGCCCGTCGTGCTCAAGTCACACGTGCCATTGCCACCTTGCGAAGACGGCTGCCTCCGCTGGTATCCCACCGCAAACGGCACCTATTACATTGAGATTGAAGCCGAGGATGAGTATAATGAAGTCCATTGGTACAGTGAAAGCCCTGTAATCATTGAAAAATAACCTCGGCTCCCACATTCAGGACCTCCCCGCCCCCCGGGGAGGTCTTTTTACGTCGGCTCTCTGGTAGTTCGCATGGTACCCCCCTGACTGTCTAACTATCACTTCACGGTGGTAGTTGGTCAGTGTGGGCCGCCAGGGCGGCCCGCTGGGCAGCATGGTGGTCGACCAAATCACGCACGGCGCGTAGCGGGTCACGATGTAGCCGACGAAGGAATTGGTGG
>JAHJIN010000181.1 GCA_018823415.1 Chloroflexota bacterium | reverse complement strand
CCCTCTTGCTTCCGCCTGATCCGCACCACCGGCGCTCTCACCGTCTCGCGCAGTGGCGGCAACCCGGACCTGATCATTCCCTTTACGGACACGCTCTACTTTTCCAACCTCCCGCCGGACAACAACGGGGTCATCGGTAACCAGAGTGTTTCATAACTCCCGTGTTGGCGAGTTGGCACGTTAACAATTCAGCTTCGTAGCGTTTGCAGAAGCGCTATCCAGGCCATTGGAAGCGAGTGTCGGCGAATTCTGTGCTCACTGGGACTTGTCAGGTGGGCAGTGGACCGGTTAGAGACGCACGGAAGCAACCCGCAGCCCCACGGGGCCGCCAGGATGACACCAGCTAGATTCGCCGCGCCGTCAGATTAGTGACGGCTGATCCACGTCCGCGCGGAGCGGATCTGGTCTGGATGCCCGGTCTTGACCGCCACCCAGGCCACGCTCAACATGGCAATAGCGGCCAAGAGCACGCCATGCTCCACCGCATTCCAACCCCGCTGCTTGTGGTATTTGAGGTTGAAGGTCAGCTTGGCCCAACTATTGGTCCGCTCGACACTGGTGCGGCTGTGAAAGAGGGCCATGTACAGCGGGCTGCGCCGGCGCAAGATGCAGCGGGCATCAGTGGCCAAGTCAGCTTCAGGATCAGCGGCGTTGCGTGGGTTCTTGGTGATGGCCGGCAAGGCTTTCAGCCGGGTGAGAATGAAGTCGAAGATGGCCAGGGTATCATAGCCGCCGTCGCCGATAAAGTACTCACAGCGGCGGGCCAGGTGCGGATGTTCGGCGCAGGCTTGCTCCAACAAGGGCTGGGCCAAGGGGCTGTCTTGGGCATTGCCTGCGCCAAAGACCAGAGCGATGGGCAACTCGGTCTTGAAGTCCACGATCCAGACCAGGCAGTAGCCGAACTGGAACCCGCCGTCATTGTCCGGGTACCCGCAGAAAGCAGCCTCAGGGTCACTCTTGCCGTTGAGTCGGTCGGGATAGGGCTTGCTCACGCTGCTGTAGGTGGGCACCCGGGTCAAGTCCACCACCCAGGCTCGCCCGTCGATGACTCGGCAGCGTACGAGCACTGCGACCAACTCGTGCAAGATGGCCCTCAAATCCGCCAGGGGCACGGCCATGCGACGGCGACTAAAGGTCGCTTTGCTCGGGATTGCTCCCGGTCGGAAGTTGACCGCCCCTGCTAGACCGGGATGCTGTGCCAGTTCCCGGATCAGTTCGTCGGTGGACTGCAAGCCCAGCATCCAACGAGCCAGATCGGCTAGGACGAAGGAGCGGGTACGATAGGTGCGAGGACGATGGTGGGGACGCTTGGGGTCACATTGGTCCAGGCGCTTCAGGAAAGGCCGGAGCCGTTTCTTGAGCAGCTTGAGGACAAGGGTGATGCCAATGTACTGGGCATGCTCTTCTCGGACGGGCGGCCGCTGCTCGACGGGGCGCCGGTCTTGCTTGTCCCCTTCTTTCAAGCCATCGTGTACCGCCAACTCGATGACGCGGACCGGGCACTGCTCAAGACCGACGGCCAAGCGGTCCAGGTCGGCTTGCGTTTCCACGCCCAGCAGTTCGGCCCATGCGGGGTGGGTCAGGATCTGCTGGCAGAATGCCAGCCAAGACAGTTCATAGGCCCCGACCGCGGCCCACAGTACCAAGATGGGAACCTCTTCGGCGGTGTAGACCAGATCGGGGTTCTGGCGGAACTCTTTGCGGGCTAACTCGGAAGGGTCGTGGAGCATCAGTTCAAGCCCGTGCTTGACCAAGGCCACAAAGCGATGGAGCAACCGATCTACCACGTCGGCTTCCACTTGGTTGCGGAATTCCGATTTCGGCCTAGAGCGCTGGCCCGAGCGCTTGCGGCGATTTTTCTTCGTCGCCATTGGGACATCCCCTTTCGTAGGAATATGTCCCCATTATCGCTCAGAATGCTGAATTGGTAAAGTTCGCCCTGGTGCTCAAATGACTTATGAAACACTCTGACAATTGGTTACGCTTCATCAGACTCTCCTCCTTGAGAATAAGTAGGTCTTGCTTTCTAAATGGCCAACAACGCGAAAAACGACGTCAAACATATTGGTCAAACGTATTGGTGG
>JAHJIN010000180.1 GCA_018823415.1 Chloroflexota bacterium | reverse complement strand
CCCTCTTGCTTCCGCCTGATCCGCACCACCGGCGCTCTCACCGTCTCGCGCAGTGGCGGCAACCCGGACCTGATCATTCCCTTTACGGACACGCTCTACTTTTCCAACCTCCCGCCGGACAACAACGGGGTCATCGGTAACGTGTACTATACCTTCCTGGCCCTGGACGGGCCGTGCAACACGGCCCTTACCCCGTACCAGGAGGTGGCCTCCGGCCATGACAACGAAAAGTTCAACGGCGACTATGGCGCCGGCATCCCCTCGCCGGCCAGCACCGAACCGGCCGTGGAGGTGGACAAGACCGGCAACTTTACCGTCACCCCCGGTAGCATCATCAACTACTCCGTGGACGTGGACAATAGCGCTGGCACTGCTGACGCCGGCCTGCCGTTTTACAACACCGGCCTGGTGGTAAGCGACACCATCCCGGCCAACACTACGTACGCTAGCGGCTCTGCCAGCAGCGCCGACGGCACCACCATCCGCTACTCCACCGACGGCGGCGTCACCTGGACCATCACCGAGCCGGTGCCGGCCAGCAGCGTGACCCACATCCAGTGGTGGTTCAATGACCCGCTGGCCGCCGGGGCCAGCAGCGGCGTCACCTTTGACGTGAACGTCAGCGGCTCCCCCACCAGCCCCTTTATCGAGAACTGCGCCGCCACTAGCTTTGGCACCGGCGTCCCCTTTGACGAGGACTGCCACATCACCATGATCGAGGGCACCAACCAGATCGGCGACCGGGTCTGGAAAGACGACGACGGCGACGGCGTGCAGGACGGCGGCGAGACCGGCATCGCCAACATCACCGTGTCCCTGTACTGGGACGAAAACGGCAACGGCACACTGGACAGCGGCGAACTGCTGATCATGACCACCGAAACCGATAGCAGCGGGAATTATCTGTTCGACAAGCTGCCCAACGGCAACTTTATCGTGGTGGTGGACGATATGGACGCCAACCTGCCCACCGGCTACAGCCTGACCACGCCAGGTACTCATGCGGTGACCGGCCTGGGCACCACGACCGCCAGCCCCCATCTCACGGCCGACTTTGGCTTTGGCCCGGCGCTGCGCCTCGACAAGCTCCAGTCCCCGGCCAACCCCATTAACGAGGGCAGCCTGGTTACGTATGCCATCCAACTGGTCAACACCCGGCCTGGCGACGGCACCGGCTCCACCTCGTGCACCTACAAGACCTGGGCCACGGCCGGCAGCACCGGCGGCAGCCCCAAGGACTTTGCCAACTATACGAACGCCTTTGGCAGCACCGGCCCGGACGGCAGCTATGCCGCTGGAACCTTCGTGGGAGGGTCCAACAAATACATCATCGGCCGGAGCTTCAGTCAGGGGAACCCGGGCGGCACCATCACCAAGGTGGAAGCCATCTTCCAGGTCTACGTGGGCGCATCCCTGACGGACGACTTTGCTTATTGCCAACTTATCTCCGGCACTACCGTGCTGACACAAACGTCCCAGACGCCCGCCGTTGCAGCGCTGGGTCCATTCAGCACAGCCAAGATCAACCAGTTTGTGGGTGCGGCCAACGCGGGGCTGTTGGTCTGGAACGTAACGAATTACGGCCCCGTCGGCTCCTGGGACTGGAACGACTTTGCTCTCGACCTGAGCCTGCGGCTTGATTTGCAGAAAGATCAGGCGGCCGACTCTGTCATCCTGTACATGGACGCCATCGGTTTTCGTGTGACCGCGAGCGGGACCTGCGGCGGTTCGGACAGCACCATCGCCACTCTGCCCCTGACGGATACCTTTGACGCGGCGCGCTTGCAGTTCGTCTCCGCCAGCCCGGTGCAGACCAGCGTGGCCGGCGGCACCATCCTCTGGAGGGATCTCGGTCCGCTCTACGCTGGTCAGACCAAGATCGTCACCGTGATCATGCGCGCCCTGCAACCGGCCACAGAGGCCCAGGCCAGCACGGTCAACACCGCCTATGTCACCAACGCCAAATTTAGCAGCAGCCGGGCGGTGAACGACGCCACGGACTCGGTCACCACCTTCATCAACCCTCGAGGCACCATCGGCGACCGGATCTGGTACGACTCGAACAACAATACCCTAGATGATCCAGGCGAGCCGGGCTTACGCGGTGTGACCGTGAACTTGTGCTCGGCCGCCAACTGCACGGGTATCCTGGCTACGACAGTGACCGACGCGAGCGGCTATTACCTGTTCAGTGGCCTAGCCAACGGCACCTACTATGTCTGCGTGGACACCGCGAGCCTGCCCGGTGGCGCCACCGGCTGGGCCAACACCCGCGACCGGGAAGGCACACCCGGGGACAGCAGAACTAGCGCCCTGACCATCAACAACACCGATGGCATCCCAGGCAACAATGACGTTCTGAACGCCGACTTTGGCTACTATCGCGCCGCCAACGCCATCGTCTATGGCAACGTCTGGGAAGACAACAACGGCAACACCACCCAGCAGACCGGTGAGAACGGCATCGGTACCGTCACCGTGCAACTGCGGCGCAGTAGCGATGGCGCGGTGGTTGCTACCACTACCGCCGACGCCAACGGCAACTATCGCTTCACCGGCCTGACAGTCACCGGCAACCACTACGTCCAGATAGACACCACCACGCTGCCAGCCGGGGGCACCTGGACCAACACCCGCGACCCTGAAGGCACGCCGGGCAACAGCCAGACCAATGCCTTCACCATTGCCGCCGGGGGCTACTATGGCTCGTACGACTTTGGCTACCACCGCTCCGGCGCCTACTCCATCGGCGATACCGTCTATGTGGACTGGAACGGCAACGGGTCCCAGAACAGCGGCGAGGAAGGCATTCCCAACATCACCGTCTGGCTCTACGAGGATGCGAACAAGAACGGCGTGATCGACGTCGGTACGGACGCCCTCATCTCCACTACCATTACCAACGCCAGCGGCGTCTATGGCTTCAACAATCTGGCCGGGAGCGCGTCTGGCCTGGGCTATATCGTGGTGGTGGACCGCACCGACTCGGACTGGCCGGCCGGCACCTACGTCCAGACGCAGGACTATGACGGGACCAAGGACGACAAGGCCAAGGTGACCCTCACCACCGCCAGCATCGACACCGTGGACTTTGGCTACCAGCCCATAGGCGGCGGCTCCATCGGCGACCTGGTCTGGCGCGACGACAACCGCAACGGCATCTGGAATACCGGCGAGCCGGGCCTCGCCAACATCACCGTCAACCTGTACGAGGACAGCAACAATGACGGCATCATCGACAGTGGCGACGCCTTGGTGGCGACGACTTCCACCGATGCCAATGGACTCTACTCGTTCGTCAACCTGCCGGCCGGCAATTACCTGGTAGATGTGGACACCACCGATCCGCAGTTGCCCACGGACGGCTATGGCAACCGCTATGTCCTGAGCACCCACAATGACCCCCACGACGTGACCTTGAGCGCCGGCCAGGCGTATGTGCTGGCGGACTTTGGCTTTACCGCCGGCGGCCGGATCGGCGATACGATCTGGCAGGACAACGACGGCAACGGCCTGTACGACCAGTTGAGCGAGCCGGGCATCAGCGGCGTGACCGTCTGGCTGTATAACGACGTCAACGGCGATGGTCAGTACGACGTCGGTGACACGCTCTACGACACCCAGGTCACCGACGCCACCGGCGTCTACTCGTTCACCGGCCTCCTCAGCGGCAAGTACGTGGTGGTCGTCGACGAAGGCTCCGCGGCCCTCTCCGGGTTCACCCAGACCGGGGACCCGGACGAGACCAGCGCCTGCGGCGGCTTGGGGGCCTGCGACGCGGAATCCGGCGTCATCCTGCCCAACGGCGGGGTTAACATGACCCGCGACTTTGGCTACCAGCCGGCGACCTACCTCGGCGACTATATCTGGCTGGACTCGAACCGTGACGGCATGCAGGACGCCACCGAGATCGGGCTGGGCAACGTCGTCGTCATCCTGACGCCACCGGGTGGCGTAGACCTGGGCAAGGGCGCGGGCAACCCCATTTCTACCACCACCAACTCGGACGGTTACTATACCTTTGGCGACCTCCCGGACGGTACCTACACCGTGCAGGTAGACGCCAGCACGCTGCCCACCACCACCCTGGAGGCCACCTACGAGTACAACAACACGGCCACGCCGGACGGGCAAGTGGACGTGGTCATCAACGTCTCCAGCGGTAACAGCGGCGGCGTTGCGACCATCAACGGCACTTCTTGCTCCGACTGCGCCCTGGACGTGGACTTTGGCTACGACTATCCGCAGGGTCCCTACAGTCTCAGCGGCATCACCTTCCACGACAGCTACAGCGCCGGCACCTATGACCCGCCCGGCGACACGGCCTATCCCGGCGTCACCGTTTATCTGTGGATGCACACCAGCGGTGGCAATTACACTCTCATCAACACCACAGTGAGCAATGGAAGCGGGAACTTTAGTTTTACCGACCTGTATACCGGGACGTACAAGGCCACGACCAGCCCGGTGGCGCCGGGCGGCGAGAACATCACGACGCCGAGCCAGTATACGCGCCTGCTGAACGCGGCGAACCCGACCAGCACCGGTAACAACTTTGGCTTCTGGACACCCAGCCCTACCGCCGTCACCCTGTTCGACTTCAAGGCTACGCCGGAAGGCGCGGGTATCCAGGTGACCTGGGAAACTGCTCTGGAAATGGACATGCTGGGCTTCAATCTCTACCGGGCCGAAGCGCTGGGCGGAGCGTGGACCCAGCTCAACGTGAGCTTGATACCGGGGCGGGGATCGTCCGGGGGGTCCTATGTCTACACGGACAACACGGCCGTGCCTGGCGTGACCTACTACTATCGCCTGGACATCGTGGCCAGCGACAGCAGCGTCACGTATTATGGGCCGGTCTCGGCCACAGTCATACCAGACACCTGGTACCACATCTACCTGCCCCTGATCGGCAGATAGCATACGCCAGACGAAACAAACACAGCGCCCCGGCCTCCACGAGAGACCGGGGCGTTGTCTCGTTGTCTCATGATATTCTTGACAATGCTAGTCAACTATGATACAATGTTCCCGATAAATGGCAAACTGGGGTCACGAGAGGAGCGGCAAATGGACGGCAAGCGAATCGAGCTACCCATACTGGACATGACCTGCGCGAGTTGTGTGGCACATGTGGAGCGGGGCCTGCGCGAGGTGCCGGGCGTGCTGGAGGCCAACGTCAACCTGGCGACCGAGCGCGCCTCGGTGACGTATGACCCGGATCAGGTCACGTTGAATACCCTCATTGCCGCCGTGCGCGACGTGGGCTATGACGTGGGCACCGAGACCCGGTCCTTCCCGGTGGACGACATGACCTGCGCGAGTTGCGTGGCCCACGTGGAGCGGGGCTTGCGCGGCGTGTTCGGCGTGCTGGACGCCAACGTCAACCTGGCGACCGAGCGTGCCACGGTGACCTATATCCCCACGCTGGCCGGGATGCGCGAGTTCCGCCAGGCCGTGGCGGACGTGGGCTATGCCATCCGGGACGAGGCAGCCGCCGAGTCAGAGCCAGCCGACGAAGAAGAGCGCAAGATGGCCGTGGCCCGCCGGCGCATGCGTATCGCCTGGGTCTTTACCGCCATCATCATGGTGTGGATGCTCCCCGAGATGCTGTTCATGATCGCCTGGCCCACCATGGAAATCTTTAATCTGGGGATGGTGGTGCTGGCGGCGCCGGTGCTGTTCTGGGCCGGCCGGCAGACCTATCGCTCGGCCTGGAACTCGGCCACCCACGGCGCGGCCAACATGGACGTGCTGATTGCGATGGGGTCCGGCGTGTCGTTCCTCACCGGCGTGGTGGTGCTGGTCGTGCACGTGCTGAACCTGTTCGGGCTGGGTGTGTCGTCGCCGGTGCCCAACTATGCCGGAATCGCGGCCATGATCATGGCCTTTCACCTCACCGGCCGTTACGTGGAGGTCAGCGCCAAGGGCCGGGCCTCCCAGGCTATCCGCAAGCTGCTGGAGTTGGGCGCCAAGACCGCCCGCGTCCTGGTGGACGGCCAGGAGCAAGAGGTTCCCATCGACGAGGTGCGCGCGGGTGACGTGATGGTGGTGCGACCCGGCGAGAAAATCCCCACCGACGGCGTGGTGGTGGCCGGCGAGAGCGCCGTGGACGAGTCCATGGCCACCGGCGAGTCCATGCCGGTCAACAAGAACCCCGGCGACGAGGTCATCGGGGCCACGGTGAACCAGGTGGGGCTGCTCCAGGTGCGCGCCACCCGCGTGGGCAAGGATACCTTTCTGGCCCAGGTCATCCGCATGGTGGAAGAAGCGCAGGGCACCAAGGTCCCCATCCAGGAATTCGCCGACAAGGTCACGGCGGTGTTTGTGCCGGTGGTCATTGGTATTGCCGTCCTGACGCTGTTGGCCTGGCTGCTCCTGCCGGGCCTGCTGCACGGCATCACCGGGTGGGCCGCCGCATTCTTGCCCTGGGTAAACCCGAATATGGACCTTATCGGCGGGGCCTTGTTCGCCACGGTCGCCACACTGGTGATCGCCTGTCCGTGCGCGCTGGGGCTGGCGACGCCTACGGCCCTCATGGTGGGTAGCGGCATGGGCGCTGAGAACGGTATCCTCATCCGGCAGGGCGCGGCCATTCAGGCCATGAAAGACGTGCAGGTGATCATCTTTGACAAGACCGGCACGCTGACCCGGGGCAAACCCGAGGTGACGGATCAGATTGCAAATGGCAGATTGCAGATTGCTGATCCTCAGCTACTCTACTGGGCGGCCAGTGCGGAGCGAGGGTCGGAACACCCGTTGGGCCGGGCCATCGTGGAGCGAGCAGAGATGGAGGGGCTGACGCTGGGCGAGCCGGTGGGGTTCCAGGCGGTGCGCGGCAAGGGTATTGTGGCGACGGTGGACGGCCAGCTGGTGCTGGTGGGCAGCCGGCGGCTGCTTGAAGAGCACGGCGTGGACCCGGCGCCGCTGGAAGCCGAGCTGGCACGACTGGAAGGCGAGGCCAAGACCGGTATGCTGATAGCGGTCGGTGGTCAATTGGCCGGTGTCATCGCCGTGGCTGACACGCTCAAGGACGACACGATCGATGCCGTGCGCGAGCTGGCGGCGCTGGGCCTGGAAACGGCCATGATCACCGGCGACAACCGCCGCACCGCCGAGGCTATCGCCCGGCAGGTGGGCATCACCCGCGTGTTGGCCGAGGTGCTGCCAGACGGCAAGGTGGACGAGGTCAAGCGCCTCCAGGCCGAGGGCAAGATGGTGGCGATGGTGGGCGACGGCATCAACGACGCCCCGGCGCTGACTCAGGCCGATGTGGGCATCGCCATTGGCACCGGCACCGACATTGCCATCGAGGCGTCGGACATTACCCTGGTGCGCGGCGACCTGTCCGGCGTGGTGCAGGCGGTCAAGCTATCCCGGGCCACCTTTAGCAAAATCCGCCAGAACCTCTTTTGGGCGTTCTTTTACAACGTGATCATGATCCCGCTGGCGATCCTGGGTCTCATGCACCCGGTGCTGGCCGAGATCGCCATGGCCACCAGCTCGGTGACGGTGGTCACAAACGCGAATCTGCTGAGACGGGTAGACATCCGGCCCAGTTATCAGGCCGTGAAACGCTAGATGGAAGAGTGCGGTAAAAGTCAAGTCGAGATCGGAGGCGTAAAAAACACCTAAATAACCGAAATTGGGACGCCTGGGATCAAGCCTGCCCATCACGATTTTTTCGCTCATGGGGGCTACGGGTGGTACTATGAAGGCCAGTGCT
>JAHJIN010000179.1 GCA_018823415.1 Chloroflexota bacterium | reverse complement strand
CGGGATGCTGGAATTCCAGGGCCAGGCGCGTTTCCAGCTCGCGGATGAACCGGGCGCGGCCCTCGTCAGTGAGAAGCACCGGGTATTCGGCCTGCGGGTCGATGGTGAAATGCGCGGGTTGCAGGATAGCGTTGTTCAGGCAGCGCAGGGTGATGCTGTCGATGACCAAGGTGCGAAACTCTTCGACCAGGTCCAGGGCCAGGCTGGGCCGGTTGTAGGCCACCTGGTGCAAAAAGCCCAGGTGGGGGTCCAGGCCCACGGTGCGCACGGCGGATTCCAGGTTGTGGGTGAGGATGGTGTAGCCAAAGCTGAGCAGGGCGTTCACCGGGTCGCGCGGCGGCCGGCGCGTGCGGCCGGCAAAGGTCCAGCAGGTGTCCTGGATGAGGTGGCGAAACACGCCAAAGTAGATGGCGGCGCCGCGGCCTTCGACGCCACTGAGCGAGTTGACGGTGCGGCAGCGGCTGGCCTGGTCGATAAGGGCGGTGAGCTGGTCGGCGGCGGCGGTGAGGCCGTCCCCTATCCTCTCCCCCGGCCCCTCCCCTTCCCCCCAATTCTGGGAGGAAGGGGAGGGGAGAGTGGTGCGCCGGGCATAGCGCCGCAAAAAGGTGCGGGTGTTGTGGAGCTTGGCGCAGACGATGGCGCTGGCGGTCTGCAGGGCATAGGCCGGGTCCAGCACGCGCTGGTATTGGAGCAGGCGCAGCTTGCCCTGGCCGCCCAGCGGCCCCACCAGCCGGCCCTTGTAGCGGCCGTGGATGGAGAGGAACACAGTGTCGATGCTTTTATCGAGCAGGTAGGTGAGGGCCGGGGTGGTGATGACGGCGTTGCCCAGGATGAGCACCTGGCCCACGTGGACGGCCGGCACGGATGTGATTTCCTGGTCGTCTTTTTCCACGATGAGGCGCCGGCCCTCGTAGCGGAGTTTGGCGCCCTGGGTGGTGACATAGAGCGGCGGCATGCGGCACCTCCGATAGAAATAGTGGCCCGACCTCCGAGGTCGCCCAAACCCCGGAGGTCGGTCCCCCAAAGAGGGGGAGTATGCGGTTGTTCAGGTGCGGGGCGTCAAGCGCCACATGTGACGCCTGACGTTTGATGTTTCACGTCCGACGTTTGAGCCGGGCCGCGTCACGCTGGCCTTGCAGGTCCAGCACCTCGGCCGCCTCGTAGCGGGGCGGCACGGCGCCGGGCACGGGTCGCAGGCGCAGGACCGGCACAAAATAGCCGGTGCGCCCGTGCAGCTCGGCCAGGAGGAGGGCAGCGATAAAGTTGAGGGCCGGCGGCACCACCAGCAGAGGCACGGTTTGCCATTCGGCCGAGGTCAGGTCGCAGGCGTCGGCCAGTGCCGCCACCTGGGGCGCAAAGGGCTGGCCGGGGTCAAGCTGAGCCGGCGCATCGATGACGCGCAGAACCGGCTGGCCGGTGATCGTTTCCACCTGGGCGAGCTGGTCGGGCCTGAGGGGATGGGTAAAGTTGAGGAGGATCAATGTCAGCTCTCCGGGTCCGCGTGTTGGCTCAGGGGAATGACCGGAATGGTGAACAGCTCGAACTGATCCTTCCCGTATTCATCCAGGAACAGTCGCCGAGCTTTGGCTTCATCGGTGGGCAGTTTGTCGATCTCGGCGATGCTGGTCTCTGCCTCAACACGTTGCTCCAATTCGATATCCGCAATCAGGGTATGATAGACTCGCTCAATGCCAACCCGTTGGGCGGCAAAAAGGGTCAGCGCGCTCATAACTTTGCGTCCACCAGAAAGAGACAAGGCGATCTGATGGTCCGGATAATCGCGACGGAGACCATCTATGGTAGCTAGCAGCGCCTCCAGATAGATCCTGCATGCTGCTTCCGAGTCCACGTCTCGCAAATTCTCGATAGGGAACTGCACAAACCCCACTTGGCGGTTTCTGAACTGGCGTTCGAGTAGGCGCACTCCATTACAGATCTCTGGATGTCTCTGAGGGTAGAGTGCGGCGACCACCGAAACGGGTGGATATCCCTCTTCTTCACCGTCTTGCAAGAGCGTATAGGTCTGGGTAGCGATCATCGGTGATTTGCCCAAGGGGACAAGCAGGATGCACTCCTGTTCCAACCTCGAGATCGGGACGGCCCTGGAATGATCCTTGTACCACACCGCTCCTTTTCGATCATAATCCTCGTGAAGCATAGCCCGACAAATGGTCAATACCTGGGCCTGGCGATCCCAATAGTAGAACAGGCGCAAGTTGGAATGAGCCTTGTGCTCGGGATAGACCTGGCAGTCGGTTTCCCAGCCTCGTGGTCCACTGGCTTTGGCCTCCAGGTGTGAGGGGTATCGCATCCGGCACGCATAGCCAAGGAACTTTTTTTGCATCTGGTCACCCAGTTCCTGATAATCCTGGATGGCACGCTCCGAGGCCCATACCCTCACCATGCTGCCAGGATCGCGGCGAGCGGCAATCGGTCCGAAAAAGGCCTCGACCTCCGGGGTATAGGCCAGCGAGCCGCCAACCTGCAAGATGTGCCACAGCCGGCTGGCATCAGCAAAGACGCCGGGATATGGGACAGGCACCAGTTGCAGGTTTTCGAGAGGGGGATCCAGAGTATCGTCTTGTTCCTTCGGCGAGGACATGAGCACGATCTCGGCGATGGAAGGAAAACTCGGATGCCGGCTGTCCTCAAGCCTGTCGATCAGGTGGTACAATCCTTTGACGGATGGAAAGAACTGGGTAACCAAGGCCATGAGTGCCGACATGTTCTTGCGGCCCCCGGCCAGGGAAAGATACACGTGATACTGTTCCTGATCTTGATAGCGTTCGAGCACACTAGCCAAGGTCTGCAAGAACATTATGGAGGTTTCACGAGTGTTCGGGTCCCCAAAGGGTAACGGTTCGGGATAGACAGCACATTGGTCTCGCAGATGCTCCTCAATAAGCGCATAGCCCAATTGCGCGATGTCCTTGCCGGTGTCCTGTGGATGCAGCACATGCAGGGTATCGATCCTCAACCCCTCGGTCTCGCGCAGTGCTTTTACCATCGCCGTGATGACGGCTGGATGGTCACCCAGGGTGGCGATCAGAATGTTTTCAGGCATCTTGGTTTCCTCCGGCCGCAGTCGGTCAGCCGAGCGGGGGGGGCTCACTGACGTGGTGCATCCTTGGTGGCCGAGATGGGAGCACGTGGGTGTTGGTTGAACCAATCGCGCGTGGGATATCCATAGCGCACGTCCTGAGCCGGCGGCCAAGCCCAGATGCGACGCAGGTCTTGCAGCGTGATCGACTGGCTGGCGATATGGGGCGCAACCTGGTCAGCCATGAAATGTTCCAGTTCGTCCCCTGCATACACGGTCCAGCCCCGATCTGGTGTGGCATACCGCTGACCATAGTCCACGAACTCGAGGCGTGTCAAACGGACCTCAATGCTGCCCAGGCCAGCCGGTTTGGCGTAGCCGATCTTGTGACGCATCCCCGGCTCCAGCATCAGCGCATAGAGCAACAAGGCCAACTCGTCCTGAGCCAGGTTGTCAAACCACCCGGAGAAGGTAAACACGCTATCAGGGCCGATGGGAGTGATGTGCTGGTTCAACTCGACTCCTCTTCGGCTGCGCCTGATCTCGCGCGAGGTCCGGATCTCGCTGCTGTGGAAATAGAACTTTCTACCGGCCACCTGGCGACCTGCGCTATCCAGATACCATGCCGTGTGGTGCGGCTTGGGGGCATCCAGGATCGGGGTATAGATCGGGTCGTGCGCCACTGGCTTCTCGCAGATGGCGTCTTCAAACCCCACATGTCCCAGTAGCAGCGTCCCTCCCCGGATCAGCCCGAACATGCGACAGGCGACGCACAGATGACCATCCCGGGGACACTGCTGAAACTCTTGAGGCAGCTTGTCGCGATAGTCTGCGGCACCTCGTTCGTAGGTGCCATCAAACAACCACCAACAGCCAGGGCCAATGGTTTCCACCAGGCCGCGCACGAGACCTTTTAGCGAACTGCCGGGGATGATGGGCTGGCCCTGGGCATTGGTAACAAAGCGCTTGGGTGCGAGATTACGACGGTCCGGGATGAACAACGGCATCAATGTCGTGATTGTACCCTCGAAGCGGCCCGATGCACCACTAAAGCGGTGGTGAAGGCTGGCCGGTCGACGTGCTATTCCGGTCGCCCAGTCAATACGGACAAAATCGTAGGGGTTCATAGTTGCTGTTCCTCCAATCCCTGGAACCGATAATAGACCATATCACCACTGACCGGGTCCACATATTCACACACTTTGACCTTGACTCGCCCTGCTTGCGGGGAAACCGGGTAGCGCAGGATACGCGGCACCTTTAGCTCGATAAAGATCTCGGAATCGGGTAGTTTACTTGTGCCGACTAGATCCAGTTGCTCGTCAGATACACGACTACCCCACAGGTAGTAGGAGCGCGTTCGCACCTCTGTAGCGCGGAGATCCAAGTCTTCTGCCAACTCAAATCCAGGTAGGTTGGCAGGTGGCCCCACATAGACTACCTGAAAGGCTCCTGCCAGTTTTTCCCAATGCAACTCACAAGTATCACAGAACACTCGCCCGCGTTCCCACACCTGAAACTGTGTCGCTGGATCCAGCAATTCGAGGCGCAAGCCGCTTTGGCGCTCGGCTTCGTCAAGCCAGGCTTCCGGTACGCGTTCCAAATACATGTAGCTGGGGCGCGGCCACGCTAGGGCAGACACGGGTGCTGCAGGATCGTCCAATCGGGCCCACATGATGGTATCGGTCATTGTGTCCTCCTATGCAAAGCCCAGGTGGGTCCACTGCATTTGCTCTGGCACCGACCACTTTTGCAAACGGGCTACAAAGGCGGCAATGGCCTGGTCACATAGATCTGCCAAGCTCTCGTCGCTGAAAGTGGCTTGCCGACGGATGCCGCGCCACGTTTCAGTCGGTACCCGATCTACAGTGAGCATGTCATCAGGCTGCGTGCCATATGGCGAGTCTGCGCCCAGAAACTTGCCCAGTCCCCACACTTGCGCGACAGGTTTGTCGGCCGGGGTCCCGATGTAGCTAACGACGACCTGGTCCACTTGGCCCTGCACGCTGCCCAACCCTCTTGAGCGCCCAGACCCAATGCGCACCAGCCCATCTGCCATGTCTTGGGTCGCCAGCAGGATCATCCCCAATTGCCATGTCTCAAAGTTGCGCAGGTGTACCTCGGTCTGGAAAACCACGTTTGAGGACACGGCTTCCAGATCGAACTTGGCTCCGTGGGCAGCCCCACCAGTCAGTCGGTCAATGCCCACCCCATCACGAGTCTCGGTGGGACGTGGTCGGGTGCTATCCGTCAGGTAGGCATCATCGATGCTCATTCGGCCAATGAATTCGGTGGAGCCAAAGAGCCGGCAGATGGGACACGAGTCCCGGTAGGCGACCACGCTCGTGATCGTCTCATCCTGATGACGCCACGTACGATCCTGCAACGTAAAGTCTGGTTTCGACCGACGTTCGAACTTGTTGCCACAAAAGATCTCGGGATAATCCGAGCACACCAGGCGGCCGCCCTCATTAGTAGCTCTGTCTCTGAGCAACCAGAAAGGATTGCAGACCACCGGATCTGGTCGCAGGGTACGGCAGACTTTTTCCAGGTGGCTACGTAGCACACCCTTGAGCGAACTGCCAGGCAGATAGACCTGCCAGTCGCCATCGCGGAAGGTCAGCACAGGTGCCATGTCCGGCCCCAGAAGCGTGGCATGTCCAGAACGTACCAATACGGGGCCGGTCGTGGTAATCGTTAGCATGAAATGCGCCTCGTTGACCAGTTGTTTAAGCATGAGGTACCTCCTGTAACGCGGGCAGAGTGCGGAGATGCGTGGTCAAGAAAGCCTGGGCATCGGGCAGACGAACCATCTTGTCAGCCGGTGTTTGGCCCAACAGATACTTTTTCAGCCGGTGAGCCCGTTCCGCCACGTCATCCACCGTGAGATCCAATTCGTAAATCGCCAAGTCGTGAACCTGGCAATGGCCCAGCCCCCGCGACCGATGCCCCCCGATGTAGCCCAGGCCACTGACAAACTCGCTCAATCCCAAGCAGGTCAACGCCAGATCGATAGAGCTGGGATCCTCCAACCCAATTTCCAGGCGAAAGGTCTGCGCCGGGGCGACGACCTCATAGTCATATTTGAGCCGGTCCACCGCCTTTTCACTGTCCCGGTCGATGGCTACTCCGTCCCGCACCTGGATCATTTTGTCGGCCATCGTGTCCTCTGCCGGTGGCAACAAGTCAGCAAAGATGATCCGCGAGGCAGCAAAGGGCGAACCAAAGAGTTTGCAGGTGTCGCACAGATGCTGCGTCAATTCGGTCAGCAGTCGATCATCAGTCCAGGTCTCCTCGCGCCGGCGGCGATTGAAATCACTTTGTTCGCTTCCCTGGGCCCCAACACACCCCTGGTCGGCCATCAAACCACAACTTTTCAAGCCCACTGCCGGGGCCAGTTTCTCTACCGTGCTGCGAAAGGAGCCTTTGAAGCTAGAGCCGGGGATGAATGGCCGACCATCTGGAGTACGAATGACCGGGGTATCGCTGAGGCTGCCGACCGTCCAGCCCCCCCCGACATGGAGACCGGTCTTGAGCACCAACGAGCCTAAGAATAGATAACGGCGTTCTAGTGTACGCGGTTTCATGATCGCGTTTCCTCCTTCCACATCATCTCAGCCACCAGGTGCTGGATGAACTCGCGTGCCAACAAGCCAGCCATCCAGTCTCTTCTGTTTCTCTGCGCCGAGTCCAGCTTGCCCAGCGGTACAAAGCCATAGGGGGACTGGACCCGAGTCCGCAACTCCCCCAGATACGTATCCAGGGCAGCGTAAAAGTCTTTGTAGTGCGCCTTTTTGCTCTTGCCCGGCTCCCCCCAATCACGATCATCCTTCTGATGCCGGACAAACGCCGTCAATTCATCCCACGAGCGAGAAAACTCGAGCAGACCAGCCATCTGCTTCCCTTCGACAGGAAGATGGGCACAAGAGAAATCCTGGGCCTGACCATACAGGTCTCCGTCACTGATCAAGCGAATGCGCTGCTCTTCTTCCAGGCTTGGCTTCATCGGGTGCCTCCTGATCCCGGAAATTGGCAATCGTATTCATAGTGAGCCGCCAATTGACGCACAAACTCGCGGATGAGGAGCAGATGTACTTCTAACCCTTCGGCACTTTGCGGTTCCACCTGCAGTACGGCGCAGATCTGCTCCCGATGTCGACGCAGATCCTGGCTGAGGAACTTTAGCAGTTCTGACCCCCAATGGCCATTTTGCCACTCTTTTTGGCGGGCCGTGCGTATCTTGATAAAGTCAAACACGTCGCTGGTCTTGAGCGCGCTGTTGGCGATACTTTCCAGGCCAGTGATCTGGGCCCGCTTTCTCTCGGTTAGTTCCTTCGCTGCTTTGTGCCCCAGACGCTCGGCCGTGGGATAGAAACCATCAGCACGCAGGGCTACCTCGCGCAACATGCGCATGCGGATTTGTTCGTTCATTGTCCCTTCACCTCCCAATGAAATGGGCTGGCCACCAACAGCCGACCGAATCCCTCGCGGCCGCGCGCGCCAATCCCCTCGGTCTGCATCGTTAGTAACGCCTGCACCAGGTTATCGTCCAGCGGGGTGGATAATCCAAAGAGAAACACGGAACCCATCGTAATGGCGAAATCATCTGGTTTGGGTGTCCGCCAGAGATCGCTCCAGCCCATCACTCGACGTAGACCGCTGTTCTGATACACCAGTTCTGCGCCAGCGATGCCCCAAGTTTCGGCCAAATAGCGCGGTTCAATGATGGCCTGGTGACGCAGCACTTGATCAAACAGAATGGCGTCCGAAGTCAACGTGAGCGGCAGATAGAGCGAGTGGGGCACCGTGATATGGGCGTTCAGAGCCCGCCGACGTAGTTCGCTGTCAAAGGTTAGAATACGCGTCTGTAAGGCCTGCTCCGAGTCCAACTGATCGGGTGTTTCTAATGCCAACGTGACGCGCCCGAATCCGCGGGTATTATTGTTGCCCAGGCGCAGCAAGTGACTGACATTGGCATCTTGAATGAACTGGTTGAAAGCTTGGGCCTCGTCATCCGTCACAGAAAGCGTTCCCCAGAAGGTCATCCCTGGGCGTAACACCTCACGGCTGTAGAGAATACCCTGCTTGACCGTTCCGGTAGCGCGATCAATACCAGTACGAGTGCGCAGACCGCGATTTACGCCCGATATGCCCATAACCCGTTCATCGTAGGCATTACGTCGATAGAACCCACCAAAGCGGTCCATTGAGGCCTGGCAAATGGGACAGTCCATAGATGGGACTAGCACATCGGACTGAGTTTGGCCGCTTAGAGCAAATAGGGTCCAGGGAATCAGGGTGTCGAAAACGCCATGGTGAGGTGCGTCCTTCGGGTCATCTTCATCATATGTGAAGCCGCCGAAACGCTTGCACGAGCAGGCCGTTCTGGGCAACGGGTATACTGGATTGGTATTATCAACCAAATCATCATGCGCAAAAGAGGATGGGTACAGGTTGCCAAAGCTGGCCCAAGGGCTCATAAAAAAGCGGTTGAATTGGTCGGCGTCGTGGCGGAGCCGGATGTGAGCCGCCGCCAATCCACCCAGAAGTGCACTGCCGGGCACGTAGCTCAAGGTAGATGCGCCGGTCGTGTCACGCCCGGTCCGGAAGGAAAGTGGACCGCTGTCAGTAATGCGCACGATATATCTCATGTCGCAACCTCCTCTCGCATGAGCTGATAGTACTCGATCTCCTCTAGTTGGTTGAGTAGGTTGTCAGGCTCCAGAGGCTGCTCATTCACCAGTAGTTCAGCAATCTCGCATGTGATCTGACCAGCACCGGCAGATTTGTTGCCGCCAATACGATCCAGGCTTTTCAAGCCAGCCAGCAATAGCAGCAGTGAATAGGTAACAGGCTGCCCCTCGTCCGCGGCGAAACCAGACAACAAGCCAGTGATTTGACCCGCAAAGTGCAAACCTTGAATACCATATTCACTGTGATACAACAGCCCCCGTTGGGCTGTGCGCGTCAGTCGCGAGAGACCAACTTGAGTGCGCTTTTCCGTTTGCCAGGCGCGAAAATCTAGTTTTTGGCCACGCTTGGCACCAGGAGGTTCAAATCCGGCCCGATCTGGCTCAATCAGATAGGCATCGTCGAAATAGAGTTGGCCAGGCCAAAAACGCGAACCGAAAATGCGCACGATGATGCTGACATTTGGGTTCGCTTCACCCAAGTCGCTGTCCTCCGTATGTGGTCCAGTGACCTGCAAATCAAACAACCGGGCCACTTGCTCACAGCGATCGCGTAGTGCCCCTTTGAGCGTCGAGCCGGGCACATAGAGAAAACCATCAGCGTCTCGGGCAACTGGACGATGGATCAGGCCCTCGCGCAGTCCAGTCCCAAAATGAAAGGCTGAAGTGAAAGTCAGCCGGTAGGCAATATGAACGTGCTCAGTCATGACTGTGGTCTCCTTTCACTCATTGGACAAAGTCCAGCAGTTCCACTACATCGAGCACTGGCGTCACCCAATCCCCATCTTTTTCTACCCAGGGCAGACGCAGTTGCCGCGCTGGTGTATCGCCTACAAGCCCAAAGAGCTTCTGTCGCACAGCATCTCGCGACCGCAGCGCCACCATCATCGCATCGATGGTACCCTGCCGTTGGCTCTTGAAGATAGCCGCTCGCAGCTGCTCCAGCTTGGTACGAGGCACATCTTTGACTTGCCGGATCAGAGCCAGCAAATCACGCATCTCTTGCGATGTGTAGGGACGCTGGGTACGATAGAAAGTAGCCTGCTGTTCCTCCTGCTTGAGTGTCTGTTCATAGTATTGCCCAAAATCTAGGTGGTTGGCGCTACTGATGACCAGGAAATTGATCAAGCCACCATCCAGCACCTCTCCTCTGGACCGCCGATTGGCAGCCTGACGCTTGGCAAACTTGAGGCCGCTTTCGGCCAGGTCTAGCAACGAACCAAAGGGATAATTGACGTGGGTCAATATTACCGAGGCCGAAAGACTCAGCGGCCTGCCCCACCGCTCTGCCGTGAGGACAGGGAATCGTTCTACGAGATGCAAGGCGACGTCGATGGCGCTCCGCGCGCGAGTGACCATGACCAGATCATCACCACCCAGGAGAAGAACGTCAAATGGCCAACAAGTGTCATCTGCGGCTGGTTGCAGGTGCCCAACGATGGCTTCACTGATAGCTTGATACACTGAGCCATCCACAGCTTCAGCAAATCGCCGCATATCAGCCAACGTATTGATGTTCTGGATCTCGCGTCCCATCCCATCGCCGTCGGCATAGATCAGCCCCATATAACCGTGCGGGGAGGACAGGCTTCCCAGTGCCTCAAAACTCTCAGGCCGGCCGTAATCGGCAATGGGGTAACTTTGGGTCCTTAACTCACCGAGTAGTCGTCCCCAAAGTCGACCTTGGTCTGGTGGCGATTGCCCCGATGCCCATTGCTGGATCTCAACCTTGACGGCTCGGTCCTCCGCGCGTTTGGTGCTGCAACCTTGACAGAGCATCTCGCCAGCTTCGATTGTTTCCGCATATTGCTCACCGCACGAATCGCAGAAGCGCAAAAGTGGGTGACGGATTGTGGGGCGTACCGTTTTCCCCTGACCATCCTTTGCCATTCGCAAACGGTGCCGAACTAGGGACAATTGGTGTTGAACGTCACCACCCGAATCGTCCGGTAATTCGGTCATTGCACCCGTGATCGTGGCGGTATGTGTCGCCGTCCGATAAACATGTTGCACGGCTTGAATCGTTGCTTCGGTTTGAGCCGTGTCTACCACAAACAACCCACTACCACCGTTGGCGTAGACGGTTGTCCCGCCAACTAGACGGGGCATCTCGGCGCGATTCAAACGATCCAATAGCGCACTGGCCCCACGGATCTCTTTGAGTTTGCCAGTGGCAAATACATAACCTTTGATCTGGTCGGTATCAAACGCTACCAGGGATTGCTGCATTAGCCTCCCCCCTTTCAGCAGGTTGCTCTTCACGCTCGTGTTTTCGCTTGATATTATTGATCGTAGCCACCGCTTGTCTCCTTGTGATTACGACTTGCCGTTTGTAACAGTATAAACGTTTTTCACCACTGCCACAACAGAGGTATCTCTGGTTTGGCTCAGAGGTTTCTCTGATGCGCACCGCGCTGCCAGGGGTTACAATAGTCCCACAAGCTG
>JAHJIN010000178.1 GCA_018823415.1 Chloroflexota bacterium | reverse complement strand
GGCTTTTCCTCCCAACTGGCAAGCATCTTCTGCCAGAACTGGTTACTCGCTGGCAAGTCTTGGAATCATTTAAAAACTGGAAAAGCCTAGAATCAAGATAATGCTTTGCGGCTCTGCGTTGAGAAACTTTTCTGGCTTGTCCTGGGTGGGGAATGCTCAGCCCAAAGGAGGGCCATATGGCAGAGGAAGAAAAGACCCGGGAGCAATTGCTCCAGGAATTGGCTGTCTTGCGCCAGCGCATGGCCGAGCTGACGGCCGTGGACGTCGAGTGCAAGGAGGCCAAGGCCGCAGCAGCGCGGCACCGGGAGGCGCTGCAAGGGCAGCCGCACGCGCTCAACGAACGGGTCAAGGAACTGCAGTGCCTCTATGCCATCGCCCGACTCGTTGAACGGGAGAGCGCGTTGGAAGATGTGCTGCAGGGGGTCGTGGAATTGCTCCCGCCGGCCTGGCAGTATGCCGAGATCGTCGCCGCCCGGCTGACGTGGGAAGGCCGGGAGTTTCAGACGGCGAACTGGCGCGCTACACCCTGGCAGCAGAGTGCCGCCCTCCACGTCCACGGCCGGCCGGTCGGCACCGTGGACGTGGCCTACCTGGAGGAAGGGTTACCCGGCGCCGAGGAGCCGTTTCTGGCCGAAGAGCAAGACCTGCTCCAGGCCGTGGCCGAGCGAGTGGGCCGGATCGTCGAGCGCATGCAGGCGGAAGAGGCGCTGAGGGATTCACAGCATATGCTACAGACTATATTGGACTCAATCCCAGCTGCGGTCTTTTGGAAAGATCGTGATTCAATCTACCTCGGCGGCAACCGCACCTGGCTGGAGGCGGTAGGACTAGAGTCTTCAGAGGAGGTTGTCGGAAAGAGCGATTACGATCTTTCATGGGAAAAAGAGCAGGCGGATTCGTTTCGGGAGTACGATAGGAGGGTTATGGAAATAGGTATTCCCGAATCCGGCATTATCGAGCCTTATCTTCGAGCTGACGGCACCCGCGCATGGGCCGAGACCAACAAAGTGCCGCTGCGAGACACGGAGGGCAGGGTCATAGGTGTCCTCGGTACCTATGAGGACATCACCGAGCGCAAGCGGGCGGAGGCGGCGCTGCGCTGCTCGCTGGAGGAGACGGAACACAGCCGCCGCCTGCTGCTGGCCCTCAGTCAGGCTGCCCAGGCCGTGCAGCGCGCTCGCACGTCCGACGAGGTGTACCAAACCATCGGCGACGAGATCGGCCGGTTGGGCTACCAGGCCACCATCTTTACCCTGACCGATGACCGGGCGAGCCTGGCGGCCTCCTACATGACCTTTACGCCAGAGTTGCTGCGGGCAGCCGAGAAACTGACCGGTCTCTCGGCGTGCGACTATCGCTTTCGGCTGGAACCGGGCGGCTTCTACGAGCGCCTCGTCGCTGGCGGAAAGCCCGTCTTCAGTGACCCCGGCGCCGGCCCCTTGGCCGAGGCCCTGCCCCGGCCGATGCGCCCATTGGCCGGCCGGTTGGCCACCCGGCTCGGAGTCGAAAAGGCCATCTATGTCCCGTTGCAGATCGGCGGCGAAACCCAGGCCCTGCTGACGGTCATGGGCGCTGACTTGACCGAGGCTAGCGTTCCAGCTATGGCAGTCTTTGCTAACCAGGCCGCCACCGCCCTGGAGAACGCACAGCTATTCCAGCAAGTACGCGCCGGGCAGCAACGGTCGCGCCAACTGGCGGGTCAGGTCATCTCGGCTCAAGAGGAGGAGCGCCAGCACCTGGCCCGCGAGCTGCACGACGAGCTGGGTCAGGCCCTGACGGCGATGACCCTGAACCTGGCCGAGGTTGAAAGGAACCTGCCGTCAGAATTGGCCCCGGTGCTGCGGGAAAAGCTGGCCGAGACCCGTTCGCTGGTCGATGAGACGTTGAATCAGGTTCGCCAGCTGGCCCTGGACCTGCGGCCCAGCATCCTGGACGATCTCGGCCTCGGGGCCGCACTGCGCTGGTACACAAACCGTTACGTCCAGCGGCTCGACGTTGACGTCCAGCTGGAAGTGACTGGTTTGCAGGAGCGGCTAGCGCCCGCAGTAGAAACCACCCTGTACCGGGTCGCCCAGGAGGCCCTGACCAACATCGCCCGCCATGCCCAGGCCAGCCGGGTGCGGCTACACCTGGCGCGCCAAGCGTCTGCGGTGGTGCTCCTGATCCAAGATGACGGCCGGGGGTTCGACGTGGCGGAGGTGGTCGCCCCGACGGCTTCAGGATCCGGGGCGGGCCTGATGGGCATGAGCGAGAGAGCGGCGTTGCTGGGCGGCACGCTCGACATCCAGTCCCGGCCGGGGCAGGGCACCCGGTTGCTTATCGAGATCCCGCTGCCGGGCCGGGAGGGCGCATGAGCGCGATTCGGGTGTTGTTGGCCGAGGATCACACCCTCGTTCGTAAGGGTTTGCGCGCCCTGCTGGATGCTGAGCCGGATATCGAGGTCGTCGGGGAAGCCGCAGATGGGCGAGCGGCAGTGGAACAGGTCGGACAGTTGCAGCCCGACCTGGTGCTCATGGACCTCAGCATGCCGTCCCTCAACGGCCTGGAGGCCACCCGGCAGATCCGGCGCCGCTGCCCCAAGGTACAAGTCGTGGTCCTGACCATGCACGCCGACGAGGAATACATCTTTCAGATCCTGCGGGCCGGCGCGGCCGGCTACGTGGTCAAGAAAGCGGCGCCCAGTGAGTTGATCGCAGCCATCCAGACTGTGTACCGGGGGGAGACCTACCTCAGCCCGGCGGTTTCCCGGACGGTCATCCAGGAGTACATCCGGCGGGCAGCCGCGATGGAAGAGGCGGACGACGACAACCGGCTGACGCCCCGGGAGAGAGAGGTGCTGCAACTGATCGCCGAGGGGCGCGCCAACCGCGAGATCGCCGCGCTGCTGCACCTTAGCGTCAAGACGGTGGAGACCCACCGGGCCAATCTGATGGCCAAGCTCGATCGGCATAGTGTCGCGGCACTGACCCAGTACGCCATCCGCAAAGGGGTCATTGATCCCGCCTGATAGCGCGAGTTTGGCCCGTCGCCCCTCAAGACCCCATGGCCATGGGGTCTTTTTTTGTAAAGATCAGGGTTTCCCCGATGTACTGGCCGGGCCGGCTGTGGTATGCTAGAGAGGGCGATACTGTAGCTGAATATCGGCCGAACCAACCATGAGGAGGGAGACTCGTGCAGGAGACCAGAATACTCATCGTCGATGACGACGCCAGCTTTCGGAATCGGGTAAGACGACACCTTTTCTCCGAGCCCGACCTGGAGATAGTCGGAGAGGCAGCTGACGGGCTGGAAGCCCTCCGCATGGCCAGAGAGCTGCAACCAGACCTGGTCCTCATGGACGTGAGGATGCCGGGGATGAATGGCCTGGCCGCCACCCAGCAGCTCAAAGCCGAGTTGCCGAGGATGCAGATCATCATGCTGACCATGTACGACCTGCCGGAGTACCGGGATGCAGCGCTGGCCAGCGGTGCCAGTGGCTACATCACCAAAAGATCCCTGTACGACGAGTTGGTGCCCTTGATCAGATCCGTCTTGCCCCCCGGGGGACGCGCAGGTCAGCGGCACAGACAGGAACCCACTCTTCTGGGAGGTGAAAAGTGCAAGAAGACGAGACTCGGCAACAACTGAGCGACGAAGTGGCGGCACTGCGCCAGCGGGTCGCTGAACTGGAAGGCGCAGAGAGCGAACGCCAGCCGGCCGAGGAGGCGCTGCGCCAGAGCCGGGATCGAGAGCGTTTCCTGGCTGATGTAATCGAAAACGCCGACCAACCCGTCAGCGTCGGCTATCCCGATGGGCGGCTGGGCATCTGCAACCGGGCCTTCTGCGCACTCACCGGCTACAGCGCGGCAGAGTTGCAGAGCCTGGACTGGAGCACGGTCCTTACCCCTCCCGAGTGGCTCGAATCGGAGATGAAAGCCCTGGCCGAACTCGAGCGCACAGGGAGACCAGTCCGCTACCAGAAAGAGTATATCCGCAAGGATGGGCGGCGCGTGCCCATCGAGCTACTGGTCCACGCAGTGCGGGATGAATCCGGCCCAGTGCACCTCTACTACGCCTTTGTCACCGACATCACCGAGCGGGTGCGGGCGGAGCAGGCGCTGAAGGGGTACTCGCAGCGGCTGGAAGAGATGGTGGAGGAGCGCACCCAGAAGCTGCGGGAGAGAGAACAGTGGCTGTCCACCACGTTGAGAAGCATCGGCGATGCAGTGATAACCACCGACGCCCAGGGAGAGGTGACGCTCATGAACCCTGTCGCCGAGGACTTGACCGGCTGGGATACAGCGGAGGCTGTGGGCAAGCCCCTGGAAGATGTCTTGAACATCATCAACGAGCAAACGGGAGAACCGGTCGAAAGCCCGGTGGCCCGGGTGCTCCGGGAAGGCGTCGTCGTCGGTCTGGCCAACCACACGCTGCTGATCGCCAGAGATGGCACCAGACGGCCCATCGCCGACAGCGGGGCGCCGATGCAGGATGAGGCCGGGCATATCGTAGGCACCGTGATGGTCTTCCGGGACATTACCGCGCGCAGACGGGCGGAAGAGGCACTGGAACGCCGCGTGGCCGAGCTGTCTGCCCTCAGCACCATAGCGAGCATCGTCGACGAGTCTCTGGACGTCGATGAGATCCTCAACCGGGCCATGGACGAGGCGCTGCGGCTAGTCGGCGTCGAGGCGGCGGCGATGATGTTGCTCGACGACCCTTCGACAGCCCTTCGACAAGCTCAGGGTGATAGCTCAGGGCAAGGCGAGGCAGGCGAGCTGGTGATGGCCGCCCATCGCGGCATCAGCGCCGACTTCGTCCGGGCCTTTGGCCGGATGAAATTGGGCGAGGGATTGAGTGGGCAGGTGGCCCAGACCGGCGCGCCGGCCGTCTTGCGCGATCTGACCGAGTATCCGGAGGCGCGGCGGTCGTACCTCAAGGAGGCAGAGATTCGGTCCGCGGCCGTCGTGCCGCTGCTGGGTCGCACCGGGGTCATCGGCACGATGAACCTGGGCGCGACCAGCCCAGAATACTTTGACGCGGCTGGTCTGGAGCTGCTGGTGGGCCTGGGTCGGCAGATCGCCGTCGGCGTGGAAAAGGCGCGCTTGTTTGCCCAAGCCCGCGCGCGGACGGCCGAACTGGAGGCCGCGCACCAGCAACTGCGCGAGGCCCAGGAGCGCCTGATCCGCCAGGAGAAACTGGCCGTGCTGGGCCAACTGGCCGGCGGCGTGGGCCACGAGCTGCGCAACCCGCTGGGGGCCATCAAGAACGCCGCTTATTTTCTCCACATGGTCCTCGAGGACCCCGATGCGGAGACCCAAGAGGTGCTCGAGGTCCTGGACCAAGAAGTGGCCACCTCGGAAAAGATCATCGCCAGCCTGCTCGACTATGCCCGTCCCCAGCTGCCCCTCCGGCGCCAGGTGGCCCTCAACGCCGTTGTCCAGGAGACGCTGGCGCGCACCCCCCTCCCGGACGCGCCCCGCAGCGCGGTGGTGCTGCAACTCGATGAGGACCTGCCCCTCATCCTGGCCGATCCCGACCAGCTCGTGCAGGTCCTGGGCAACCTCGTGCGCAACGGCCTCCAGGCCATGCCAGGCGGTGGCCGCCTCACCATCCGGACGGCCCGCGAAAGCGAGTGGGTGGCGGTCTCGGTCGCCGACACGGGGGTGGGCATCCCGCCCGAAAACCTGAGCAAATTGTTTGAGCCCCTGTTCACCACCAAGGCCAAGGGCATTGGCCTGGGGTTGGCGGTGACCAAGACCCTGGTGGAGGGGCACGGCGGCAGCATTGCGGTGCAGAGCGCCGGCATACCGGGCCAGGGCAGCATCTTTACCGTGCGGCTGCCCCTGGACCCAGAAGCTGGGGCCGCGAGCCCGGCACCGGCAGCAAAGAACAGGGGGCAGTAAGCCATGAAAAAGATGTTTGAGAATCTACCCATCGGCCGCAAGATCATCGCGGTGTTGTTGTTGGTCATTGTCCTGGAAGTGATCATCGCGGTGGTCGGGGTCTACTTCCTGAACAACATGAACGCCAACCTGAACGAGATCGTGAACGTGCAGGCAGAAAAGATCAAGCTGGGCGCACGGATCAACCGCAATCTGGTAGAGATCCATCGCGCCGAGAAGAACATGATCCTGTCAGACACCAAGGAGAGCGTTGAATCCAATGCGGCCAGCATCTCGGGCTACAAGATCGAGGTCGTCCAGCGCCTGGCCCAACTGAAAGAGCTGGCGGATGCGGAAAACCGGGCGCTGCTCAACCAGTTTGAAGCAGATTACCTGGCGTTCATCCAGGTGGACGACCAGGTCCAGGCTGTGGTTTTCGGGGCCTGGGAAGCAGCCCCCGACGCTACCGAACATACGCGGTGGACAGCCGCAGCAACCGCGCTGTCGCAGGGGCCCGGGCGCGCGGCGTACGACCGGGCCGCGGCGTCAATGGCCACCATCGTGGATAGCAACGATGAGGAGCTCGCACAGAGAAAGGCGCTGAGCGACCAAAACGCCGCCCTGGCGCAGACGATCATGCTCGTGCTGGCGGTCGCCTCCATCGCCGGGGGGCTGGCGGCGGGGTTGCTGATTTCGCGCTCCATCGCGGCCGGTTTGAGCAACATGGTGACGGTGGCCGATGCCATTGCCGCCGGCGACCTGGAGACCGTTATCGCGATCAAAAGCCAGGACGAGGTGGGCCAGCTGGCCGCCGCGGTAACAAAAATGCAGGCCGCTCTGCGCCAGGCGGGCGCGGCAACCGCGGCGCAAGACTGGCTCAAGACCGGCATCGCCCGGCTCAACGACGTGATGCGCGGCGAGCTGGACGTCGCCACCCTGAGCAGTGGGGTGCTCTTGGAGATCGCCACCTACCTCGACGCCCAGATCGGGGCGCTTTATCTGCTGCAGGAAGGGGCAGGGGAGCCGGTGCTGGCGCTGCTGAGCAGCTACGCCTACACGAAACGCAAGAACCTGTCGAACCGCTTCAGAGCCGGCGAAGGGTTGGTCGGCCAGGCCGCCCTGGAGAAGCACCAGATTCTCGTCCGCAACGTCCCCGAGGATTATATCAAGGTGACTTCTGGCCTGGGCGAAGCCAGCCCCCAGTTCATCGCCGTCACGCCCTTCCTCTACGAAGACCGGGTCAAAGGGGTCATTGAGCTGGGCACCCTGAGCCCGATCCCCGATCTGCACCTGGAGTACCTGGCTCAGGCCATGCCGGCCCTGGCCATCAACCTCGAAACGGCACAGGGTCGCGAGCAACTGGCCCAGGCGCTGGCCGCATCCCAGGCCCTGGCCGAGGAACTCCAGGTGCAACAGGCGGAACTGGAGGCCGCCAACGAAGAGTTGGAAGAACAGACGCAAATGCTCGAGCAATCAGAAGCCCGATTAAAAACTCAGCAAGAAGAGCTGCAGGTCACCAATGAAGAACTGGAGGAAAAGAACGAAGCGCTGCAGCGCCAAAAGCGGGAAATCGAGCTGGCGCGCCGGGAGATCGAAGAGCAAGCGGAAGAAGTGGCCATCGCCAGCAAATACAAGTCCGAGTTTCTGGCCAACATGTCCCATGAGCTGCGGACGCCGCTGAACAGCCTGCTGCTGCTCGCCCGGTTGCTGGCCGACAACCCGGAGGGCAATCTCACCGCCGACCAGGTCGAGCATGCCCACATTATCTATGCCAGCGGCAACGACCTCCTGGCCCTCATCACCGAGATCCTCGACCTCTCCAAGATCGAAGCGGGGCGGATGGAGCTCCAGGTGGCGCCCGTGTTGCTGGCGGATCTGGCCGAGAGTACCAGGAGCAGCTTTCAACATATGGCCGAGGCCAAGGGCCTCGCGCTGAGCATCGCCGTTGGCGCAGACGCCCCGGCCACGATCACCACGGACCGCAAACGGGTCGAGCAAATACTCAAGAACCTGGTATCCAATGCCATCAAGTTTACGGACCAGGGCCGCGTCACCGTAACCTTGGGCCGCCCGGCCCGAGATGCGCAGCTAGCCAAAAGTGGCTTGCAAGCCACAGCGGCCATCGCGATAGCCGTCCAGGATACGGGCATCGGCATTCCGCTCGACAAGCAAAAGATCGTCTTTGAGGCTTTTCAACAGGTGGAGGGGGGCAGCGCGAGAAAACACGGCGGCACCGGCCTGGGGCTGTCCATCTCCAGAGAACTGGCCCGCCTGTTGGGCGGCGAGATCCAATTGCAGAGCGCGGTGGACCAGGGCTCGACTTTTACCCTCTATCTGCCGATTGAGGCGCGCGTGAGTGAGCCGGCCCCTGCAGAACCGGGGGCGAGAGCCGCGACCACCACGTGCGGGGAGGCTCTGGCCCCCCGGCTACGGGAGCCGGCGGCCGCCTGGGCCGCCGCCCACGCCATCCCCGATGACCGTGACAACCTCGCAGCAGGCGACAAGACGATCCTGATCATCGAAGACGATGCCAATTTCGCCAAACTGCTCCTGCAGCAAGGCCAGCAAAAGGGCTTCAAATGCCTGGCAGCGGCGACGGGCGAGAGCGGTCTGGAACTGGCGGCCCAGCACCGGCCCACCGCCATTATCCTGGACATCCGGCTGCCCGGCATGGACGGCTGGGCCGTTTTGGAAGCCCTCAAAGACGACCCGCACACCCGGCACATTCCGGTCCACATCATGTCCGTCGAAGAGGCCACCCTGGACGCCTTCCGCAAAGGCGCCGTCGGCCACTTGACCAAACCGGCCACGCGCGAGGACCTGGAAGCGGCTTTCCGCAGGTTGGAAGAGGTCTTTGGCCGCGCGATCAAGGAATTGCTGGTCGTGGAGGATGACGACAATCTGCGCCGCAGCATTATCCGGCTGGTTGGGAATGGCGACGTCCACGCGGATGAAGCGACCAGCGGCGCGGCGACGATCCAGGCGCTACAAGCCAAAAGATACGACTGCCTGATCCTGGATCTGGGGCTGCCGGACATGACCGGTTTCCAATTGCTCCAGATCCTGGAAAGTCGAGAGGGGGTGGTGATTCCACCGGTGATCGTCTATACCGGCCAGGAACTCAGCCGGGAAGAGGAAATCGAACTGCGCCGCTATGCCGAGTCGATCATTATCAAGGGGGTGCGGTCAGAAGAACGATTACTGGACGAGGTATCGTTGTTCCTGCACCGCATGGTGGACCGGATGCCGGAGCAAAAGCGCCGGATGATCGCCGACCTCCACGATACGGACCTGATGTTCAGGGGCAAAACCGTCCTCGTCGTGGACGACGACATGAGAAACGTCTTTGCGCTGTCCCGGGTGCTAGAGACGAAGGGCATGCGCGTGCTCAAAGCAGAAAATGGGCAAAAAGCCTTGAGCACCCTGGCGCAAGAACCGGCCATCGATCTGGTCATCATGGACATCATGATGCCAGTCATGGATGGCTATGAGACCATGCAACGGATCCGGGCTCAGGAGCGGTTTCGGAAACTGCCCATCATCGCCCTGACGGCCAAGGCGATGCAGTTAGACCGGGAGCGCTGCCTGGCCGCCGGCGCCAGCGACTACCTGGCCAAGCCGGTCGACGTGAACCGGTTGTGCTCCATGATGCGGGTGTGGTTGTATCGCTAGGCGGCGCGTGGTGCGCCAGCACGCCGTGGGGGGTAACGGATGAACAGAACCGACATTGAGAACATCGAGATCAACCTGCTGTTGGAAGCCATTTTTCAGCGCTACGGCTATGACTTTCGCCGCTATGCCCGGGCGTCCATCGAGCGCCGGGTCCGGCAGCTCCTGCCCAAGTGCGGTTGTGCCACCATCTCTGAACTGATCCCCAAGCTGTTGTACGATGAATCCTTCTTTGCGCCGTTGGTGCACGAGTTTTCGATCACGGTGAGCGAGATGTTTCGCGACCCCACCGTTTATCGCCGCCTCCGGGAGACGGTCGTGCCTTTGCTCAAGACCTACCCCTTTGTCAAGATCTGGCATGCGGGCTGTGCCAGCGGCGAGGAAGTCTATTCGCTGGCCATTCTGTTGCAGGAAGAGGGACTCTATGATCGGGCCACCATCTTTGCCACAGATTTCAACGATGCGGCTCTGGACCAGGCCCGGGAGGGCATCTACGCCCTGGAGACGGTGCAGCAATTCACCGCTAACTACCAGCAGGCCGGCGGGATTCGTTCGTTTTCCGAGTATTATCACGCCCATTATGAAGCCATCGCCCTCGATGAGGCCTTGAAAAGGAACATCACCTTTGCCAACCACAACCTGGTCACCGACGGCGTCTTTGGCGAGATGCACCTGATCCTCTGCCGCAACGTGCTGATCTATTTTAACAAGGAACTGCAGAACCGGGTACTCCAACTGTTCCGGGACAGCCTCGTCCGGGGGGGATTCCTCTGCCTCGGCAGCAAGGAAAGCCTACTGTTCTCTGCCATTCAGACGGACTTGAAACCGATCGATGAACAGGCCAGAATATATCAAAAAACCACTGCCTGAGCCCAGCTCGCGCACCGGCAGCGGCAAAGAAACAGCCCAGGCGGGGCCAAGATGAAACACCCAGGATATCGAGCCGTGGTCATCGGCGTATCAGCCGGGGGACTGGCCGCCCTCGCGGAGCTGTTCGCGCATCTGCCGGCCAGTTTTCCGCTGCCCCTGATCACCGTCCAGCATGTGCATGCGACGCAGAAAGGATCGTGGTTGGGCCATTTCAACGCCCGGTGCCCGCTGGCGGTGCAAGAGGCCGGCGACAAGGAGCGCATTCGGCCGGGGCACATCTACTTGGCCCCCCCGGGCTATCATCTGCTCGTCGAGCGAGACGAGACCTTGGCCCTAGCGGTTGACGCCAAGGTGAACTATGCCCGGCCTTCGATTGACGTGCTATTCGAGAGCGCGGCCTATGTCTGGTCGCTGGACCTGATCGGTATCATCCTCACCGGCGCGAATCACGACGGCGCCCACGGCTTGCGGGTGATCCAAGAATACGGCGGGCTGACCATCGCCCAGGATCCGGCCAGCGCCGAATATCCGGTGATGCCGCAGGCAGCCATTGCCGCGGGCGGCGTCGACCGCATCCTGCCACTGAACAAAATCGGGGGATTCTTGAGCTCATTGAGCGCGCCTCGTTGACTGGGCAAGAAACGATAGATGAGACACTCCCGGAGGAGGACCGGTGATGACAGACCAGCAAAAGATCCTGATCGTCGATGACAAGACGGAAAATCTGTACGCTCTGGAACAGATCCTGCGCCCGACGGCGGCCAAGATCGTGCCGGCCAGCAGCGGTAATGAGGCCCTGATCGCCTCTCTGAACCATGAATTTGCCCTGGCGATCCTGGATGTGCAGATGCCTGGGATGGATGGGTACGAACTGGCCGAATACCTGCGGGGTGAAGAAAAAACGCACCACCTCCCGCTCATGTTTCTGTCAGCAGTCTACTCGGACGACTATCACGTGTTCAAAGGATACGAAGCCGGGGCCGTGGACTTTATTACCAAGCCCTACAATCCAGAGGTCATGCTCAGCAAAGTCAAAGTTTTTCTGCAACTCGATCGGCAGAAGAGGGCCTTGTTGCAGCAGATTGAACTGGAGCGGGCCAAGAATTACCTCGAAAGCATTCTGATGGCCGTGAGCGATGCCATTGTGGTGGTTTCGCTGGATGCGGTGATCCAGACGGTCAACCGGGCCGCTTTGGACCTGTTGGGCTACAATCACGAGGAGATCATCGACACGCCGGTCGGAAATCTATTTGCAGATGACGAATTCACATCCTGGGTCCGCACCCTCAACGCTGCCGAGGCGCCCGAGACACCGGTCAACCAGACCTTTCCCAAAGTCGAAACAGATCTGGTGACCAGCACCGGCGCCCGAGTGCCGGTGCTGGCATCGGGCTCGGCGCTGCTGGACCAGGCCGGCGCCATTCAGGGCGCAGTGCTGGCGGCCGTGGACATCGCGGATCGCAAACGGGCAGAGCAAGCCCTGCAAGAGTACTCGGAGAATCTCGAAGAGCGGGTAGCAGCGCGCACTCGGGAGCTGCAAGAGGCCCAGGAGCAACTGGTGCGCCGGGAAAAGCTGGCCCTGCTGGGCCAACTGGCCGGCAGTGTGAGCCACGAGCTGCGCAACCCCCTGGGGGCCATCAAGAACGCCGCCTACTTTCTCAACCTGGTCCTCGAAGACCCCGCTGCGGAGATCCGCGAGGTACTCGAGATCCTGGACAGAGAAGTGGCCACCGCAGAAAAGATTATCGCCAGCCTGCTTGACTTTGTCCGGGTCAAGTTGCCCCTCCGCCGCCAGGTAGACCTCAACGCCGTCGTCCAGGAAGCGCTGGCCCGCACCCCGATCCCGGATGCGCCCCGCATCGAGGTGGTGTGGCAGCTCGACGCGGCCCTGCCCCCCATCCTGGCCGATCCCGATCAGCTCTTCCAGGTCCTGGGCAACCTCATCCTCAACAGCATTCAGGCCATGCCGGGCGGCGGCCGCCTCGTCGTCGGGACTGCTATGGCAGGCCCAGAGTGGGTGGCGGTTTCGGTCGCCGACAGCGGGGTGGGCATCCCGTCCGAAAACCTGGACAAGTTGTTTGAGCCACTCTTTAGCACCAAGGCCCAGGGCATAGGCCTGGGACTGCCGCTGGCCAAGGCCCTGGTGGAGGGGCACGGCGGCAGCATTGCGGTGCAGAGCGCCGGCGTACCGGGGCAGGGCAGCATCTTTACCGTGCGGCTGCCACTGGGCATGAGCGCCGCTGGCGCCGGGGAGGAGGTATAGCATGGCCGCAGAACACCAGACCAGCATTCTGATTGTAGATGACAACGTCAGCCTGTGCCAGACCATGTCCTTGATTCTGCGACGCAAAGGCTACGCGGTCGCCACCGCCCACGACGGGCCGGAGGCAATCGAGCGGGTGCAGGCCAAACCGTTCGACCTGATCTTGATGGACATCAAGATGCCCCTCATGAACGGCGTGGAGACCTACCAGCGGATCAAAGCGATCCGGCCTGAGGCGGTGGTGCTGCTGATGACCGCCTATGCCGTGGAAGACCTGGTGCAACAGGCGCTGGCAGAAGGCGCCTACGGCATCGTCTACAAACCCCTGGACATCGAGCGGGTGCTGGCCATCATCAAAGAGGCCCAACAAGTCCGCCAAGGCGCGCTCATCCTGGTGGTGGATGACGATCCGGGGACCGGTGTCACCTTGCGGAATATCCTGGCCCAAAAGGGCCACGCGGTCGGCATCGCCCATAGTGGTGAGGAGGCGCTGGCCCTGGCCCGGCAGCAGGCCTATGACGTCCTCTTGATCGACATGAAGCTGCCGGTGCTCAATGGCCTGGAGACCTACCTGGCCATCCGCGCGATCAACCCCCAGGCAGTGGCCATCATGATGACCGCCTATCGCCAGGAGCTGGCCGGCCTGGTGGAGGAGGCCCTGCGCAACCACGCCTATACCTGCCTCTACAAGCCCCTGGACATTGCCGAGTTGCTCCGGCTGGTGGAAGAGATCCGGGAGCGGCAGCGGGACGTAAAACGTGAGGCGTGATGTCACACCAGCGGTCAGACACTGAGCCGGCAGAAAGGGATATGATGAACGACCAACCCCGCATCTTGATCGTGGACGACGATGAGGGCACCCGCAAGACCCTGACGCTCATCCTGCGCCAAAAGGGGTACGAGACCGCGACGGCGGCGACGGGCCAGGAGGCCCTGGAGCAGGCCCGGGAGCAGGCCTTCAACCTGGCCTTCCTGGACATCCGGCTGCCCGACATGGCCGGCCTGGACCTGATCACGCCTTTGCAGGAACTGCAGCCCCACGTGGCGGTGATCATGATCACCGGCCACGCCTCGGTGGGGACCGCGGTCCAGGCTATGAATGCGGGGGCTGCGGGCTATGTCACCAAACCGGTGAACCTGGATGAGCTGCTGGCCCGGGCCCGGGAAGCCCTGGAGAAGCAGCGGCTGGGCGAGGAAAAGCGGCAGGCCGAGGCGGCGCTGCGGCAGAGCGAGGAGCGCTTCAGACAGTTCTTTGAGGGCATGCCCGAATACGGCTACTTGATTTCGCCGCAGGGCCTCATCCTCGACGTGAACCACGCTGCCTGCCGGGCCTTGGGCTACGGGAAAGAGGAACTGGTCGGCCAGTCGCCGCAAACGATCTATGCCCCCGAGTCTCTGCCCCAGATGGAGCAGCTTCTCGACCGGTGGGGGGAGACCGGGCAGATCAGGGATGAAGAGCTGGTCATCCTCACCCGGGCCGGGGAACGCCGCACGGTCCTGCTCAGCGCTGACGCAGTGCGAGGCCGGGCGGGGCAGATACTCCACTCCGTGTCGGTGCAGCGGGACATTACCGCGCGCAAGCGAGCGGAGGAGGGGCTGCAAAGGCGCACGGCAGAAATAGAGCTACTCTATGAGGCGGGTCAGCAACTCGGCCAGACCCTCAACCCGAACAGTATCTATGCCCAACTGCACGAGTCCCTCTCCCACATCATGGATTGCGATGTACTGGTCTTGTCATCCTTTGATCCAGAAGACCAACTCATCCGTTGTGCTTTTGCCGCCATTGAGGGGGAACAACAAGATGTCAGCGGCTACCCGCCGGTCCCCCTGAATCCCACTGGCCGGGGAACCCAGAGTGTGGCGATTCGCACCGGGGAACCATTGTTGCTCCCAGATTACCAAGCCTGGGTGAAAACGTCCAACAAGACATACTACATAGACAAAGGCGGCGGCGTGGTCGATCACCAAGAAACGCCCGCTGACGCCAACGTGACTCGCTCGGCGCTGATCGTCCCCCTGAAATTGCAGGGACAGGTGGTGGGGGTCATTCAGGTCATGAGCTACCGGCTCGATGCCTACACGGAGAGCAACTTGCGGATCACCGAGGCCCTGGCCTCCCAGATCGCAGTGGCCACTAACAATGCGCTGCTGTATCAGCAAGCCCAGAATGAAATTGCCGAGCGGGCGCGAGCGGAAGAGCAGATCCGACGCCTGCTGGAACAGCAGCTCACCGTAAATGAGCTGGCCCTCGCCCTGGGGAAATCGAGAGACCTTGACCAGATCTACCGCATCATCTATGATCACGTCTTGGCGCTGATGGATGCCACGGTGTTCATCATCTCCTTCTATGATCGCGAAACCCAGTTTATCCATGCCGGCTATGTCGCCAGCG
>JAHJIN010000177.1 GCA_018823415.1 Chloroflexota bacterium | reverse complement strand
CTGGATCGCGGCCAACCGCTATGTGCCCGAGCTGACCTGCCAGCAGCGGGCGCAGTATCACGTGGAGCCGCTGTGCGAGTGAGGGCCTGACCTCAACACCTTTTAATATGGCAAGCATCGGCCACCGCGTGCCGCCAGGCGCTGCGGTACCTCTACCTGCCGCTGGTCGAGTCATCGCCGATAGGCGTGGGGAGAACTAGTTCCCACATCTGCTGTTGGCATGGTTGCCATACCCCAGATGCCCGTCACCTTTCCAGTGACGGGCATCTGGTATGCTGTCCACATCTGTCAGCCCAACTGTCGCAGCCGGCGCTGTGGGTGAGAGCGAGCGGCCTTGTGCTCCGGCCGCTCGCCCCAGCAGCGGTGCGTCAGGTGGTCGCAGGGTTGGGGCTGATCGCGATGCGTTGTGCGTCAATGCCGTGGCCGCGCAGTATTCCTACCAGCGTAGTGATCGGCAGCGGGTCTATAAACTGCTCTTCCACAGGACACCGCGTGCGATCAGTTTATAGCTCCCGGTCCGGTGGCTCGGCCTCGGCCCCCAACCATGCGCTCAGCCCGTTGGCGGCTGCCTCCGCGGCTTCCGCCGAAGGCTTGAGGTAGCGCGCCGTGGTCTCGATGCGGCGATGGCCCAGCAAGTGCTGCACCAGCCGCAGGTCGTGCCCGCTGGTCTCCAAGGTGGCCGTGGCGTAGGTGTCCCTCGCTACGCTGCGGGAGGCTGCGCACTGCCGCACCACGTGCGGCGTCACGTCGTCCAGCTGGGCCAGTCGCGCATATTTCTTGACCACGTCCCACACCGCCCGGGGCCGGATGGGCTTTCCGGCCGTGACGCCGCGTTGGGCCGGGAACAGCGGCGCCGTCGCGGCCACGGTGCCCCGCTCGGCCAGATAGGCCTGCCGGGCCGTCCGGGCCTCGACCGGCAAGGGGATGGTTCGAGCCTGGCGCACCTGGACCGTGCCCTGGCGCTCGCTCAGCTCCACGCCGCCGACCTGCAGCGCCGCTGTCTCCGCCGCCCGTAGGCCAGCCTGGACCAGCCGGTACATCAACGCCTGGTCGCGGATGGAACCGTGGTCGCGCACCGCCCGCAGCAGGTCCTTGCGCTCCAGGGCTCGGGGGCGATAGGCGGCCAGCCGCAGGTCCGGCAGATGCCGGGCGAAATTGGGCTCGCCCAGCTTGTCGGCCCACCGGCCCCAGGTCCGCAGCACGGCCTGGTGGCCGTTGATGGTGGCCGGCTGGCAGCCATCAACGGCCACGAGGTACTGGCGGTAAGCCTGGGCCTGTTCGGCGGTGATGACAACCGGGTCCAGGTCGTCCACGCCCAGGTAGGCCGCCCAGGCGCGCCGGCTGGCCGCGTACTGGGTCACGGCGGCCGGGTTTTGTCATGCTTGCGTGGGGTAGCGACAAGGGCGGCGAGGGGGGCTGGCTGGTGGTCATTGCCACGCCTCCCGACAAAAGGATGGCCAGGGCCGACATGCCGGCCGCGGGGTGGCGCTGATCCCGGCTAAATATCCTCACGGAAGGTGGGAAAAATAGCCCCTGGGAGCTCAATTGGGGGCCTGGGAGCGGCTTTTTTCGAATAGAATCCTGATTCTATGAGGTTAGGCAGGGGAATTGTACCCCGAGGACCGGGGCCGTGCCAGAGCGATTTCGTGCCCCAGCTGGGGGCAGGATCGGGGTCTAGTAGTGGTCAGAGCAGGGGCCAGGGTGACGCAGCAATCGGTAACCTACTGCCCGGCCCCGCCCGGCGGCGGCGGTGGTGCCTTCAGGGCCTGGCCGGCAGCGTAGCCGCGCTGGTAGGCGATCCAGGCCGAAGGGCCCCCGCTCTGACGCACGTCGGCCTCGGCGGCCGGGGGCTTGTCGGCCACGCCGTCCCAGGCCCCGGCCTGGAACCAGCGCCGCGCCTTGCGGGCTTTGACATAGCGGCGCGGATAGGCGACGCCCGCGGGCAGGCCCGCGGACTGGCGGGAGGCATCATCAGCTGACATGGGCTTCCTCCGGGCAGCACCGGGGCTGCCATTGTTGCTATCGACGCTTGGTGCTGGATGGGGCACCGGGGCTCGCCCGGACCGGCTCATCAGGGCCCGGTGAATCTGGGCTTTCAGCTTTCCTCTCCAGCTCTGCGGCCGCCAGCTCGGCCCAGGTGATGCCATAGGGCAAGCCCCAACTGGTGTAACCAGCAATGTACGCGAAATTCGCGTCCTGGTAGCCGGCCAGCAGCTCCTCCGTCTGAGCCGCTTGCTCCCTGCGCCGGCGCTTGCTGGCCTCGGTTTGTCCCCGGACGGACTCCAGGACCCGTTCTTGGTACCCCTGGTCCAGCTCAATTCCCAGCAGCGCCAGTTCCTTGAACGCGGTGGGCCAGTCCACGCCATAGCGCCGGCGATACGCCGGGGCAACGTGGTCGCCGGCATAGGTAGGCAGCCAGCTTCTGGCCGAGGCCAGGCGTTGCCGCCGATTGAACCGCCGGCGTCGGGGCGGGTGGTGCTGCTTGCGCCGCTTTTTCTTGACCACAACAGCTGCTACCGATCATATCTGGCGCTACGCCACGGTCATTGTCATGGCGTAGCGTGCCGCCAGTGACGCTCATGACCAGAACCCATCGTCTGAAGAGCCGGGTGAGTTAACGTCTCACGCCCGGCCCGCCGGGTGAAGTGGCGGCGGCGCGCAGCGGGCGACCGCCCCGCCGATCATAATTAGCCCGCCTCAATCTCATAACTGCCGGCTCGTCCCGGTTGTTCGCATTCATCTGTCCACCGCTGGCAAGACCTCCGCCACCACCTCGTCCAAGTTCAGCTTGGCGCCGCGCGTCAAGGCCGCTTCCAGCGCCTCGGCGGGCAGCGTCTCGCGTAGCGTCGCCAGTAGGGCATTCGCTCTTTGCACTTCGTCTATATCGCAGGATGGGTGCGTCAGGACCAACCCGAGCCATTCGACCGCGCGCACCGGCTCGCCGGCCAGCGCTTGCAGCTGCGCAAAGCCGACCAGCGCGTAGAGCTCGCCACTCAGACTGCCGGCGGCGCCCGCTCCGGACAGCGCGTGGTGGAAGTAGCGCTGTGCGGATGACGCATCGCCCGACGCTGCTGCGCCGTGGCCCAGGCCGCCCTGACAGAGGCAGATGATCATCTTGTACCCAATCTCTTCGGCCACGGCCAGTCCCTCCTGATGGTAGCGCATGGCCGTCGCACAATCGTTCTGGGCCGCCGCCACTTCTCCCAGGTTGAACAGAGTAATGGCCAGGCCGGTGCGGTGGCCCGACTGACGCCGGGCCACCAGCGACTGTTCATAGTACTTGGCAGCTGAGACATAGTCCTGCTTGATACGGTATATCTCGCCCAGGTTGTTGAGGCACGCCCCGATCCCCCAGCCCCGGCCCAGCTCCTGGAAGAGGGCCATGCTCTCTTCCAGGTAACGACGGCCCAGCGTTACGTCGTGCTGGTGCAGACACAGCGCATTCCCCAACCACAGCAGCGCCAACGCTTCCGTGTGCTTGTCGCCGGCGGCCCGCGCCAGCGCGAGCGCTTCTGCCGCAGGGGCCTGCATCTCGCCCAGTTCGCCTTGCGAGTAGGCCAACCAGGACAGCGCGCTCGCGGCGTAGGCGGCTGTCTGCCGGTCGTCTGCCTCGCGAGCCAGGGCCAGAGCGGCGGTGATGTCCCGCCGAGCCGTGGCAACGTCGCCCAAGAAGCCGCGACCCTCGCCCAGTCGCGCCAGCATCCCGGCGCGCGCCGCTTGCTCCCCCTCGGGCAGCAACACCAACGCTCGCTCACAGGCGCGTACGACCTCGCGAAAGGCACCGGTGTCGATTGCGTCTCGCGCCACACGTTGCAGCCAGTGCGCCGCCAGCACCCCCTCGCCGGCCCGTTCATAGTGCTCCGCCATCAGCGCCGCGTACTCACCCACTCGCTCGCCCGCGTGCGCCTCCAGCCAGCGGGCCACCCGCGCGTGATAGCCCCGCCGCAGCTTCAACAGCACCGTCTCATAGGTCACATCGCGCAGCAGTGCATGCTTGAAGAGGTACTCGGCCGTGCCCGCAAAGGCCGAGTGTTCCCGTCGAAAGATCAACTCGCGCGCGCAACTGGCGTCGAGCGCCGCCCGCACCGGCTCCTGCTCCGCATCCGCCAGTTCTGCCACCGCCGCGTCCCAGAACAGCCGCCCCACCACGGCGGCGCGCTGCAACAATTCCCGTTCCGGGCGGGGCAGGCTGTCCAGGCGGGCTTGCAGGATGCCGGTCAGCGTCGGCGGGACGCGCACTTGCTTCAAGCGCGCCAGGCTGACGCGCCAGGCGCTCTGTGCGTCCGGCCCCCGCTCAATCACCCCCTCGTCGATCAGCATCTTGATCAACTCTTCCACATAGAATGGATTGCCCTCGGCGCCTTCGACGATCAGGTCGCGCAGCGCCGCAGGGATGGCCGCTACTTTTTGCAGGATTTCATCCACCAAAGCCCGGCTGGCGCGCCGGGACAGGGATTTGAGTGCAAGCCGGACAAACGCGGCTGGCCCCGCCCCCCACTGCGGCCGGCGCTCGAACAGGACCGGGCGGGTCAAACCCACCAGCAGCAGCCGTGCCCGGGGGAGGGCCGTGACGAGGTGCTCCACTAGGTCGAGCGAACTGTCGTCCGCCCAGTGCAGGTCTTCCAAGAACAGCACCAGCGGCTGACTTTGGGCCAACGCGCGCACATAGGGGGTCAGATACACTTGGGCCAGTTCCCCGAAATCTGGACTGCCGAGCAGGTTCTGCACGGCCGGGCTGGCTGAGAAATCGAACCCGATCAGATGTCCCACCAGGTCCGCCTGCTCGGAGGCCAAGACACCCGTCATCCCGGCGCGGAATTTGTCCAATGCCGTTGCGGCGCGATCGCTTTCCAGGATGTCAAAGCGATAGGCAAACATGTCGCGCATGAGGCCATAGGGCACGCCCTGCATCGCCGGCGCTGCTCGGCCTTTGAAGACCGAGACCTCCTCCGGGCGCAATTCGAGCCAGTTTTCAAATTCGTACAGCAAGCGGCTCTTGCCCACGCCGGCCTCGCCCACCACGGTCACCAGGCGCGTTTCGCCCACCTCCGTCGCATCGGCATAGGCGTTTTGCAGTGCCAGCAGTTCCGCCTCGCGCCCCACCATGCGCGTCTCGATGCCTTCGACCCCGCGAGTGCCCCGACCCCAGAGGGACGCCCGCGGCTTGGCGCACTGCACGGTGTAGGTTTGCACCGGCGCGGCCTTGCCCTTGACCAGTAGCGGCGGTTGCGGCAGCACGTCAAACACCCCGCGCACGTGGCGATAGGTGTCGTGCGCAATCAGGATCCCGCCCACCGGCGCAGCCTGCTCCAGACGCGCGGCCAGGTTGACCGTGTCACCCATCGCCGTAAACTCGTGGGTGGAGCCCACCTCACCCAACAGCACCGGCCCGGTGCTGAGACCGATGCGCGTGGCCAACGGCACACCGCGCTCGGCGCGAAATGCCGCCACAGCGGATTGCATCGCCAAGGCGGCGCGAATGGCGCGTTCGGGGTCATCCTCGCGTGCGACCTCCGGGCTCCACACGGCCATCACGCCGTCGCCGAGGTGCTTGTCAATCGCCCCGCCGTGCACCGTAATGGCCGCGTCCAGCCGCGCCCACAGTGCGTTCATCATCTCGGCGACATCCTCGGCATCCATCTTTTCGGACATGGCCGTAAAGCCGGACACATCGGCAAATAGCACCGTCACTTGTTTACGCTTTTGCTCAGCGGGTGTGGCCGGGGCTTGCAGGTCAGCCAGTTTCTCGCGCATGGGTCCCAAGGCCGCGTCCACTACGGTATCGCCCAGGATGGCCCGCTGCCCTTCGAGGATCGCGATGGCTTGTTCCAGTTGTTCGAGTTCGGTCATTGTCCCTCCGGCCTCGATACACAGTGGACTTTCGACAGCCCCCATTCGGGCGACCTGTTTGGTGCTTGGTCGTGCTAATGGCTAGGTTCAGCCGCGCCCACCCGCCCCCGCTGGCAAGACCTGCCTGAATCATTACCTCCTGCGCGGGCAAGGCACGCTGGTTTAAAGCGCCAGGGTGGGCGTCGGCTCCACGCCGTGTGTGCGACCTGTGCGCTCATACCCCGGTCTGACAGACCGAGGGATGAGCGGCGCCAGGCGCGTCAGTTTTCGCCCCAGGGTGTCCCTGCAAATACGATGATCCAGCCTGCGAGTTGGTTCGTCAAGCCCTACTGGAGCGCGTCGTCTGGTTGCGGCACCGGCAGCGGCCAGCACCGCGGATTACGCTTCAGGGCCGCTGCCATCCGGGCGGTGCATCACCAAGATGGCCATCGACGCCCGCCGGCCGAACAAGATCCCCCGGCCAGCGTTGCGCCTTCGCGGCCGGGGCCACTGGGTGGTACAAGGGCCGCGCGGTCTGTGACGTTATGCGATGGATTTGGAGCGCGCTAATGGCCCGCGTTAACCCGATTTTGGCCCCTTTTTGACGATTTACCAACGCATACCTCGACTTATGCGATTAACAATGTACCGTGGCCGGCCGGATACAAGGGACAGACCTCGTTCTGGTGGGCCGGGATGAACCCGGGCCGGTCGGCCATGGGTGTACCCAGGTTTGATCATGATCTGGTGCTACCGAATGAGCCATGACCTATCCTTGCTCCACCTCTATTAGACCCTATTTTTTGAGAGGAGTTGTCTCACCTTCATTGGCACAGAGGGAACCAGCTATCTCATACCATCCGTTTGCAACACGTAGGACGTGACGGCAGAAGGATTGGGGGGCATCGCATAGATCTCGAAACTGCTGACCTGTCCAGGGGTCAAATCGGTGCTACTAACATAGGCGTAATCGCAGCCGACGACTCTCCCCGCGGCGTCGTACAAAGTCACAACGGCGGAAACAAAGCGAATCGTGACCGTTTCGTCGTTGCGGATCTGCCCAATGATGCGGTAGTACGAGCTATACACTCCACCGCTGTGCGTCGTAACCACCAGATTGGGACGAGCGGAACCATTGGTCCAATACGTTGGCGCTTCAAACGTATAGTGATCCCAGGCCACCGGTTCGTCCAGGATGATCTCGAAGCACGCCTTTTCGTATGGGTGGACATTGTCCAAATAGGTGTAGGTGTAGTCGGTTGCCACAAGTTGGCTACCGTTGAAGAAATTGACGGTGATCTTGACGAATCGCAGGTGCGAGGGCGTGTTGTTGTATACCTCGCCTACCACGTACCGGTAACTGCCGCTTCTGTAGGTGGTATGATTGTTGAGAATGCTAACGCGCGCCGGGACATTTACGGACTGCACGTTGCTCCACCCGCTTTGTCCAGTCGGGCCGGCCGCTTTGACACGGTAGTAGTATGTCCCATTCCGCTGATTTGCCGCCGACCAAGATAGTCCTGCCCCGGTATACAGAACCGTTGGGCTGCCAAATCCTGGGTCGGTATCTTCTTCCAGCGTGTAACTGGTAGCTCGCGCGGCGGCATTCCAGGTAACATTGTAGTTCCCGTCCCCGTCGGTGTTGTCGATCGGGTTCAGGTATGGGGTGCCTGGCAGTAGAACCATGGCTGATTGGGTGGCACTCCAGTTGCTCTGCCCCGTGCCACCACTGGCAAGCACGCGGTAGTAATACGTGCCCGCCACTTTCCCATTTGCCGACCAAGAGGTTGAAGACCCAACATAGACCGTAGTAGGATTGCTGAACGCAGGGCCGGTGCCTTCTTGCAGGGTATAGCTACTGGCCCGCGCCGACAGGCTCCAACTGACCACGTAGTTACTGTCCCCATCGGCATTGTCAATCGCATAGAGCGTGGGAGTATCTGGCAACAACGCCGTGGCCCACTGGACGTTGCTCCACGCGCTATCGCCCCAGGTGTTGTGCCCCCGCACGCGGTAGTAATACGTGCCAGCCAGCCGGCCGCTCACGACGCAATATTGCTGCGCCGTCGTACATACGTCGCGCACGCCGGTAGTGAACGCGGCGTCGGTTGCCTCTTGGAGGACATAGGCATCCGCCAGGCGTGACGGCTGTTCCGTCCAGTACACCGTATAGTTGCTATCGCCGTCCGCGTTGTCGATGGCGTTCAGGAGCGGATCATATGGGATCGGCGGCCAGTGTTTGCAGATGAGCGGCAGATAGATGCCGGCTTTGACTTCGGTATAGTTTGAAACTCGGGTGATAGGCAAACGAGATAGCTCGATCCGACACCAGCGCCATTTTGTGGTAATATTCTCTCCAGTTTGTTCCTGGGGAGGAATCCATGAAGTGGCATATCATCTGCCTGGTCGCCATTTTG
>JAHJIN010000176.1 GCA_018823415.1 Chloroflexota bacterium | reverse complement strand
GGCGGCCTTGTAGACCGGGATGTCGTCTACTTGACCGGCGCGAATATCTCGCCATAGTTGCACCACGGCCGCCGTATAGGGATGATCGCGCACCAGGATTTGACCGGCCACGCGCGCCTCGATGTATTCGGCTGGCGTATAGCCCAATAATCGTTCCACCGAAGGGCTGACATACAAGGGGGTGCCTTCCAGGTCTTGCAAATACAAGAGTTCAGACGACTGTTCGGTCATCATGCGGAGCAGTTCTTCACGCTCGCGTACGGCCTTGTAGAGCCGGGCGTTTTCGATGGCCGAGGCCACCTGTTGGGCCACGGTGGCGAGCAAATCCACGTCTTCGGTGGAAAAGGGCTGGCCGCTCACCCGCACCACGTTGAGCACGCCATGAACCTGGTCTGAGGCAATGAGGGGCACGGCCAGAAAGGCCACTGGTGGTGCTTCTGGCGCAGCATGAGCCGGTTGCATGTCTTGCACCAGCACCGGCTGGCGCGTTTGCACGGCCTGGCCGGGCAGGCTCGACTGCACCGGCAATTGCTGGTAGTGAGGCAGTTGGTTCTCGGGCATCCCCTGCTGGGCCACCAGGTCTAGCGACTGACGAGTCTCGTCCAACAGATACAAACCGCCCTGGTCGGTGAGCATGGCCTCCAATACCTGTTCAAGGGCGAGGGGCAGCAGCGTGTCCAGATCTAGCGTCTGGCTCAGGGCCGCGGCCACGGCATTGATGGCCGTTAGCCGCCTGGCGCGCTGTTCCAGCGCTTGCTCCATGTGTTTGCGCTCGGTGATATCGCGGGCCACGTGGACGCAGCCAGTCACGCGGCCATCGGGCTCGATGATGGGCGTGGTGGTGACATCCAGCACTTTGCCCAGAAGCGGTTCCTCCACGTCTTGCTGGGCCTCGTGGGCCGTGGCGAGCGTGCGTTGGTAGGGACAGCCTGGAATAGGGGCCTGAGTCCCGTGCAGCAACTCGTAGCAGTGGCGACCTATGGCATCCCGAAAGCTCACGCCCAGGCCCTTGGCGGCGGCGCGGTTGAGGCCGGTGATCCGGCTCTCGGCATCTAGGAGGAACACCATGTCTGGCACGGCGTCAAAGGTGCGCTCCCAGTCCTCCTTGGCCTGTAACAAGATCGCTTCCAGTTGCTTGCGCTCGCCAATGTCGGTAAAGACCGATAGAGTGCCGACAAAGCGGCTGGCCTCCAGGCGCGGGCTGCCGGCCACCAACACGGTGACGCGAGCCCCATCCTGGCACACCAGTTCCAGTTCATAGCGATCGGCGTGACCCTGGGCGCGACGCTCGTCGGCGGCCTGGACGATGGGCTGCTGGTCGGGCGGCACCACACGGGTCCAATGCTGGCCGGTGAGTTCATCGACGGCATAGCCCAGCAGGGCGGCCGCGGCCGGGTTGACAAAGGTGATGCGGCCAGCCGGGTCTGTCATCACAATACCTTCGGCCATGTTCTGGACAATGCTTTCGTGGAACTCTTTGAGATCCTCAAGTTCGCGGCTGGCTTGCTGATACCTGGTCACGATCTGGCGACTATCGACCGTGAGTGTGGCGCTGGGCGAGGTCTGGAAAATTGAATGCCGTTCCTGGGTGCGCTGATGCAGTGTATCCACGGTTTGCATGGTTCGCACCGCGGTGGCTGCGATCTCGCCCAGGATTTCTAGTTCGGTTGTCTGGGGTCCAAGATCAGCCGGACCGGCGAAAAAGAAGCCCAGTTGGCCCACCGGCTCGTTCTGCTCGGCCACCAGCAGTGGCAGGCCCACATAGCGGCGAAAGGCCACGGCGTCGCCCGCGGCCCGACAGGCGGCCACGGGCACACGACCCTGGAGCACGTCACACAGGCTGTCGTGCTCGACGGTGACGCGCTCGCGGTAGGCCCGGCCCCGCGCGCCCTCGGGCAGGCTCCCGGACCAGCCGACCACCGGTTGGGTCAAAAGCTCCTGGATCGCGCGCGCCAGTGGTGAATCCTGGCCGGCTGCATACTCGACGGTCAACTCGTTGCGTTCGGGATGAACAAACGATAGCGTGACCAGTGCGGCCCCAACGCCAGCCCGGGCCTGGTCCACCACGGCCTGGTACAAGGTCGCGCGGTCCTGGGTCTGACCGATGGTCTGCACCAACTGGCGAATGACCGGCAAACTGGCCGGGGGGCGAGAATGCTGACGAGACATGGTCGGCCTCCTATTCCCATGGACGGCTACACTAGGCGCGATCACTATACCGGTTCGCCGCACGCGTGTCAAGGGGCCGTTGTCCTAAACTCTATCTACGACTGACGTTGTATGGGGGTGATGGCCGGGGGTGAACGAATTGGGGCCAGCCGGGCTCAATAGGCCCCAATCTCGCGCAAGCGTTCGTCGCTGATCCCAAAATGATGGGCGATTTCGTGGCAGAGAGCAAGGATTCGCGTATGGTCTTCTAGATGCACGACTGGTGCGTGACCTGTCCCTCTTCCTCAATCAGCAGAAGAGTGCAACAGCGTCAGTATGCGCCGATCTCGCGTAGGCGGTCATCACTCAATCCGAAATGATGTGCCAGCTCGTGCCTGACGACCCTGGGCGCCATCGCACGTACCTGGTCGGCGGTGCGGCACTGCAATTCGATGGGGCGCTGGTAGATGCTGATCTTGTCCGGGGGCACCAGGGCGTAGCTGGTGGTGCGCTGGGTCTGGGGGACGCCGTGGTAAAAGCCCAGCAGCTCGGCCGGCGAGCGCACGCCGGCCAGTCGCAGGGTGTGGGGGTCGGGCCAGCCACGAGCGCCCACGACCCCGCCGGGCGGCAGGGGGCAACAGGAACGCGGCCGTGACCGACCGGGCGGCGCAGCCGGGGTCTGCCAGATCGCAAACGAGACGATTCCGCCAGCCCGCTGGCCACAGAGCACCCCGTTGACGGATTCGACCGGGTTCACCGCCGGTCAGCACCGCGTGCAGGTAAACGCGCCCCGCGCCGGCCGACTCCACCGACCCGTGGTTCGCCAGCAGCCGCAGCAGCGGCCGGCCATCCGCCACGTCCCCCCCCCGCAGTCAGTGAGAGCAGCGGCAGTCTGACCAGGCTGCCCGGAGGAAAGCTATGCCAGCCGTTGATGCCACCCGCCAGTCTGCCGGTCTGCCCGCGGGCATCTCGTACTCGCGACGCTATGGCCAAGCCCGCCCGGCCCGGCGTTGGTTCCCGGCCGGGGCCGGCGGGGCCGATCAGCCCCCAGCCGCCGAGTCCGACGTGCACCACAGCCCTCCAGCACACCCGCCTGCGGCTGGGCGAGGGCCACGCCGGCGTCGCAGCCCTGGAACGACGCATCGTCAGTATCCCGGACCTGACCGAGGCGGAAACCGGGTTCCAACGCTCGCCCCGGCTCCCGGATGAAGGATTTGTAGCCTACTATGCCGCGCCGCTCATCGCCAAGGGCCAGGTCCAGGGCGTGCTGGAGATCTGGCACCGCGCCCCGCTGAACCCGGACCCGGAGTGGCTCGAGTTTCTGCAGACGTTGGCCCGGCAGGCGGCCATCGCTGTGGACAACGCGGCTCTGTTCAACGACTTGCAGCGGTCCAACGTGCGGTTGAGCCTGGCCTACGACGCCACCATCGAGGGCTGGGCCCGCGCCCTGGAGCTGCGCGACATGGAGACCGAGGGGCATAGCCAGCGCGTTACCGAGATGGCCGTGGAACTGGGACGGGCCCTGGGGATGAGCGAGGCGGAGCTGGTGCACGTGCGCCGGGGCGCGCTGCTGCACGACATCGGCAAGATGGGCGTCCCCGACAGCGTCCTGCGCAAGCCTGGACCCCTCACCGCCGAGGAATGGGTGGTTATGCGCCAGCACCCCATCCTGGCCCACGATCTGCTCGCGCCCGTCGCCTACCTGCGCCCAGCGCTGGACCTCCCCTACTGCCACCACGAAAAGTGGGACGGGACCGGCTACCCGCGGGGGTTGAAAGGGGAGCAGATCCCCCTGGCGGGGCGCATCTTTGCCGTGGTGGACGTGTGGGACGCGTTGCGCTCGGACCGGCCGTATCGCGCGGCCTGGTCAGAGGAGCGGACGCGGGCGTACATCCAGGAGCAAGCTGGCCAGCACTTTGACCCACAGGTGGTGCCGGTGTTTCTGGCGATGGTCGCTGTGGAGTGACAGCTGATGTGGGCTAGCCAGGTCACCGGTGCCGGGAGATTGGTTGATCAGTTGAGGAGGTTTTTCGATGCCGCCCGTGCCTCCCCTGGATCCGCAACGTTTTGCCCGGGCCTTTGCGGCCGCCATGCAGGCCGTGCAACAGGGGGGGGCCGTGTGCTGCCATTGTGGCCGGCGTGCCCATCTGCGTTATCGGCCAGCCGTTTGACCGGGCCTTGCTCACCATGTGGCGCGTGTACCCGGCCCGCTCCGCGGGCGAGGCCTACGCCATCGCCCGGCGCTGGATGGCTTTGCTAGAGCTGTTGGCAGCCTGGCCGCCGGATTGGCCCTGGCCGGCCACGCCCGAGCCGGGCTGCCG
>JAHJIN010000175.1 GCA_018823415.1 Chloroflexota bacterium | reverse complement strand
CTCAGTTGGTGGTGGAAATCCCGCCGCTGATGCGCTACCTTTTCGTGCTGGACAGCCAGCCGGTGGCGGGCCTGCTCTCGGTTGTGCGAACCTGGCTGCTTGCGGCTCAAGCGGCGCTGGCGAATCTTGAGCCGGCGCTCCGCTCGACGCAGGTACTTGGGGGCCGGGACCTTCTCTCCCTCGGAGGTGGTGACAAAGTCAATCAGGCCCAGGTCCAGGCCCACACGGCCGTCGTCGCGGGGTTCCGGGTCCGGGATATCCACTTCACACTGGATGGAGACGAAATACTTGCCGCTCTTGGTTTTCGATACGGTACAGTTCTTCGCCGTTCCTGCCAGGGGGCGATGGAACACGCCCTTGACCCAGCCCACTTTGGGAAGATAGACCTGGCCGTCTTGCACCTTGAACCGTTGGGGGTAGCGAATCGACTGCTGGCCGTGTTTGGAGTGGAACCGCGGGTAGCCGCGTGGTTTGCCATCTTTGCGGGGCTGCTTACCCTGGTTGGATGGTAGTGTGCCTGCACGACACATGCGAAACCAGTTGTCGTAGGCTGCTTGCAGATTCTTGAGGGACTGTTGCAGGACCTGTGAATCAGCCTCTTGCAGGAAAGCAGAATCCGGGTGACGTTTGAGTTGCGTCAAGTCCTTGATGGTGTCGTAGCAACTCATCCCCTGGCCAGTTTCCTGATACACTGCATCCCGCTTGGCCCGATAGTAGTTGTAGACAAACCGCGCGTGGCCGAACTGGACCGCCAACTGGCGCTCCTGCTCGGCAGTAGGGTAGATTCTGTACCGCAAGGCTTTCTTGACCAGCATCAGACGCCTTTTTGATCTTCAATGTAGCGTTTGACGACTTCCAGTGTGACCGCACCAACGGTGGAGATGAATCGGCTGCGCGTCCACAGACTGGGCAAGCGGCTCTTGAGATGCGGGAATTCTTGGCGCAGCACCCGTGAGGTGTAGCCTTTGATTTTTCCTACACAGCGATTGACCCCCACCCGAGGGTCACAGGATAGGAGCAGGTGTACATGGTCAGACATGACCTCCATATCCAGTACCTCGTAGCCATAGTCGGCTTGCTTTTCCAGAACGAGTTCTCTCAAACGGGTGGGAATCTCCCCAGTCAGTACGGGGCGCCGATACTTGGGGCAAAAGACCACATGATACTGACAACTGTACACAATCGCATGACCAGAGTGATATTTCTTGGTAGGTTGTTTTATTTCCACTATCTAACTCTTTCATTAGCTAAGCACGCCCATTCTATCATAAGAAGGGTTTCTCTGTCAAGCGCATCAAGAGCGGCTCAAGTCCGCGAGACCACGGCGAGGCCCTGGCGTCGAGCCCTTATGACGCCAGGGCCTCGCCCTTATAACCCAGGGCTGAAGCCCTGGGTTATAAGGGCTTTTTCGATAAGCGGTGCGGGCCTGGCCATATTGGGGACGTTGGAGGGCTGCGATGTTGCTTCCCCAGCGATGCCTGTTGCGACGGCCGGACACATTGGAGAAAAGCCGAGCCCGGCTCAGGCTCTACAGATGCTACGGGAAGGCAATGAGCGCTTTTACTCTGGGAAGGCTACCTACCTTCACGCCGACGCCGCTCGCCTGGCGCTGGCCGGCAGCGAGGATCAGGGAAAAACTATGCTTGCGCGACGGTGGAGACCTGTTCGGACTCGCGGGTGCCGGTTGAAATGATCTTTGACGTCGGTATCATGGACATTTTCGTGATCCGGGTGGCCGGCAATGTGTGTGATACCGACGAAATCGGCTCCATCGAATACGGAGTGGCGCACGTCCACACGCCTGTGTTTGTCATGTTGGGGCATACGCAATGCGGCGCGGTCACGGCCGTGACCCACGCGCTGCACGGCGAGGGGCATCCGCTCGAGCGCAACATCCCGCCGTTAGTGGACAATATCATCCCGGCGGTCAAACGAGCGACGGAAGCGCACCCAGATGTTCATGGTGATGACATCATTCCATATGCGATCGAAGAGAATGTGTGGCAGGGAATTGAAAACCTCTTTATGAAACTCAAATTACGGTATAGTTGGTTGTCTCAGGTATCTGGCACGCGTTCATTCGTTGCGGCGTTCGTGTCGCAGCCGTAGCGGTGCAGGATCTCGGCGCGGGAGTCCAGATGCGGCG
>JAHJIN010000174.1 GCA_018823415.1 Chloroflexota bacterium | reverse complement strand
GCCGGGCCAGGAGCCCCGGTTCCTCGGCCCACAGGTCGTGCACCACCTGCAGGGCCTGCGGCAGCCCCTGACCCAGGCTGAGGGACAGCCGCAGCGAGATCAGCAGGTTGCGCACGGCCTGGCGAGTAGCCCAGCGGGCGGCGTCGGCACGCATCCGCATGACCAGCCGGGGCAGGAATACGGCCACCAGGCCGGCCCCGGCGAACAAGGGGCTGATGTCGCCGAAGATCAGCCAGCCCAGGGTCACCCCGGCCGCGCCGCAGACCACCTGCCAGGCCACCCAGGGCGTACCGGCCAGGCCCAAGGCCTCCGCCTCGCTGAGGGCAGTATCGTCCGCTTCCATGCTCGCCGCTTGCGGCTGGCGAATGCCGATCCGCTCGGCCAGGGCCAACCCCCGGCGCCGGCCGACCCGGCGCCACCGCCAGCGCAGCACCGGCAGGGCCGCGGCCCCGGTTTGCAGGGCCACCAGGACCAGGCCGCCAGCGCCCAGCCCGACGAGCGCGGCAAAGCCGCCGGTCAGCCATAGGGCGGTCGATGACTCAGACAAGGCGTTCCTCCAGGGCCAGCAGTTGCCGGTCAAAGTACAGCGAGACCCCCAGGGCCAGTGCCCCCAGGCCCATGAACAGCCCTTGCCGGCTCAGGGTTGAGGTGTAGAAATCAAACCACCAGGGCACCGCCAGCACCAGGCCCACGGTCAGCAGACAGAAGCCCATGAGCACCCGGGCCGTGAGCTTCAAGGCCATCAGGTCGCCATCCGCCTCGCCGTGCAGGAGCTGCCGCCGGGCCAGCAGGTCGGCCAGAAAGTCCAGCCCCTGCAGGGTATCATCCGGGCGGCCCTGGTGCCAGAACACCAACGCCAGTTGGCGCAGGGACTCGTTGCGCACCTGGCGGGCGGCCTGGAACAGCGCCTCGGGCAAAGGCGGTCCCCCGGTCACCGCGCTGGCCGACAGCGCCCAGGCCAGGGCCGGCCGGACCGGGGCGCCGATCTCCGCCACCCCGCGGGACGAAGCCTGGTCCAACGTGCCGGCCAGGGCTTCCCGCAGCGAGGGCGTGGCGGCGTAGCGGGAGCGCACCCCGGGCACCAGCGCGGCCACCTGGTCGGTGATGCGGCGCTGGCGCAGGGTCGCCCCCCGCCGGGCCAGGTAGACGGCCACTACCGCGCTGCTGCCCAACAAGAAGGCCGCGATGAGCGGGGCGCGCCAGCCCACCCACAACGCCCCCAGCAGGCCCGGCAGGAGCGGCAGCGCCGCCTGCCAGTGGCGGGGGAGTACCCGGTCCCAGCGGGACCGGGCCTCCCCCACGAACAGCGCCGGGACCGGCCCGGTCTCCGCCCGCTGCGCCGCCACGAGCTCGGCCAGCCAGGCCGGGAGCCGGCTGCGCCGCTGGTGCCGTAGGTCCCAGGCCTGACGGACCAGGTCCCCGAGTAGCCACAGCCCCCACCCAACCAGCGGCGCCACGGCCAGGGCCACCAGGGCCGCGAACAAGACCGGCAGCAGGGCGCCCAGGCTCATGGTGCCGCCGCCCCGGCCCGCCGGCGGCGGACCGGCAGATGGTAGACCCGCCGCAGCAGGGCCTCCGGCGCCAGGTCCAGCAGGTCGCACCACCAGGCCAGGGCCGGGCTGAACAGCCAGGACCGGGCCTGCACCGCCCGGCGCCGGTCGTCGCCCTGCAGGTCCACTACGGCCTGCCAGATGACCGCCGCGGCCAGGTTGCGGTAGGGGTCCGGGTCCGGGCCATCGAGCTCGTGGGGAATCGCCATACTCATGGTTTGCCCTCCATCACAGCATGACCTCGCGCAGCGCCGCGGGAAAGGTCACCTCCGGCGCCGCCGGGTCGTCGTCGTCCGTGCCCACGTAGCGGGCCAGGGCCGGGCTCCAGCGGGTCACCGTCTGCAAGCGGTAGCGCCCGGCCGCGTCCAGCCCCAGCACGGCGCTGAGGCGCTGCAGCCAGCGCCGCCCGTGCAAATCATAGCCGAGGAAGGCCACCAGGTGCAGGCTTTCGGCCAGGTCCTCTCGCACCACCAGGCGCTGCGCCCCGGCCGGGGAGTGGCGCAGGATCAGGCGCTCCAGGCGGAACAGGCCGCCCAGCACCGAATCGCCGTGGCCGGTGGCCATGACCCGCGCTCCAGTGGCCATGGCTTCCAGCAGTTCCACCGCCTCGGGTCCCACCACCTCGCCCACCAGGATGCCCTGAGGCATCATGCGGGTAAAGCCCACGTTGACGATGTCGGAGACGGTCACGTGCCCCGCCGTGGATTCCGCCGGGGCCACGGCCCGCACCGGGTGGGCCAGGCCGGGCTGCAACTCGCGAAAGGTCTCCACCACCAGCACCAGGGCGTCGGAGGGATAGTGGCCGGCCAGGGCATTGAGCAGCGTGGTCTTGCCAGCCCCGCTGCGGCCCACGATATACAGGTTCAGCCGGCCCACCACCTCCAGCAGAAAGAGGGCCACCCCCTCGCTCATGGCCCCGCGCTGGACCAACTCGGTCAGCTCCGGCACGGCCATCGTGAAACGGCGGATGTTGATGGCCGGCCCGGCCACGGAGGTGGGCGGTAGGATAGCTGTGAAGCGGCTGCGGTGGCGGGGCAGGTCGGTGACCACGATGGTCCAGGCCCCGGACAGGGGGCGTGCCCCGGGCTGGACCGTGTTGTCGGCCACCCGCTGGGCCAGATCCTGAAAGTAGGCGTCGTCGGCCCGGGGGCCCAGGCTCTCCACGCGCCCGTCGTCGTGGACCACAAAGACGTG
>JAHJIN010000173.1 GCA_018823415.1 Chloroflexota bacterium | reverse complement strand
GACTTTGTGGTTGTCAGTGTTTTCGAGGGATGGCGGGTTGCCCGCCCGGAACGCGGTAGATAAGGGTGTCGGGGGGCTTTAGGCGACTTTCAGTCGCATTCCAAGCTACCGCCTTTCAGGCGGTAGTAGTTGACTTTCAAGGAGCCGTTGTTCAACTATTCTTTTCATCTTCATTACATATGGGACGAGATTACCGTGCCGATTACCTACGACTCGGATTGGCAACGCGCTATTGCCATTATGCTCAGTGCGGTGCAGGAAAGCGCGCACTATCAGAACCTGTTGCCAAGCGGAAGAACAACGTCGCCAGGCCCGGCGCAAACTGGCGGTCAAGATTACACCATTGGAACCGCGCGTGTTTGTCCAGTTGACGGACAATTGGATTGAATTGGGAATGGTATACCCGGTAGATACCGATCTGCGACGCACTTTTCGCAGCGAGATTGGTCAGCGCGTCCTCACCGCGTTTGCTGAGGCCGGGGTCACGATAGCATCTCAAACGATAGCGATTGTGCAGTTTCCCTCGGGTGCTGGAGCGGGCCATATGCAGTCTGTGGATTAAGAGCTACCCCATTATGGCCGGCGGGACAGTCGCCCGCTGCACGCCGCTGCCATTTCACCCTACGGTCCGTGCGTGAGACATTAACCTCATATCCCTCTGCGGCACGCCGCAACCTGGCGGCAGTTCATTTCGCGCCTCATTAGGCCCACCCTCAGTCAAAGGAGCAAACCTTTCGGTGACCAATACACCACTCAATTGGGAACAGTTTGCCTTGCTGCTCATTGATGTTCAACGAGACTTTTGGTCAGAACGAACCGCCAAAATCTATCCCAACTTTCCGGCCAATATCGCCACCCTTTTGACCTTGTGCAGAACCGAAGGCATAGAAGTCATCCATCTTCGCGCCAGTTTCGAAGCAGACATGTCAGACTGGATGCCCCGGTACATGTTGCGCGGAGGTATCCCTTGCATTCAGGGAACGGCAGGAGAAGAGCCAGTACCCTTTGCAGTCGAGAATCCTGGTGAAACGATTATTCTCAAGCAAACTTTCGACGGCTTTCATAACCCAGAGCTTTTTCAGTATCTATGCCAAAAAGGCAAGCGGTTTGTCCTGACCGCCGGGTTACTTGATATGACCCCCAAAAACTGGACCACATGCTAAGGTAGAGTACTTGGTGTATAATTCTAGCATGTAGGAGGATCCAGCTAATGACTCAGAAGCGACGCCGCCACAGCGCGACTTTCAAGTTCAAGGTGGCGCTGGCCGCGGCTAAAGAAACGCGTACGCTCAACGAAGTCGCCAGCGAATTCAATGTGCACCCGAACCTGGTGCGCGACTGGAAGCAAGCCTTGCTGGAGGAGGGGCTGCAGGTGTTTACCAACAGCACTGCCCGCCAGCAACGGGAACAGGAAGCCCGGCAAGCCCAGCTCTACGAACAGATTGGCCGGCTCCAGATGGAACTGGAGTGGCTGAAAAAAAAAGTTACCGCCTGATGTCGCAGCCAAGCGTCAGTTGGTCGATTGGGACCAGGCGGAGTTCAGCATTCGGCGCCAATGCGAACTCCTGGGCCTCAATCGGGCCTCGCTGTACTATGAACCAGCGCCGGAATCCGAGTACAACATGGAGTTGATGCGGTTGATTGACCAACAGTACACCAGAATGCCTTTCTATGGCTACCGCCCGCCTATGGCGTGACGGCCCATCTGCAGCGGCAGGGCCATGCCGTGAATCACAAACGGGTCCAGCGGTTGATGGGTGTGATGGCATTGCAAGCCATCTATCCGCGGGCCCAGACCAGCCGGCCCGCGCCGGGGCATCCGGTGTACCCCTACCTGCTGCGGGGTCTGGTCATTGACCATCCTCAGCAGGTCTGGTGTGCCGATATCACCTACGTGCCCTTGCCGCAGGGCTTCATGTACCTGGTCGCCGTGCTGGATTGGTACAGCCGCTATGTGCTGGCCTGGCGCCTCTCGAACACGCTCGAGGGCCGGTTCTGTCAGGAGGTCCTGCACGAGGCCCTGCACCACGGGCAGCCCACCATCTTCAATACGGACCAGGGCGCGCAGTTCACCGCGCTGGCCTTCACCAGCATCCTGGCCGAGGCCCAGATCCGCATCAGCATGGATGGCCGGGGCCGGGCCTTTGACAACATCATGGTTGAACGGCTGTGGCGCACGGTCAAGCACGAGGACATCTATCCCAAGGGCTATGCCACCGTCCCGGCCCTGGAGGCGGGTTTACGCGATTACTTTCAGCTGTACAATCACGAGCGGCTCCATCAGGGCTTGGGTTATCGCACTCCAGCGGAGGTGTACTACGCCCAGGCGAGCTAGCTGTGGATAGTGGATTATTAGACATTATAGCGATTTAAAAGCCAACGGCCTCGTAGTGCCATGGCCGGAAGTGTAACCGAAAGTTGTGCAGTCCACAGCAAGTTTCCATAACCTTGTCTCGAAATCCTTCCTTCCAG
>JAHJIN010000172.1 GCA_018823415.1 Chloroflexota bacterium | reverse complement strand
TCCTCACGTTCCTGGCCGAACAGGGCCGGCCGGTGTGTGCCCGCACCCTGCGCCTGGAGCCGCTGAAGGTCGGCCCCGCGCTGCCCCGCGACGTGCCCCCGGCCCAACTGCGGCGCTTGCAGCAAGAGATCGAGACCGAGGCGGCAGCCGATCCCGGGCGCCGCCAGCGCCTGGGCGTGCTGGACCGGGCCTGGTTTTTGCTCATGCTGCACAGCGGTCTCCGGGTGGGCGAGATACGCCGGTTGCAGCTCCCGGACCTGGAACTGGAGGCCCAGCGGGTGCGCCTGGAGCAGGCCAAGGGCCTCAAGGACCGCGTGGTGCCCCTCAGTGCGGCCACGGTGGACGCCTTGCGTGACTACCTGGCCGTGCGCGGCCCGGCGCCTGGCGAGCATGTCTTCATCCACCGCCATCAGCCCCTGAGCCCCAGCTATTGCTACGAGCGGCTGCGCACCTACGGGGAGCGTTGTGGAGTGCTGGTGACGCCCCATCAACTGCGGCACTCCTGCGCCACGCTGCTGCTGAACGCTGGCGCGCCGATCCTGACGGTGCAGACCATCCTGGGCCACAAGCACATCGACACCACGCTGGGCTATGCGCGGCTCTATGACGGCACGCTGGCCGCCGACTATTACCGGGCGATGGGGGAAGTGGAGAGCCGGCTGGCATTGGGTGAGGATACAGAGGCCCCACCGCCCAGCAGCGGGGAGTTGCTGGCATTGGTGGACGCGCTGAACTCAGGCACGCTCAACAACGCCCAGCGGGAGACGGTGCAAATGCTACGGGCCGCCATCCTGGCCCTGGAGGAGACCCGGATGGCGGCCGAGGAGGTTTGACAAGGCGGGGCGGGTTTGCTATACTGGCCTTACCCCCCCAATGAGACGGAGGAGGGCCGCCCGGCGGTGGCACCTCTTCCGTTTTCTGTTTCTGCCCTGGTGGCCATCGGCGACGGTGCTGTGTGAGTACAACTATGCTCACTGCTCCATTCGCAACAGATAGATGTCCGATCCTAGAGGGCCGCTGGGGTTCAAGTCACCATACGAGAAGGCTAGCCAGGTGCCGTCGGGGGACCAAGCCGGGTCAAAACACCGGTCGGCATCCAAGAGCAACTTTGGTTCTCCACCAACTGCATCGACCACATAGAGTACGCCCTGCTGCGTAAAGATAGAGTCAGAACTGCAGACGAAAGCAATCCGCGTGCTATCGGGCGACCACGTGGGTTGGATCATGCCTCTTTTCGGATCACCTGTGGCGTGAGTGAGCTGGGTGATCTGGGTCCCGTCTACATTCATCACATAGATATTGTAGGCCCCGTCTCGATTGGAAGCGAAGGCAATACGATGCCCATCTGGGGACCAGGCCGGGTCCCGATCAGTGGTTGATCCCTCAAGCAAGGCTTGAAATCCGGTTCCATCCCGGTTGATCAGGCAGATGTCAATGTCGCTACTGGACAGCCAGCGTTCGTAGACCAGGCGCTGACCGTCCGGTGACCAAGATGGGCGGTTGCCCTTGTCAGTGACATACTGACCGCGCTCTCCATCACGATTCAAGAGCATGAGTGCGTGTTGCTCGAACACCCAGCAAGCGATCCAGTTGCCAACGGGGGACCAAGCGGGTTCCATCGTACCCGTACCTCCAATGGGCCATAGCATCGTGGGTTGGGAGCCATCGGCCTGAATGATGCACAGACCAGAATCCCCTGTAAGGGAAGGATCTCGCTCGAAGGCCAACTCGCGACCGTCGGGCGACCATGATGGATGCATGTTGCGGGCGACGGTCGCGAACAATGGATCATAGGTGAGCAGGATCAAGTCTGGCGGCCGGGCAATGTTCGCCGGGCGTACGGGTGAATGACTAATCGGAGCCAATGGGCACATCGAGGGTGTGACACAGCTTGAGAGCAGGGTCGAGCTGACCATTAGTAGAAGCACGATCACACATAGTGGAAATCTCATGGCAGGCCTCCGCATTCTGTACAGTTATCAGTCGTCAGGGATATACGCCTTCGACATTGCCGCTACAGTACGTATTGAACCACCAATCATTGTACCACCATTGTATGGTACTGCCCATATCCCTCACCAGATCAACCCCCCAGATTTGGTGATCGGTGTACCAGCCAGAACCATATTCGGGATTGTCTTGCAGATTAGCAATTCGTTGTTCAGTGGTCATGTCGGGAAACTTGTATGTAGCGGCTGTCGCTTCGTCTCCAAAATACCTAAACAACGCTGCCTTGACGGCATCCCCCCGTGCAAAGGCGGCACCCTCTTGTTCCCTTGAGGGCCACAGCGCACCCCGGGGACCCCATATCTGATGCTCTACTTCATGCCCAATGTCACCAGCTACATCGATCTGCGTAGCCAGATCTTGCGCACTGAAACGACTTGCATTGAGAATGATCATGTTGTTGGGGTAGAGACTATTTCCAGCATCCTGAAGGCTACCAATGATATAAATCTTGGTACCGTGCGAATTGATGTAGGTTAGGACCTCTTGTCCCTCTGGTACGAGCGTCAACAACCATCGGATATATTCCCACGTTCCCATCGGTGGTGGTGGCGGAGGGTCGGCATTCTGTTGTTCTTCCACGTCAGTATCACCAGAATCTGCCCAATGCCCAGTGGGGTCGATGTACTTGAGCGGATTATTGTAGACGTATGAGTACCTATTGAGGGCCTGGGGGTTGCCGGGTTCTGGTATAATAGGATCAGGACTGATCCAGCGGCCCAGTTCGGCATTATACCACCGATCCCCCATCTGGTACAAGTTAATATAAGAGTCAAATCGTTGCCCTGTAAAGCGATAGTCGGTGGGCAGGTCGCCGTCGGCAGCGCGCTGGCCGCCGTAGGGGTAGTACCACTGCTGGACCGCGTCGCCGCCGTCCTCATCCGTGGTCAGGGACGTGGAGCCCAGGTGGTCCGCGTGCAGGAAGAACAGCCCGTTCTGGGCCGGGTCCGGGTGCCCGGTGCGGCGCAGGGCCACGCGCTGGCTGCCAAAATAGTA
>JAHJIN010000171.1 GCA_018823415.1 Chloroflexota bacterium | reverse complement strand
TTCCAGCGTGGCGGGCTCCATACTCCCGCCCCACCAGCTCTCGACCTGCAGGATGCCGGGCACAGCCTCGCCCAGTTCCAGCAAGGCCAACAGCAGGCGGATGGCCTGGGCTTCCTGGTACTGTTCGCGCTCGTCAGGCTCGCGCCCGATGAGGTTGCGCATATTGAGTACCAGCTCGATCAGGCTCAGGACCCACGCTCGCGCGTGGTCTATCGTCTCTTGTGTCGCCATGACAACCTCCTTGAGTGTTGTTGCGTGGGCGACGCCATCCCGTTGCGGGCGGCGTCGCCCGTAACGGCATGGTTTGGTTGTGGTTCACACCTCCTGTCTCTGGTTGGCCGCGCTCAGGCGGCTCTTTGCATGGGCACGCCGCGTTGGACCATGTGATCCGACAGGCGGATCAGCGCCGTGCGCCATTCGTCGTGCCGGTCTGAGGCCGGCTGCTGCAACGCCCCGGTATAGCCCTGGAACAGCACCTGGCAGGCCCGCTGGGATTGCTCGCCCCGCAGGGCGCCCAGGTTGATGTTTTCCAGGCTCGTGATGGCCCCGGTATAGTCGGCGGCCATGAGCGCCTGTTCGGCCTGGGCGATGGCCTGGTCCGCGTGGCGCCGCGAGATCCGGCGGGCCATCTCGTCCAGCATCTCGCGGTGGGTCAGGCCCTCCGCCCGGACTATGGCGTCCGGGTCTTCGTGGTCCAGCGCCTGCGCCTGCCCCCGGCTCTTGTTGAACACCAGCTCGTCCATATCCATGTCAAAAGACTGTTTCGTGACGAGGGTGTACACGTTCACCGGGTAGCGTTGGCTCGGGCGCCAGACCCGTTCTTTGGCCTGGTTGACCTGGCCCGGGGACCAGTCCAGGTCATAGATGATCACGTCGATGGGATGGGTCTTGGACGTGAGCGTGAGGCCGGTGTTGCCGCAGAGCAACCCCATCACCAGCACGTCCGGACTGTCAGGTTCGTCAGACCGGAACGCCCGGATGATGGGCGTGCGCTGGGCGATAGGCGTGCGGTGGGTCAGGGGCACTCGCGGCACCTGGTACCCTTGCAGGCGGAGCCGTTCGATGATGCACTCTGCCGCCGGGTTCAGCCCGGTGAATACCACGACCCGCCGCCCGGTGCCCACGGCGTCGGCGATGATGGCCTCCAGCGTCTCCTGCTTGGGCCAGAGCGGCCAGCCCATCTGCCAGATCTCGGGAAAGAAGCTGGGCACGCTGGCCGCCCGGCGCTGCGCCCACATCAGGGCACTCAGGGCGCCCAGCGACACGCTCTCGCCGCGCGCCTCTTTGCCGCACATTTCGCGGTACTCTTTGAGGTATTCGGTCTCTACCCAGTGGATGACTTGCTGTTGCTCTTGACTGGGCTCGATGCGGATAACCTCTTCATGCCGCGGCGGCAGCTTGATCTGGTCGGCCACGGCCGGGTCGTCCTTGCGGCGCCGGATGATCAGCGAGGCGGTCATTCGCCAGAACAGCTGGGGGTTCTTGATGCGGCTGGCCTCCTGCAGCTTCTTCATCTTGCCGGTGGGCATCCGGCGCGTGACGTAAAAGGCAAAGGTGTTCATGAAGGCTTTTTGCGACCCCCGCTCCGTGGGGAACGGGAACAGCATTTTACCCAGGTCACCGTCGCACAGGAACTGGCCCTGGCGACAGAAATCCTGGATGTAGCCCATGATCGGGGTGCCCGACAGGGCCATCTTGTAGCGGACTCCGCGCAGCGCCATGCAGGCGTTGCCCCGCAGCGTGCGAAAGTTCTTGATCATGTGTGCCTCATCCAGGATGAGGGCATCATAGCCCCGGTAGACCGGCGTCTGCTGCCGGGCGCGGCGCTGCCGGGCCGGCTGATACCGTTTGGTCACGGCCTGGCCGTGCTGCGCGCACGCCGCGTTGGTGCAGCGGTCCCAGCTATCGGCCGGTTCGCCGCAGGCCGGGCAGTGCACCGGCGGCGTCGCGTGTTTGGCCCGCACGTAGCGGGCCGGCACGCTTTGCCGGTCGGACCAACCGCACGCCTTACAGTAGTAGCCATTCCATACCCCGGCCTCATGGCAGCGGGGGCACACGTCGCTCATGCCCCGCTTGAAGCGTACCACCTTGTTGATCTCCTGACCGTGCTTGAAGCAACCCGGGGTGACACATTTACCGGCCACGAGCCGGTTGTGGCATTCGTAGCACAGCCCTTCCCCGCAAGCTGGGTTAGGGCAACGTTCTTCGGTGAACACAGTCCCGCATTGGGGGCACGTCACCGGGTCGAGCTGGATGGCCTTGGGCTTGACGCCCGGCCCCCAGCCGCGATAGGTCCAGGTGCTCTGGCCCCAGGGTACCGCGGGCATGTTCGACAGGGTAGTGTAGGCCACAAAGTGCAGGGGAGCGGGGTGGGCAAAGTCGGCGGTGGAGCGGACAAAGATAAAGTCCTGCCCTTCCGCCAACCCCAACTCCAGCTCCATTTCATCGCGCCAGGCCAGGTCCAGGATGGAGGGCGGCAGCACGAACAGCGCCCGCTGGATCTGGCCGGCCCGGTGCAGGGTGAGCGCCCAGGCAATGGCCGCCCGAGTCTTGTTATAGTAGGGACAGGACGCATCTCCTGGCCTTGCGACCAGGGTGGTTTCCCATCCCCCTACTGCCGAACCGGACGTGCGAGTTTCCCCGCATCCGGCTCTAGGCGAGATGGCGCATCTCGCTGGACTCCCTTCGCCGTGAGGTAGGCATTACCCTACCGCTATTGACTACTACAGAGTCCTCCGCCCCCGCATCACCACATCAGACGCAGCTATCCCATCCCGGGCCGTCCCGGGTCGATGATGCGGGTTCTCCTGTTCCGTTGGTGTGTCTCTCCCTGGACTTAGGCTCCATCTATACACCGGAGGCCCTATCCTGGCTGTTATACCTCTATACAGCCAGGTCATGCTTGCAGTACTCGATGAACCACAAGCAAGTTCTGCTCCCATTAGGCGAGGGAGTGGATTGACCTCAATATCCCGGACCATCCCTAACATTTCCAGTCCGGTTCATGGTAACGATGCCTCGACGATGGTTCGTCTCCTAGCCATATCCAGGCGCGACTAGCGGCCTCATCGAGTGTCAGGGTGCCTCGAATATGCCTACATTGTCCTCGGGGCTTCAGACCGGCTCCTGCTCGGGTCCCCGGCCTGCCCGATTCGTCGCTAGAACGTTGAGGTAGGTTCTATGATGTCCTTACGGACCCACCGCAGTTTCAGTCTGCGGCAGACGTTCACACCAACAGCTTGACAGGACGCACGCCCAGTCCCATATCCCAGTTCAGATAGGTCCAGCGGCGCATGGCCTGCACCGCCACGTCGTGGACCTGGTACTCGTACAGGTCAAAGCCTTTCTCGGCCTGCAGTTCTTCGGTGATCCGCCGGTAGTGCCAGTAACGCGCCGTGTACTCGGCCACGGTGGGCAGATAGCGCGCGATGGGGTTGTCTTTATACACCTTGGCGGCCAGTTCGACCGCCTGGTCCAGGGTCTCTTGCGTGTCCGGCAGCGGGATCAGGTGCCAGGCCGCCTGACGGAAAAAGTTCCGCAGGCGCCCGGCGAACTGCGGCGCCGGCTCGGCGCGGAGACCCCACCGGTCCAGGATGGCCATGACCCCGGTGCCCATCGCCACGTCCTCATAGGTAGGCGCGGGCACGATCCGGGTGTCGCGGGCCTCGATCTCGGCGTATTGGAGCGCCGCGACGGCGCTCGTGGGGCTCAACCGCGTGTAGCGGCCCCGGCGGTCGATGACCATATCCGGGGCGTCAGCCGGGGTTGTGGCCGGCAGGTTCTCGATTTGGTAGAAGGGCTGGGCCCGTCGCTTCTGGCGGCGTTTGGCCTGGCTAAAGCGCCCGGCCTTCCACCAGCCGACCCGGATGTCCTCCCGGTTGCGCCAGGCCTCCGCGTGCTCTTTGAGCAGCGCCTGCCCGGCCTCGTCGTTCGCAAAGACCCGGGCCAGGATGACCTCGGGGTGTTCAGCGAG
>JAHJIN010000170.1 GCA_018823415.1 Chloroflexota bacterium | reverse complement strand
TCCACGGTGAACGACCAGACCGCCGCGTAAGCCCCCACGTTGCCCACGGCGTCGTAGGCGGCCACGGTCCAGGTATAGACGCCGTCGGCCAGGAGACCGGGGTTGTGCGTGGTCACGTTCCCCACATCGGTGACGGTGCCATCGAAATCGACGCGGTAGCCGGCGGCGTCCGGGCTGGGGCTGGCGGTCCAGGTGAGCGTGGGCGTGTCGTCGCCGGTCGTCGCGCCGTTGGCCGGGCTGACCAACGTGGGCGGGGCCGGGGCCGTGGTGTCCACGGTGAACGACCAGACCGCCGCGTAAGCCCCCACGTTGCCCACGGCGTCGTAGGCGGCCACGGTCCAGGTATAGACGCCGTCGGCCAGGAGACCGGGGTTGTGCGTGGTCACGTTGCCTACATCGGTGACGGTGCCAGCGAAATCGACCTGGTAGCCGGCCACGTCCGGGCTGGGGCTGATGTTCCAGGTGAGGGTCGGTGTGTCGTCGGCGGTCGTCGCGCCGTTGGCCGGGCTGACCAGTGTGGGCGGGACCGGGCTCGTGGTGTCCACGGTGAACGACCAGACGGTGGCATATGCGCCGGCGTTGCCCACGGCGTCGTAGGCGGCCACGGTCCAGGTATAGACGCCGTCGGCCAGGAGGCCGGGGTTGTATGTAGTTACGTTGCCTACATTCATCACCGTGCCGGCGAAATCGACCTGGTAGCCGGCCGCGTCTGGGCTGGGGCTGATGTTCCAGGTGAGCGTGGGCGTGTTGTCGCCGGTCGTCGCGTCGTTGGCCGGGCTGACCAACGTGGGCGGGGCCGGGGGCTCGGCGTCGATGGTGTTGGCGGCCGTGGACGTGTCGTTGGCCGGGTTCGTATCGGCCACGCTGCTGGTGATGGCCACCTGGTTGGTCAGGCTAAAGACGCCGCTCAGGCCCGGGCGGATCACGCCGGTGATGGTGATGACCCCGCCGGCGCCCGGCGTCAGGTTCGCCACCTGCCAGGTGTAGGAGACGGTGCCCACCGGGGCGATGGCCGCGCCGCTGCTGGCGTAGGACAGATTGCCAATCTGGCCCACCGGCACCACGTCGATGATGAGGACGCCGGTGGCGACCATGGGACCGGTGTTGCTGTAGACCAGGGTGTAGATGATGGCGTGGCCGGGCCCGGTCACCGCCGGCGCCACCGACTTTTGGATGCCCACGTCGCAGCCCTGCCAGAGGACGGTGGTTGCGGCCGGCCAGACCCACTGCGGGTCGGCGGCGGTGGTGGCGCTGACCCACGCCGTGCCGGCGGCCGTGGAGGTGGCGCTGACGCCGGCCTGGTGGCTGGCGTCCGTCGGGGCTGCCGGGGCGCTCAGTGTCCCCAGGCTGGTGGTGAACGAGATGACCTCGCCCACGGGCAGGTCCAGCACGCCGGTCAGCGTCGCCGTCAGGTCTACCGAGGCCACACCGTCGGCCACCTGGGTCGCCGGCGCGGTGCTCAGGGTCAGGGTATAGTATTCCACCCGGGCCCGGGCCGGGTTGTCGAGCTGGTGGTAAAGGGTGCTCTCGATGGCCGCCAGGCCAACCACGCCCCAGTCGTTGTAAAAGGCGTGGATGGGCTGGCGCGTGCTGGGGGCGCTCACGTCCACGTTCAGCATCCCGCCCGGGCCGTTGTTGCCAAAGGCGTTGGTCAGGCCCGGCGCGCCGCCCAGGGTCACGTCGATGTCGGTCGGCGTGACGCCGACGTAGGTCAGCCCGGCCGTGGTATTGCCGCTGATGACACTGTGGTGGGCCACCAGGCTGCCGGCGGCCCCGTCGCCCACGACGATGCCCACGTCGTTGGCTTTCACGGTGGTGGTAAAGAGCCGCACTGTCCCGCCGTCCACGTACACCCCGCCGCCACCGTTGTGGCTCACCGTCGCGTCCGTCAGGGTGGTATCGCTGCTTCGCAGGACGTACACCCCGCCGCCGTAGGTGGCGGTGTTGTAGCTGACCTGGGCCTGCGCGCCGCTCACCGTAACCGGGCCGTCATCGACGGATATCCCGCCGCCCTGGCTGGCGGTGTTGCTGACGATCTGCCCGTCGCTCACTGTCATGCTGCCCCAGTTGACGAACACCCCGCCGCCGCTGAGGGCAGAGTTGTCGCGGATCTGCGCCTGCGCGCCCTTCACCGTGGCCTGGCCCCAGTCGACGTACATCCCGCCGCCCCGGATGGCCGAGTTGAGGGTGATGGTGCTGGCGCCGGTCTGCGTAAAGGCGGCGCCGGGCAGGGAGACATACACCCCACCGCCTTCGTCGCCGGCCGTGTTGCCGATGATCCGGCCGCCACTCAACGTGGCCCGGCCGCTGGAGACGAACACCCCGCCGCCGTATTCGGCGGTGTTGCTGATGACCTGCCCGCCGCTCAACGCGGCGCGGCCGGTGGCGACATATACCCCACCGCCGGCGTAGGCGGCGGCGTTGAGGGTGATGGTGCTGACGCCGGTCTGGGTGAACACCGCACCGGCATAGCCCACGTACACCCCGCCGCCGTATTCGGCGGTGTTGCTGATAACCTGCCCGCCGCTCAATGTCGCTGTGCCCGAGCGGATGTATACCCCGCCGCCGCCAACAGCGGTGTTGCTGATGATGCGCCCCCCACTCAACGTGGCACTACCAACGCTGACGTACACCCCGCCGCCATAATCGGCGGTGTTGCTGGTGATTTGCGCTTGCGCGCCGCTGAATGTGAACCTACCATCAGCACCGACGTACACCCCGCCGCCGAGGTCTCCGGCCGAGTTGAAACTGATGATGCTGGCCCCGGTCTGCGTAAAGGCCGCAGGGGCTGACTCGAGCATCACCCCGCCGCCGCGGTCCAGGGCGGTGTTGCCGCGGATCTCCCCCGCGCTCAACGTGGCGCTGCCAAGGAGGATGTCCATCCCGCCGCCCCATAGGGCGGTGTTGCTGACGATCTGCGCGCCGCTCAACGTAGCACTACCAGAGAAGACGTACACCCCGCCTCCTCCAACGGCGGTGTTGCTGATGATTTGCCCCCCGCTCAACGTGGCCTGGCCCCAGCCGACGTACACCCCGCCGCCGGTGGATTGGGCGGTGTTACCGGCGACTTGGCCTCCACTCAGCGTGGCGCTGCCCGATTCGACGTACACCCCGCCGCCGTAGCTACTGGCGGAGTTGAAGCGGATGGTGCTGGCGCCGGTCTGCGTGAAGACGCTACCAGTGTACTGGAGGCACACCCCGCCGCCGCGGCTGGCGGTGTTGCCGCGGATCTCCCCCGCGCTCAACGTGGCCTGGCCCCAGCCGACGTACACTCCGCCGCCATACCAGGTGGCGGCATTGCTGATGACCTGACCGCCGCTCAATGTGGCACTACCAGAGGCGACGAACACCCCGCCGCCGTAGCTGGCAGAGTTGCTGATGACCTGCGCCTGCGCGTCGCTCAACGTGGCATTACCAGAGCCGACGTACACCCCACCGCCATGGTCGCTGGCGGAGTTGAAGCTGATCGTGCTGGCCCCGGTCTGCGTAAAGACAGCAGTGGTTGAGTCGACGTACACCCCGCCGCCGTAGGTGGCGGTGTTGCCACGGATCTCTGCTTGCGCACCGCTCAACGTGACACTACCAGAGCTGAGGTACACCCCGCCGCCGCTTACTTGGGCGGTGTTACTGACGACCTGCGTTTGCGCGCCGCTCAACGTCGCGCTGCCCCACTCGACGAACACCCCACCACCATATTCGGCGGTGTTGCTGATGACCCGCGCTTGGCCGCTCAACGTCACGCTCCCCGTTTCGACGTACACCCCACCGCCGTAATCGGCGGTGTTGCTAATGATTTGCCCCCCGCTCAACGTGGCACTACCAGAGCCGACATACACCCCGCCGCCATAGTTCCCACCGCCGGCGGCGGCATGGCCGCCGGTGAGGCGCAGGCTCTCCAGGGTCACGCTGCCGCCAGCGAGGTAGGCTACCCGGCCCTGTCCCAGTGCGTCCAGCGTGGTGGGGTACGCAGCCGGATTGGACGTGGTCCAGTTGGTGTTAATGTACCCCCCGCGCACGGTGAGGGTTTTGCTGATGTAGACGGTCTGGGTGACGCCGGCCCGCATTTCTACGCCGACGCAGGTGCCGGCCACCTTGACGGTGCCGCCGGTTGGGGCCGCGTCCACAGCCGCCTGGACGGTGGAATAGACCGTGGCCCCGTCGTCCGGCGTGGCCAGGCAAGAGCCGCACACCCTGACGCCGGCTGAGCTGCTGGCGTTGCCGGGCGTCGGGTCCACCTGCCAGGCGGCGATGGTGGCCGTGTTGGTAAAGGTCGTCGTGCTACCCAGGCCGGGGCTGATCACGCCGGTGATGGTGATGACGCCGCCAGCACCCGGCGCCAGGTCCGCCACCTGCCAGGTGTAGGAGATGCTGCCGGTGGGCGTGATGGTCGCGCCGCTGCTGGCATAGCTCACGTTGGTCAGCGTGACCGGCACCACGTCGGTGATGACCACGCCGGTGGCGGTGCCGGGCCCGGCGTTACTGTAGACCAGCGTGTACGTGATCGTCTGTCCTGACGCGGCGACGGGCGGGCCCACCTGTTTGGTGATGGCCAGGTCGGCGGTGGTGCCGGTGCCCTGGATGGCGAACTCGTACGGGTTCTCGTCGGCGTCGTCGTTGGCGATGCGCAGCGTCGCGGACCGCAGGCCAGGGGCCGCCGGGTCAAAGGTCACCTGGAACGTGGTGCTGACGGCCACCGGCGACGCGGGTGGGGCAGTGACCATGAACTCGGCCGCGTGGGGACCAACAACCGCTACCCGGGGACTCCCCGACAGGTCCAGATACGCCGTGCCGGTGTTCCGGATGCTGAAGGTGCGGACGACCGTCTGGCCGACGACGTCCACGCCGCCAAAGTTGGTGTGATCGGCGAGCGAGGGGGTCGTATCCCCGCTGCCGATCTCGATTCCATTGCCTTCCACGCGCATTTCGGGAGCGAGATCGTAGGGGGCGGAGGACAGCGCGTTGTTGGTGCCGTCACACTCGCAGATGGCGTCGCCTGGATCGATGGTCGCCGTAAAGCGACAGGTGCAGTTGGCACAATCCGGCGTAAAGTTGAACACCAGATTGGCATTGCCCCCGACGGCCAGGTTCACGGTCTGGTCGGTGAAGACGATGCCGCAGTCGGAAGTCAACCGCACCACCACGCCATTGGCGGCGGCGCACCCGTCGTTGGAGACATTGACGGTGACGGTGCCCTGGAGATCGCCGCCACCACTGGTAACCGCTGGCGTGGCGCTGTTGACCTGTAGATCCGGCCGGTTGGAGGTGTAGGTTTCGGTCCGCTGGTTGTTGGTGCCGTCGCATTCGCACACGACGTTGGTGGGGTCCACGGTGGCGGTGAACTGGCAACTGCAATCGCTGCAATCGTTCCAGGAACCGCTGATGGCAAAGATGACGGTGGTGGAGGCCCCCGCGGCCAGCGAGGCCACGGTTTGATTGGAGAAGGAGAGGCAGCCGTCCGTGGCCAGGGCCACCGGGAAGTTGCTGGCGGTCGCGCAGCCGTTGTTCTGGATGGTAACCCGCACGCTGCCGCCCAAGCTGTCGCTGGTGCAGGTGACATTGGTGAAATCGATGTCCGTCACCACCAGGTCCGGGATGTCAACCGTTCTATCAGTACAGCGGGTGTTATTTGTGCCGCTGCACTCGCAGATAGCACCGGTATAATCCGCTTCCACGCGGATGGAGACCTGGCAGCCGGTAGAGTTGGTGCACAGGTTGGCTGAGAATGTCTGGGGTGTGATGGCGAAAATCTGACTGCCCCCACCAGCCGGGATGGACACGCCCGTAAAGGGTTGCGTCCACTGGGCCACTGTATTGCCGCTGCAGCCGGTGTTATCGTACAGCGTGAACCGCATGGGGACGTTGGCGGTGAGGTTGGGACCGCAACCGTCGTTCCTCAGGGTGACGGTGCCGGATGCGGTGACCTGGCCGTCGGCGGAACAGGAGACGCCCAGCGTGTCGTTATCGACCACGATGTCGGGCACGTTCATGGTGTAGGGGGCACCGAACGTCACGTTGTTGTAGCCGGCACATTCGCAGATGGTGTTGTCCGGATCGATGTCGGCGATAAAGGTGCAGGTGCAGGCGGCGCAATCCGGGGTAAAGTTGAACACCAGATCGGTACTGGCCCCGGCGGCCAGGTTCACGGTCTGGTCGGTGAAGACGATGCCGCAGTCGGAAGTCAACCGCACCACCACGCCATTGGCGGCGGCGCACCCAATGTTGGAGACATTGACGGTGACGCTGCCCTGGAGATTGCCGTCGCTGACGCACATGACCGCCGGCGTGACACTGTTGACGGTCAGGTCGGGGACCGGGGGAGTACAGGATACGGGGCCATAGGTATTGTTGGTCTCGTCGCTTTCCGTCACAGCATCGGCCAAGTCGGCGATGGCGTTCAAGCTATAGGCGGTGCAAAAGTTACAGGCCGGGTTCCAGGTGGCAGTGTCGATGACGACGTCCGCAGAAGCGTCGGCCGCGAGGCCGCCGCAGGTCCCGGTGCCGGTCCACCCCTGACCGTCGGTGACCTGGACGGTGAACGCACCCGCGCTGCCATCGCCCTGGTTGCGGACCTGGACCACGATGGAGCCGCTCAAGGTGCCGTCTGTTACGCAACTCACGGCCGGGGTGATGGCGGTGATGACCAGGTCTGGCGCCTGCAGGTACATGATCGTCGGGGCCAGATCAACAGGCGCGTCGGGGGTTGCCAGGGCCAGGCCTGGGGTTGACGCGCCCAGCATCAGGGTGACGAGGGCCAGGGCGAGGGCAAGTGTGCGAGACATGGTGCACCTCCTTGTGCGCAAGCAGGCTGCGAGTCTGCTCTTCCCCGGTGTCTTCCCGCAGTAACATGATACCGCATTTTCGTCGCGTTGGCAATAGGACCTCAGTAGGAGCAAACCCACGTGTTCGCCCTCAGCCGGGCAGCCACATGGGCGTGCCCCTACCGGTTATGATTTGATCGCCAGTGGCAGATAGATGTGATGCGGCGCGGCCGGCGGCAGCGTGGTGGTCAGCGCGATGGTACCGCCGACGCCAAAGGTGATGGTATCCCGGCCGGGGTTCGCGTTGGCGTCCAGGATTACCCGGCGCAGCGAGCCGGGGCCGCTGGCGTTGGTGGTGGTCAGGTCGACAGAGATGCCCCAGGCGTCGGCGGAGCTGGCCTTGACAGTGGTGGGAACAAGAAGTTGGCTGAAAGTGGCTTCTACCTCTTTGGCCGTCTAAAATCAAGTACGGGGTAATGTCGGGAACCTGTTCGGGTGCCGAGTCGTTGTACCAAGTCCATTATAGCAAAAACGAGTGTGACAATCAAGATCTTGGCGAGCAAGTCTGCAAAGGGGGCGCCAGCTCGATACTCTCGGAGCCGGCCAAATCCGTGATGGTCCGGGCCACACACAGTGCCCGGCACAGCCCCCTGCGGGTGCGGGCGCGAAGCGTCACGCTTCGCGTGCGATGATAGGCCTGGGCCGTCGCGTGCAACCACCGTCACGCAAACTGCCGGGGCCGGTACCGTATCGCCTCTGCCACGCCTGCCCCGAGTCTGCGAGGGGCACGCCGGCTGGATGGCCTCCGACCCGGCCACGACGCCAGGCCCCACGCAAGGCCTGGCGTTGTCGCGTGGGGTCGGCGATGGTGCGAGCTAGTTTGACGCTTTGCGTGCGAGATAGGCCCGGGCCGACATGTGTAACTGGGTCATGGCCGCCTTGAGCAGGCTCCTGCTGGTGGGGCCCCATATGCGTCAACTTAACGCCGCGAGCGGGGAGTGCGGCTTCTCAAAATCAGGCTGCGGTTATATAATGGCCTCTCCGTGACGGGTGCTACACCCCAGAGCACCTATTACGCCATA